>JALWSB010000118.1 GCA_027080345.1 Robiginitomaculum sp. | reverse complement strand
TCGCTCAGCGCCGCTGATCCGGCAATGCGGGGTTATAAGGGGCTGGTCAATGCGGTATTGCGCAAAGTCACGCAAAGCGGCGCTGATGTCGCGCAAACCTGCCCGGTTACGCACAATATTCCGCCCTGGCTGCGCAAACGCTGGGCGCGCACTTACGGCGAAGACAGCGTCCATAATGCGGCCATGGTATTGCAAGAAGACCCGCCAACGGATCTGGCCATTATCGACGGTGATGCAGAGGCCTGGGCGCAGCGGCTTGGCGGGCAGGTGCTTGGCGGCAAAATGATCCGTGTTGCGCGCAGTGCCGCACGCAGTGGTGATGTCAGCACCTGGCCGGGCTATGAAGAGGGGTGCTGGTTTGTCCAGGACGGGGCAGCGTCTTTACCGGTGTTTTTGCTGGCCCCGCAAAAGGGTGAAGCCATTCTTGATTTGTGCGCCGCGCCCGGGGGTAAAACCATGCAAATGGCGCGCGCCGGGGCCACTGTCTGGGCGCTGGATCGCTCAAAGCGGCGCTTGAAACGCCTGGAAGAAAATCTGGCGCGGTTGCATCTCGATGCCACATGCGTGGTTGGCGACGCCTTGCAGTGGGCCGGGGCACAAAAATTTGATGCGGTATTGCTCGATGCGCCGTGTTCAGCAACCGGTATATTTCGCCGCCACCCGGATGTGTTGATGCGTAAAAGCGATAAACAGATTGCCCGGTTGGCAACGCAGCAATTGGCCATGATCAAAGCGGCCATCACACATGTAAAGCCCGGCGGGCGTCTGGTTTATTGTGTGTGTTCGGCCGAACGCAAAGAGGGCGAGGGGGTTATAGAGCGCGCTGTGCAAAGCCTGCCGGTGCGTATTGATAGCAAAGCCGGGCAAGGCCTGCCTTTTGGCCTGGAATTTTTGAAAGACGGCATGTTACGCATTCCGCCGGGGGCCTGGGCCGATAAAAATGGGCTGGATGCCTTTTTTGCGACATGTTTGCGACTACAATCATAAACGCACGGCAACACGGCGTTCAGCGGGCGTTCAGGAAGCGTTCAGCTTCGTTTTTGTACACTCGGCGCCTGGGGCCATTTGAAAACACTTGCAGGCAAGGAATATAAACATGCTTAACTCTCGTAATCTTACCAAAACCGTTGGCGCTTTTTCCATTGCCGGCACGTTGCTGCTGGGCGGCTGTGTGTCTGATCTGGGTGCCAATGATTATCAACGCAGCGCCGTTGGTCAGGTCAGCCATGCCGATTCCGGTGTCGTCATTGCCAGCCGTGTTATCAAAATTGAAAACACCAATTCAGGGGTTGGCGTTGCCGCCGGTGCCGGGCTTGGGGCCGTTATTGGCAAAGAAGCGGGCAGTCATGGCCGCGATAGCGCCATTGGCGCGGTCGGCGGGGCCATTCTGGGCGGTCTTCTGGGCGCGGCAGCGGAAAAAAGTGCCACCGAAAAAACCGGCTTTGCCTATACCATTCGCCTCGATCGGGATTCGGAAATTATTACCGTCACCCAAGGCGGCGATGTTGCCATTGCCAATGGCACCCCGGTCTGGGTGGAATATGGCGAACGCGCCCGCGTATTGCCCAAAAATACCGCCGCTTATCCGGCGCAATAGTCTTTTAAGATCAGTCTTCTATTATGGCGCCCGTTCTGGCATTGTCAGGGCGGGCGTTTTGTATTGCGCAAGATGGATTTTCCAATAGGCAGGACAAGGCTGTGAAGAACAGGGCATGACGGCACGATCGCAGACAATGGCAATTTTGCGCGCCCTTTTCGGGGTCATGCGCCGCGATTTGGGCGGCGAGCTTTTTGCCCTGCCTCTATATCGTGCGTTGGTTGTGCGCCCCCCCGTATGTGGCCTGCCGCGTGGTGATTTTTCTCCTTTACTGCCCGGTGATGCACAAACCGGGCGGGCCTTGTTTGCGGGTCATTTTGTGCTGGCCGGGACGCGGGCTGATTATGCGACCGGGACGCAGGCCTGGACCATAGCAGCTCCATCGCGGCGCTTTGCCCGTCGGTTGCACGGCTTTGAATGGTTAAAAGATCTATTGGCTGTGCCGGGGGGTAAAGCCAAAGCCGTGGCCGGTGCGCATATCGATGACTGGATTACGCATTACGGGCGCTGGAATGCGTTTTCATGGGACGAAAAAGTCTGCGCCCGGCGTTGTCTTTCCTGGCTGGGGGCGGCAACCACCTTGCTGGCCGAGGAGGGCGGAGCGGGTCCGGCGCGGCGGCGCAGCCTGCTTTTGCAAATTCTTTATTTGCGCCGCTGCGCCCGACGCGCGACGGCGGCCAAAGGGGATATGCATATTGCCTTTGCGCTGATTGCGGCGGGTGTTCTTTTGCCGGGGCTGGAAGACTGTCTTGAAGACGGATTTAGCCTGTTGCAGGCGCAGTTAAAAACGCAAATTCTGCCCGATGGCGGGCATGTCAGCCGCAATCCGCAAAAGTGCGTACTGACCTTGCAGGACCTGGTGGCGCTCAGCGCCTTTTTGGATAGTACCGGAACTGCCCGGCCCGAAGATGTTGACCGGGCGATCCGCCGTCTGGCTCCGATGGCACGGTTTTTTCAATATGCGGACGGTGGTCTGGCGGTGTTTAATGGCGGTGGTGAGGGGCAGAAAAAAATCCTCAAGGCGTTTTTGAACAAACTCAAAATCGCCGATGCACCGTTTTCCTATGCGCCGCATTCGGGATATCAGCGTATCGCCCGAAAACACGCTGTGGTTATTCTTGATACCGGTCGCCCGCCGCCCGTCGCTTTCAGCCATGAAGCCCATGCGGGGGCGTTGGCTTTTGAGCTGAGCACCCCGCAAGGGCGGCTGGTGACCAATTGCGGCTGGTCGCCGGATCAGCCTGAACACTGGCGTGCCCCGGTTCGCCTGACCGCCGGGCATTCGACACTGGTTTTGGGTGGAGAGTCTTCGGCAGACATTTATTTTAAAGGCCTGCGGCACAGTATTTTGGGGCCGCAACTTATTGTGCCCGATACCGGCACCCCGGCGCGGCGCACCGAAGAACCCCATGCCGGCACCTGGGTCGAGGCACAGCATGCAGGATATTTACAGCGCTTTGGGGTTATTCACCAGCGCCGCCTGTTCGTCAGCACAAAAGGCGATGACGTGCGCGGGGAAGATACGGTTTTTCATCCTGCCAATGCGCCCTATACCAATGCCCCCAAAAGTATAAGAATGGCCTTGCGTTTTCATCTGCATCCTTTGGTTAAAACCAGCATGGCGCGCGATGGCAAACAGGTCTTGTTGCGCCTGCCCGGCCAGGGCGGCTGGAAATTCAGATGTGGCGCTGGCCCGCTTTCGCTGGAACCATCGGTTTATCTGGCCGCCGGGGCACCGCCCATGCGCACAAAGCAGATTGTGCTTTACCAGCATTGCGACGCTCTGGCCCCGCCAGGAGAAGAACACAATATCTGGCGCTGGTCTTTTACCAGGTTGAAAAATTAAATCCCGAAGGCGTAAAAATCACCTGTCCGGGTTTATGCCTTTGGTGTAACAGAACGCCCATGAGCTTTGCTGATTCGTAAAAAGGATAAAGGCATGCCTGATCTGGTTCCTGTTCGCCGGGCCTTACTGTCTGTTTCAGATAAAACCGGCCTTGTTAAGATTGCCAAAGCGCTGGATGATTTGGGCATCGAACTTGTCTCTACGGGCGGCACGCGCCAAAGCCTGCTTGATGCGGGGCTTGAAGTGCGTGATGTCGGTGAGCTGACCGGCTTTGCGTCGATGATGGATGGCCGGGTTAAAACCTTGCATCCGGCGGTGCATGGGGGGCTTTTGGCCTTGCGTGATAATGAGGCGCACAGGGCGGCCATGGCGGCGCATGATATTGCGCCCATCGATCTTCTTTATGTCAATCTCTATCCCTTTGAAGAGACGGTGGCCGGCGGCGGCTCATTCGATGAATGCATCGAAAATATTGATATTGGTGGCCCGGCCATGTTGCGCGCCGCGGCCAAGAATTACGCCTGGGTCTGCACCTGCACCGATACCGATGATATGGCCCGCGTCCTTGAAGCTTTGCGTGCCAATGACGGGGCAACGCCGCTGACTTTACGCAAGGCCTTGAGCGCCAACACATATGCCCGCACGGCGGCTTATGATGCGGCGATTGCCAATTGGTATGCGGCGCAAATTGGCGAGACATCGCCCACATACCGGGTTATTGGCGGGCGGCGCAGGCAGGATTTGCGTTATGGGGAAAACCCGCACCAATCAGCCGCATTTTACCATGCTGGCCCGGCGCGTCCCGGTGTCACCAGCGCCCGGCAAATTCAGGGCAAGGCGTTAAGCTATAATAATATCAATGATACCGATGCGGCGTTTGAACTGGTCAGCGCGTTTAACGGGCAAGACACCGCCGCGGTGGCGATTATCAAACATGCCAATCCGTGCGGCGTGGCCTGCGCCGATAATGTGCGCAGCGCCTATGAGCGGGCCTTGCGCTGCGATCCGGTATCAGCCTTTGGCGGCATTGTGGCGCTGAACCGACCGCTGGACGAGGCCATGGCGGCGCGCATTTGCGAAACCTTTACCGAGGTTGTTATCGCCCCGGATGCGGATGCCGGGGCCAAAGCGGTGTTTGCCAAAAAGCCCAATTTACGGCTTTTGCTCAGCGGTGAAATGGCCGATCCTTTGCAAGCGGGTTTGAGCGCGCGCAGTGTCTCCGGCGGGCTGTTGGTGCAAGATCTTGATGTGGGGCATATTACGCAAGAGGATTTGCGTATTGTTACAAAACGGGCGCCGGATGCGCGCGAAATGGCAGATCTTTTGTTTGCCTGGCGGGTCGGTAAATTTGTCAAATCC
>JALWSB010000117.1 GCA_027080345.1 Robiginitomaculum sp. | reverse complement strand
CATTGTCATTGCCATCAATGCGTGTCAGCGCAACCGTATTGGCGCGCAGCATCAAAGTGCCTCCAAAAAGCGGGTCATCCAGACGCTGTCTTATATCCGACAGGGGGCCGACAATGGGAAACTGGTCGTCGACATCGCCTGCGCGCAGACCCTGAAAGCGCACCGCGCCGATTTGCGCAAAGAAATTCCGGCTTTGACCTTGCGCATAAAGCTGATTGCTCAGGCGCTGGGAATTACTGCTGTAAATACCGCGCTGATCGGTTTCACCGGCAATATCGTAACGGCGCAAATAAAGATCATCGGTCACGCCAGCGGCACCAAAGCCCCATTTCCATTTTTCGCTTAAATTAAATTCGCCAGCGCCGAAAATATGACCGCGCACATGGTTTTTGCCAAACTTCTTTCCGTTGCCGTCAAAATCCTGTTCTTTGGTGATGCTGCCGTTGAGATAAAATGAACCAGAGCGGACATTCTGTCTGTAATTGACGTTTTCAAGCGGGTTTACGCCGGTAAAAAGGCGGGTGGTGAATGTTGCGTCTGCATACGGGCCAAGCACCTGATAATAGGGCTGTTCATAAGAAAATCCGTATTTCCCGGAATGTTTGACGAGCGGAAAAAGCAGGCCCGAACGCCGCCCGGAATTTGGATCCGGGTGGGCAAAGTAAGGAGAGTAGAAAACCGGGATACCCTTCACCTCAAGCACCGCATCACGGTATTTGATCATGTGGGATTTTTGGTCCTGCACCACATTGCGCGCCCGTATGCGCCATGTCGGGCGCTTTGATTTGCCATCTTCGGTTTGGGAGCAGGCTTTGCAGGCGGTGTAAAACGCCTTGGTCAGGGTGTTGCGCTGGCCATTTTCCGAATGGGTGGCGCTGGTCGCCCCAATGGTGGCCGAGTTGGAGAGGCGGGCAAAAAAGGCCAGGGCCACTCCATCGGCCAGATCGTCACTCAATTCCATCTCGTCGGCAAATTGTACCGTACCATCCGGGTCAACAACGACGATATTACCTATGGCATGGATGCGTTTTGTCGCGGGGTGATAATAAAGCGTGTCAGTGTTCAGTATGCGCCCGTTATAGCGCGCTTCAACATGGCCTTTGGCGATATATTGATCGTTTTCCTTATCATCGATGAGCTGATCAGCTTCCAGATATACTGGCAAAGGCGCGCTTTTGACGGCAGGGGAGTCGGCATCTTTTGCCAGCACGGCCGGGGCAAAAAAAAGGCCCAGCAGGGCAATCATCATGCCGGCATTATGCAAAACCCTTGTCTGTCCCATATTCGCTGCGAACTCCCGTAAAATTGCCGCGCACACGCATGGATGCATGTGAGTCCTCCAGCCAGGGAGTTTCATAGCGGATCACAGGCACAGCGTCTATTGCTGATTGTGCCTTAAAGACAGGCTTTAACCGTCCTCCAATATGGTAATGCGCGCCAATGCTGCAAACAGCGCAAAAAACGGCGCAGCCCATACGGCAAAAAACGGGGGCAACACATTGGCCGTACCCAGTGCCTCGAGAAGATCGCTGGCAAAATAAAGCAAAAACCCCGAAGCGCCGGCCAGCAGGCTGAGCGATAACAGGCCGCCCAGCCGGACAAGGCGCAGTGAAAACGATGCGCCAATCAGCGCCATTGCCGCCAATGTAAGCGGCAGGGCCAAAAGCCGTTGAAATTGCAGCTGGTATTGGCGGGCATTAAACCCGGCACGCTTGTTCTCGGCAATAATATGCGGCAGGCTGTAAAAGGAGGGCAAGGCCCGCCCGGAAATCTGATCAACCAGCGCCGAAGGGGCAATGCTGGTCTCCAGGCGCAAGATATCGCGGCGCGTGGTATCGCCTTTTGGGGGGGTGTCCAGTGTCTCATGCAAAACCCATTGCCCGGGCAGGAGTTCGGCGCGTTTTGCATCAAGCCTGTGCAAAAATACCGGCGAGTCGGTCTCGTCCAGCCGGTAGTAGAAAAATGTCAGATTAAAAAGTGTCGATGATTGCGCCAGAATATCGCCCGCATGGACAACCAGCGTCTCGCCATTGGTGACTTCGCGAAACCAGTATCCGGAGGCATTTCGTGCCCCCGCATGGGTGCCATTGGCGCTGGTCAGGGCAATCCGGGTGGTTTCAAAGCGCGCATTCAAATCGGCGGCGATCGGGTTTAACGCCGTCATGGTGACAAGGCCGATAAGGCCGGCGCAAATCGCCGCCGGGGTGACAAATCGCCAGGCCGACAGGCCGGCCGCGCGCATCGCCACCAGCTCGCTGCGGCGGTTAAGCTGGGTCATGGCGGCCATAACACCAAACAGCACCACAAACGGTAGTGTCTGTTCGAGCATGCCAGGCATTTTCAAGGCGGTCAGATAGAGAATAAATGCGGCGGTGGCCCGCTCTTCCCCGTCCAGTTGACGAGACAATTCAACGTAATCGACAACAAATACCAACACCCCGATAATAAGCGCGGCCATAACAATGCCGCCCAGTATGCGCCGATAAAGATAGTGGGTCAGCGTGCTCATCATGTGCTGTGCTCCGCTTTGGGCGGGCGCGGATTGCGCAGCAAAATCCACAGACACAGGCCGCTGCCACCAAGCGGCAGGAGATATTGAAAAAGATTAAGCGCAGTGCTTTCCACGGCGGCCGCCTGAATGGTGAATCCGGCAAGGCGGGCCAGCAAAGCAAGGGCGGCCATGGCGGCAATACGGCGGGCATAGCCCAGCCGGTTGAAATCACCGCCCAAAAGAGCGGTGAGCGCCATCAGCATCATCAGAACGCTATAAAGCGGGCTGGTAATGCGGTAATGCGCTTCGGCGGCCATGGCATTGGCGTTTTCGCGTTCCCAGAAGTCAGTCATATCAGGGTGCAGCAGGCCACCTAAAAACCGGTCAGACAATTTGAAAAATAAATCGCCTTGCGGTTCGATAACCCCGCCAAGCTCAAAAACAGTGCTGGAAAATTTCAATAATTCCATATCCCCGCTTTTATCAAAGGTCTGGCGGGTGGCATTGGTCAGCGCCAAAGCCGGGTTCTTGCCGATGGTGGTAAACTGCCCCGTCTGTGCCATATAGGTTGTCGGGCGTTTGTGGTTGCGCCCGTCATGGATAAACACATCCTTGAGCACGCCGTGATCGTTAGTGCGGGTAAAAATCGTCAGATTGTCGGCAGGCGAGACAAATTTCCCCGGGCGGATAATGGCGCTGGCAAGGTTGGAATGGACCTGATAAACCGTTTCGCGCATTGCCCGATAGGCAAAGGGCTGCACCCACAAGGTCAATATGAGATTGGCCAGCATGATCAGTATACTGAGCCGCAATAGCGGCGAGACCACCGCCCAGCGGCTCATGCCCGAGGCAAAGCCGACCATAATTTCGTTATCGGTATGCAGGCGGTGTACCGCATAAACAACAGCGATAAAAACCGCAAAAGGCAGAACAATGGAGACCAGTTGCGGCAGGGTTAAAAGAATAATCTTGAGATAGGCAATGAAGCTGGCCTTGTCATCAACCAGCAAGTCAAGGCTGGAGAGACTCTGGGTCAAAAGCGCCACCAGGGCCATGACCAGCGTTGTAATCAGCAATGGCCGCACGATTTCGCGTGTGAAATAACCTTGTAAGGTATGCATTGACTGATCGCGGCCTTTCAATGAAGAGGTCGGAAGAAGATATCGCGGCTCTGGCCTTGCGCCATCGCCGTGGTATACGCCAGACGGGTTCTGTTTTGCGCCGCTTGCGTTCGCTGTGCAATACCATATCGTCAGAACAATATGATTTTAATCGACCAGGGGTGTAACACACATGAAAATTGAATTCATTTCCAAAGAGATATATCAGGGCATTGTCGCCGCACCAATGTTTTCCGGCCAGCGTCACAGCAAAGGGGCTGATGCGCTGGATAAAATAAGCGCCGGGGCGTTGACGCGGGCGCTCAAGGCTTTTCGCTTTGACGGGAAGCCCGGTCAATCAATTGATATAAAAGCACTTTTGGGGTTTGATGGTGCGGCTGTTATGTTGGTCGGGGTTGGTGATCGCGATGCCGCTGACGATCTGGCCTGGGAGGAATTTGGTGCCTGTGCTTTGAAAAAAGTACAAACATCGGGTGTTGATACTCTGACCTTGCACATGGGCGGGCTGGATGCGGGGGCCGGGGCGCGCGCTGCGTTCGGGGCGCTGCTGGCGGCTTACCGGTTTGATAAATACCGCACCACACTTGGCGCAAACAAGACGCCTTCCATCACCATGATTCGAATCATTTGTGATGATGCGGCGGCGGCGAAAAAGGTTTTTTCCCCACTGCATGAGCTGGCACACGGGGTCTGTCTGGCCCGCGATCTTGTCAGCGAGCCGGCCAATGTCCTGCACCCTGAAGCGTTCGCCCGGCGGGCGCAGGAGCTGGAAACCCTGGGTGTGGATGTGCACATCCTTGACGAAAAGGACATGCGCAAATTGGGCATGAATGCTTTGCTCAGCGTCGGGCAGGGATCCAATTATGGCTCCCGTCTGGCGGTTATGTCATGGCAGGGCGGCAAAAAAGATGCTGATCCTGTGGTTCTTGTCGGCAAAGGCGTGTGCTTTGACACTGGCGGGATTTCCTTGAAACCCGGTGCCGGGATGTGGGACATGAAGGGCGATATGGGCGGCGCGGCGGCTGTGACCGGCACCATGCGGGCGCTGGCCGGCCGTAAAGCGCGGGCCAATGTCATTGGCATAATCGGTCTTGTTGAAAACATGCCCGATGCGGCGGCGACACGGCCGGGGGACATTGTCACCTCGGCGGACGGGCAAACCATTGAGGTGCAAAATACCGATGCCGAGGGCCGTCTGGTACTCGTCGATGCGCTTTGGTATGGCCTGCACACCTACAAGCCGTGCCGGATTATCAATCTGGCGACATTGACCGGTGCGATTATTATCGCGCTGGGGCATGAAAATGCCGGGGTGTTCAGTAATGATGACGCGCTGGCAAAGGCGCTTGATCAGGCTGGTAAAGCCTCTGGTGAAACGGTCTGGCGGCTGCCTTTGGGCAGCGGCTATGACAAGCTGATCGACAGTAAATACGCTGACATGAAAAACATTGGTGGGCGCGGCGCGGGTTCAATCACGGCGGCGCAGTTTCTACGCCGCTTTGTTGGCGAAACCCCTTGGGCGCATATTGATATTGCCGGCACCGCCTGGAAAGACAGCTCCGATGACCCGCGCGAACCGACCTGGGCGACCGGCTATGGGGTGCGCCTTCTTGATCGTTTCATCAGCCAGGAACACGAAGGCCAGGCCTGAATGGAGGCCTTGCCGGAAATCTGGTTTTACCACCTGGAACAGGCAAAGCTGGAACAGGTGTTGCCGCCGCTTTTGGAAAAAGCGTTGGCGCACGGCTGGCGCAGTCTTGTCTGCGTTCGGGGTGAAGCGCAAATGCAGGCGCTGGACCGCCACTTATGGGTGTGCAAACCCGATAGCTTTATCCCCCACGGCAGCGCGTCTGAACCGCGCGCAGAGCGCCAGCCGGTTTTGCTGACCACCAGCGCCGACAATGAAAACGAGGCGCAGATGGTGGTTGTGCTGAACGGTGGTGATGTCACCGGATGGCGCGGGGTCAAGCGTGTGGTGGCGATGTTTTCCGGTCAGGATGAACAGGCTTTGGCGCGCGCGCGCGACGGTTGGAAAGCGGCCAAAAAGGCGGGGCATGAGGTGTCGTATTGGCGCCAGAATGAGCAAGGCAAATGGGCGCGCCAATAAGACCTCACTGAAATGTCATCGCCAGGGCCGTGTCAGGTGGCGGCGATATGGGGTATGCTCTGCCGCCTTGGGGATTCGCTTTGGTTGGATAATGCATCATGGCTTTTGCTGAACACACATCACCTTTTGATGATATTCGCGCATTGATTGATGCGGCGCCGGCTATGGATGTCGATGCGCAGGCCAAGGCCCGGCTGCATCGTGAGCACATGCAAAAGGCCATGGGCGCGCTCGGTCGGGTGGGGGACATGGCGGTATTTATGGCCTCATGGCAGGGCATGCCGCCGCATATCGAGCGGCCCTTGGTCGCCGTGTTTGCGGGATCTTACGCTCTGGCCGATGCCAATGTGTCACAGTCTGACAGCGCCCAAAACCGTCAGTTGATTGACCGCATGCTGGCTGGTCAGGCCCCGGTCAACAAAACCGCAGCACGGGTTGGTGCCGGAATGAAAGTTCTGGAGCTGGCGGTGGAAATGCCCGTGCCGGATATGCGCGAAGAGGCGGCGTTGAGTGAGGAAGACTGCGCCGGGGCAATTGCCTATGCGGTACAGGCTTTGGAGGAAAAACCCGACGCGCTGGCCATCGGTATTGCCGCCGCCGGAACGACTACCGCCGCCGCCGCGATTGCGCTGGCGCTTTATGGGGGCACGCCGGAATTTTGGGCCGCCGCGGGCACGGCGCTGGGTGATGCGGAAAAAATGGCCACCAAAAGCGCGATTATCAGTGCAGCGCTGGAGCACCATAGCGGCCATCTTGATGACCCGCTGGAGGTTTTGCGCCGTCTTGGGGGGCGTGATATTGCCGCCGCCGCCGGGGCCATTCTGGCGGCGCGGCATCAGGGTATTCCAGTTATTCTGGACGGGTTTTCCACCTGTGTTGCCGCGGCGGTTTTGCATAAAATTGACGCCCACGCCATTGACCATTGTCTGGCCGGTTCGGTTGCGGACAGCGCGGCGCACCGCGCGGTTCTGGAACGGCTTGGCAAGGCCCCTGTGCTTGATCTGGGCCTTGGTCTTGGGGATGGCACCGGGGCGGCGATGTGCCTTGGGCTTTTGCGCGGCGCCGTTGACTCCTATAATGCGTTCACCCCTTCTGTGGCCTGATTTCCCTTCATTTTTTCGGAGTTTGTTATGAAACTTTATACCGCTGCCTTTGCGCCCAACCCTGAGCGGGTGTTGATGTTTTTACGGGAAAAAAACATTACTGATATCGAGATGATCTCGATGAATATTATGGAGCGGGAGCATAAATCAGCCGCTTATCGCAAAGTCAGCCCGTTTAGCCAATTGCCGGCATTGGAGCTGGATGACGGGCGGGTGCTGACGGAAAGCCGGGCGATCTGCCTTTATCTGGAAGGACTGCACCCGGAACCAAATCTGTTTGGTACAGATTTCGAGGAACGGGCGTTTATCGAAATGTGGGACCGGCGGGTGGAATTCATGTTTCTTTTGCCGCTGGCCTGGTGGTTGCGTCATGGCAATCCGGCGTTTGCCACCATTGAAAAGCAAATCGCCGCATTGGCCCCGCGCGGCGAAAAAACCTTCCGGTTTTTTGCCAAATGGCTGGATAATGAGTTGGCAAACCGTGATTTTATTGCCGGGGACCGCTTTACCGTTGCCGACATAACCGCCTTTGCCTCTGTTGGCTTTGCCCGCGTCGCCAAATGGAAACCAGACCCTGATAATCTGCCCAATCTGCACGCCTGGCGCACGCGGATGATGAACCGCCCGTGTGGCCAGAAATAGATAAACCGGGTCATGATGCGTTGGACATAAGGTGACACCGTGTTTTGCATCACCCGATACCCGCCTTCGCGGGCACAAGCTTATTCGGGTGATCCAGAGCGGCATGACAATAACACCATGCGCGGATGAAACAGGTAAGGTTTTCCCCTTCTCCCTTGGGGAGAAGGCCGGGATGAGGGGCTTGTGAGTCACAATCTGGATTACCCGGACAAGCCGGGTAATGACAATCAAAATAATCCTGAAGCCTCATCACCCCGGACCCACGTCCGGGGGCTATTTAAATGCCTCAAGATGGATTGCGGCCCTTAGCCGCAATGACGGTGTGGAGAGGTATCGCAATGATGCGGGTGAAGGGGAAACGGCAATATTAAACGGGTCTGAAGCCCCCAGGACTCAGCTTTCTTTATTTTTCTTGCGATAGCGTTCGAGGAAGGCGCGCAGGCCTTGTGTGTCGGCCAGTGTGCTGGCCAGATCCTTGACCTTGACCGAGCCAATATCCAACTTGTCCGTGACCATGTTAAAGGCCTCCGCCTGATCACTGGTCTTCATGATCTGGCCATATGACTTGCGCAAAGCCTCCAGACCGTCCTGATCATTATTGAGCGACAAGGCAATGGCAGCGCGCAAGACCAGATTGGCTTGGTCTGCGTTTATGGAACCGCTTTGCGGGACGACTTTGCGAATGGTGCGCATCAGCACTTTGGCCGCTTTTTTCCAGTCTTTGCTGCGCCAGCTGATTTCGGCGCGTAACAGGGCCGCTTCCTTGGTCCGGTCCCCGGCAATCCAGTCCAGCGCATCATCGCTGCGGCCAAGCTCGGTCAGGGCGCGGGCCTGCACCAGACGTCGGTTGCGGTTCAATTCCTTTGGCAGGCGTACCTGACGGGATGCATTAATCGCCGCCATGGCTTTTTCGGGCTTGTGGTCCATCAAATAAACCACCGCCAGCTTGGTGGCGATCTGCGCTTTGGCCAGACCACGCAAGCGTGAATCCACCTGGTGCTGCAACAAGGTTTCGGCCTGGGGCAGAAGATCAAAATCGATCAGGCGATCGGCCAGACGGCGCAGCATACGGTCGCCATCGGCACCAATCGGGACCAGATCAATAAACTGGTAAAACAGGGCCAGCGCCTGCACCGGGTCCATTTGATCGGCGCCACCTTCCAAAAATAATTGTTGGAAAATTTTGTGCATGTCATCGGCAAGGCGCTGGGTTACCGGACGGTTCGGGAAGCGTAAAACCGCTGTGTTCATGGATTCCAGCGCCCGGCGGTAATCGCCAAGACTGACATAAAGCTGGCCCAGAGCGCGCACGCCCTCCAATTCGGTATTATCGCCGCGCCAGCGATAGCGGATGTTTTCCAACTGGTCGGCGGCCTGCAAGGCGGTCAGCGCGCCGGTCTCGTGTTTAAGACGAACAGATTCAAACATGGCCCGGGCTTCCAAAGGCTCGTATTTACCGTCGGCAACAAGCTCATAGAGCCGCAATGCCTTTTGTGTGTTGCCGGTCGCTTCTGCATAGGCGGCGCGAATGAGATGGGTTTCCAGCCGCACGTCAACGGGCGCATCGACGGCCATGCTCTCGTCAATCTGGCGCTTGGCGGCGCCCATATCATTAAGCTCAAGGGCGGCGCGGGCAAAGCTGTTTCTGAAGCGGGCCTGCCAGGCCGGGGTGAACAGGTAAAAGGCCTCGCGCCCGGCTTCAAATTCCCGGCGGGCGACTTTCCAGTCTTCCATTTGCGCCGCTGTATAGCCTCGCCACAATGCCGCCGAAGGGTCACGGTTCAGGGTTTGCGCGGCAAAATCGGCACGGGCATCCTTGATCCGGTTCATCAATACATTGGCGGTGCCGCGCAAGGCCCGAAATTGCGCATCACGCACAAGCAGCGGGTCAAGTTTGCGCGCCAGGGTCAAAATGCCCAAAGCCTCCGCGCCAAGGCCGTTGGCGATCAGAAATTTGGCCATGGAAATGCGCGCCTGCGGGTCGGTTTCCTCGACCGAAAGATGCTTGAGATGCGATTCATATATGGTATTGAAATCGGCTTTATTGCCCTGTTTTGCCCAACCGGCAAAATCAATAAAGCCTGGCGATGAGGTGCCCGCAGGCAGGGCTGCGCTGGAGCGGGCAGCATTGGCGGACAAGGCCCGCGGGCGCGCCAGAGGGGTTAATGAAAGGCCATTTTGGGTGCTGATAATCGCCTGATCCTTGCCCAGTTTGAAATCGACATCATCGGCATTGATTTCAAACGCCAGACCCTGGCTGGAGGGCAGGGCCGTCACCTCGACATAAGCCAGTCGGGACTGAACACCGGCAGCCGGGCCAAGGGCGGTCACAACGGCCAGGGTGTCGCCGATTTGCGGATCTTTCAGGTGGTGGATGGCGGTGGCATTTTTTAGCGTGGCCACCAACATGCCCGGCCCGGACCCGTCGGCTTCGCGGTGGATGGCCAGTTTAAGCGGCGGGTGTTCAATTTTTTCGCCCAGGGTAAAGGTCCATTGGGCGCTGCTTTTGGCTTGCGCCGCCTCTATCTGGGTGGAGGGCAGAACGGTAAAGCGCAAACCGGTTGCCTGTCCGTCCTGAAACGCCTTGGCATCGCGCATTTGCAATTGCGCACCGTGTTGCAATTCACTGATATCAAGCCGGGCATCATCGTCAAAAACAATCCAGATGGTGTTGGCGCGGCGAAAGGCGCTGGCCCCCACCGAGGCGGCAAAGTCAAAGGTGATTTGCTGACGCGAGCCGCTTAAGGAGACTTGCGCATTGACCACACCGCTGGCCGGTGTCGGGTCGAGATGCGCGAGCGCTGGTGTGGCGGCGTCTGCCTCTTCCTTGCTGGCCTTTATGGTTTGTCCATCGCCTGGGTGTGCCGCTGAAGGCGCCGCATCGGCGTCGCTTCTTATGGGAATGATATCGACGAGAACCTTGGGGTTGTCTTCCCACAGCCGGGCTTCATAACCGGGGGCCAGGTCAAGATCGACGAGCGTTTTGCCCCCTTCAATCGTGCTTTGGGCGCGCATCAGGCCCAGCGGGGCGCTGATATTAAGGGGGGCAATGTCGGGAATGGCCCGTTCATCGAAGGTGACGCGGACTTTATGGGGATAGACGCGCATGCTGTGGCCGACCGGCTTGGTCCAGTCAAAGGCGATGCGGGTGTATTCGCTGGTCTGCGCGGCGCGCACTTTAAGCGGGAGAGCCGGGCCGGGCTGCGCATCTTTTTTGGCCTGCAGGGCGGCTTTTTGGGCCGCCGCTTTGGCTTTTTTGTTCAAGGCTTGGGCGCGCCGCGCTTTTGGTGAGCTGACCGGGGGGCGCGTGACGGTTTTACCGGCTTCGACCAGATCAATGGCAAAAACATTATAGGACCGCGATGTGTAGACATCATGGGGACCGCGTAAAGCCAGACGCAAGGTTTGCCCGTCCATGTCCATACGCGCCAGGGCAATGGTTTGCGGCAGGGCGTCGCGTAAAACCTTGGGATTGCTTTCAAAGGGTTGGTCAAAATGGGCAACCAGAACACCATTGACAATGTGCGCCTCAAGACCGGGCTTTGCCGGGGCCTGTCCTTCGGGCCATTGCGCCAGAATACGCACATAGCCCGGCCCGCTTGATGTGGTGAGTTTGACCGGTACAGCGGCCCGTGCGCTTTGCGCCAGGGCAAGCAGCATAACAAGCCCCAGGCCCCAGGCCTGAAGCGACAAAAACCGGGATGCGGTTAGGCGAAACATCATAGGCACACTCTGACGCGGCGAATCAGCCGCACTTAAGAGGTAATTCTATACCCTTGAGGGTTAAGCGGGTCTTAGGAAAAGGGCCCGCGTTTCAGCAAATCCGGGCTGTTATTCAGGGCGATTTTGCGGCAAAGCCCGGCAGGTCGCTGGCCTCGGTCGGGGCGATGTGGCGCTGCGCCAGACTTAATGTCAGCGCGCTGGCTTTATCGGCGGGCATGGCGGCCATGATTTTGGCCAGCGGCTCGGCTTTCATTTCCCCGGCCACCTTGATCAGCACATCTTCATCAAGCGTGGCAAATATGGCGGCGGCCGGCTTGGGCTTCATGGTGGAATAGAGCTTGGTCAGGGCGGCAATTTGCTCCGCTTCCTTGCCATCAAGCTGGCCCAGAAGTTTTTTGATGGCGGCCTCCAAATCTGTCAGTTTGGCCAGCCGCTCATCCAGCTTTTTACTGGTCACCTGTAACACGCCCTCGCGGGTTTCAATGCTGTTTTCACGCCGATCCAGCGCCCGGCGCCTTTCGCTCAAGCGCTTGACAACATTAAGCTCTTGTTCGCTAAGGCCCGTTTGTTCCGCATAAGAGGGGGCGGCGCAGGCGGCGGGATCTGCGGCGGCGTCATCGCCGGTTTGTGCCGCGTCTTCTTCGTCTTCGTGCGCGGCCGGCAGTTCGGCTTTAGTCTCTTCCTTTTTGGCCTTGTGTCCTTTCTTGGCTTTGTGCTCTGACGCCCAAGCCGGTGATGCCGGGTCCATCAGAGTCAGAACATCATTGCCAATGGCCAGGGATTTCAGGGCAAACAGCCCCAAAAGAACAATACCAAGAAGGGCAAACAGGCGTTGGGAATTGCGCATTTAGCTGGCCTTTTTCAACCGGTCAATCAGGCCGTTTTTGGCCGGGGCGGTATTCTGTTGAGGGATGGGGTGATGAAAGCTGGCGGGGGCAGTCTGGCGCTCAAGTTTTTGCAAGTCTTTGGCAAGCTGACGCGCCGCCCTGATCCGCTCATCCAATTCATCTTTGATCTGGGTGCTGGTTTCGCGCAGACCGGCAATACCCTGTTCGGCCCGGCCGGTCGCTTCAATCAGGTCGGTAATGGCATTGCGCACCCCGTCCTGGCCGGAACGCAAGGCTTTGAGGCGCTGGTCAAGGCGCCAGCAATAGATGATGGTCAAAACCAGCAAGGCGGCGACAATGCCTTCAAAAACAAGTGAAATAAGCATTATACCTTCTCCTCAAAATGTTTGCGGGCGCGCTCGGTAATACCGCTTTCAACGCGGATGGCGACTTTGCGGCCCAATTGGCCCATTTTGCCCTTTGCCAGAGGGATGCGCCCACAGCGCAAATCAATCTCGCCGTCCGGGCTGGTATTGAGCATCAGCGTATCGCCGACTTTCATGTTGATGACTTTGCGCAAGGTCGTCTGGTGTTCATCAAGAACGGCGCTGACGTCCATTGCGGTTGACCATAATTCAGTCGCCAAATGGCTTTCCCAGATATTATCGCGGCCAAACTTTTCGCCCATATATTGTTGTAACAACATTTTGCGGATGGGCTCCAGCGTTGCGTAAGGCAGCATTAGCTCAATCCGGCCACCCCGGTCCTCCATATCAATGCGCAGACGCACAAGAATGGCGGCATTGGCGGGCCGGGCAATGGCGGCAAAACGCGGATTGGTTTCAATCCGGTCGAGGGAAAAATCAATTGCGGTCAATGGCGCAAAAGCGGCCTGGGCGTCCTTCAACACCACCTCAATCATACGCTGGACCAATTGCCGTTCAATGGTGGTGTAAGGGCGCCCTTCGACACGCATGGCGGCGGTCCCTTTACGTCCGCCCAAAAGCACATCAACAATGGAATAAATCAGGTTGGAATCTACGGTCAGCAACCCGTAATTATCAAGTTGTTCGGCGCGAAACACGGCCAGAATGGCGGGCAGGGGGATGGAGTTCAGATAATCGCCAAACCGAATGGACGAGATATTATCAAGGCTGACCTCAACATTATCAGAGGTGAAATTACGCAAAGATGTGGTCATCAACCGCACAAGACGATCAAAAACAATTTCCAGCATAGGCAGGCGTTCATAAGAGACCAGTGTGGAATTGATAATGGCGCGAATGCCCGAACGGTCACCCTCATCCTCTTCCTCGCCTTCAAAACCAAGAAGGTTATCAATCTCATCCTGATTGAGGATGCGCTCAGCGCCGGGGCCTTCCTCGGCGGCAACGGCGGTCGTCCCGCCGTCATCATCAACCATTGCCTCCCACTCGGCGGCGAAATCATCTTCGCCGGCACCATCGTCACCACCGCCAGTGGAAGCGGCCGCCGGGGTGTCGTCCTCTTCGGCCATTGCGGCCCATTCTGCCGCCATGGCATCCTGGTCTAGATCATCAGCCATAAATTAATTCACCAAAAGTTTGTCAATCAGAACCGCATTCACATGTGCCGGGGCCACCGCCTGGTTGACCCGGCGCAATAATTCAAGACGCAGGCGATAACTGCCTGCCGAGCCTTTCAGATCTTCAATGCGCAATTCGCGCAAGAACGCCTGATAGCGATCAATAATACGCGGCATGAGCGGCTCAATCGCGGCCACGGTTTCTTCGCTATCGACTTCGAGAAGGATTTTTAATTGCAAAATGGACGTGCTGCCATCTTCATTGGCGATGTTGGCGAAAATATCATCCAGTTCGTAAAAAACCGGCTCGGCCTCGGCATGTTCGCCGCCCTTTTTTTTCTTCTCGGACTTGCCTTCGCCATGGCCGCCATCTTCACCATGTTCGGCGCTGGCGGTCTGTTCGGCATCATCTTTTTTGCCGCCGCCCATCAGCATCAGCGCCCCAACCGTGCCCAAAAGAAGCACCAAAACAGCCGGTAATACGATGAAAAGAAGAAGTTTTTTCTTTCCACCTTTTTTCTTTTCGCCGTCTTCGTTTTCACCCTCTTCGGTGGGTTCGTCTTCGGCCTTGTCGTCTTCGTCTGCCATGCGGCCATGCTCCCAAAAGTGTCTTTAGCCTATTAGGCGGCATTTATGGTTAAGGAGATGTTGCCAAACCGGGGTCAAAAGACAGAAAAAATGAAAAATTGCTGTGCGTGGCGTCGGTCGCCGCAGGCACTGCAAGCGGGAATTTCCTGCCGGGGCGGGGGAACGAGTTTGCCGGTCTGTGCATATTTTTCCCCACAATATTATCCTAATTATCTGAAAAATAACAATAATATTCTGGCACGCCTTGTGCGTAGTGTGCGGGCAGAGACATGGACGCCGCAAAAAAATGCGGTTTAACCCGGCAAAAGGCAGGTGAGACATGGAAAATGCAATGATGATCGCGCTGTCACGGCAAATGACGCTCAAGCGCGAAATGGATATCACCGCCAACAATATCGCCAACATGTCTACGGCCGGCTTCAAGGTCGAAAAAATGCTGCTCAAACAAAATCCGCAAGGCCCGGCGCAAGGGCGCGCCGGGGCGCTTGATGGGCCGCGCAAGGTTTCCTTTGTTCAGGATTGGGGGCTGGCGCGGGATTTTTCCACCGGCCAGATCGAAAGCACGGGCCGCCCGCTGGATGTTGCCCTCAAGGGGCGGGGCTTTTTTGTGGTCGATACGGATAATGGTGCGCGCTATACCCGCAATGGCCGCCTGACGCTTGATGATACCGGGACACTGACCACATCGGATGGCAAGGCCATACTGGATGATGCAGACAAACCGATTGTGCTGACGCCCGGCAGTCGGCCTCCGGTTATTGATGCGGACGGGTCAATCATGGTCGATGGCGCCTTGGTTGCGACCTTGAAAATCGTTGATTTTGAAAACCTGGGGGCGCTCAAAAAAGATGGGGCAGGGCGCTATGAAGCGCCGGCAAAAGCAGCGCCGCAAGTGGTCGATAATCCCAAGGCAATGCAGGGCAGTCTGGAGCGCTCTAACGTGGTGCCGATCATGGAAATGAACCGGATGATCCAGATCACCCGGGCCTATCAATCGGTCAGCAACATGCTCAATCAGGAAGAACGGTTGAACAAACAAACCATCGAACGCCTTGGCCGCGTGCGCTAGGGATTTGGAATGAATAAGGACAGGAGGCTTTAATGCGTGCACTCAATACGGCGGCAACAGGGATGTTGGCTCAGCAGCTCAATGTCGAGGTGATCTCGAATAATATTGCCAATATGAATACCACGGCATTCAAGCGCCAGCGGGCCGAATTTCAGGATTTATTGTACCAAAGTGTCGAGCGCCAGGGCGCAGATTCTTCCGATGCGGGCACAATCGTGCCGACCGGCGTGCAGGTCGGTCTGGGGGTCAAGGCCGGTTCGGTTTATCGCATTACCGAACAGGGCAATCTGGCGCAGACCGGTAATCGTTATGATTTGGCGATTAGTGGCAAAGGGTATTTTCGGGTTCAGCTTCCCTCTGGTGAAGATGCCTATACGCGGGCCGGGAATTTCGCCGTCAACGGGGATGGCACACTGGTTACCGAAGATGGCTACACCGTCGCGCCGAGCATCACCATACCGCAAGATGCCACAGACGTGATCATCAATGCGCAAGGTCAGGTACAGGCCGTAACGCCGGGCAATACCGCGCCGTCAACGGTCGGGCAATTGGAGGTCGTCACGTTTTTCAATGAAGGCGGGCTGGATCCACAAGGGGGCAATCTCTTTTTGGAGTCTGCCGCTTCGGGCACCGCAACGTCGGGAACCCCCGGCGCGGCTGGTTTTGGTTCTATTTCCCAAGGCTTTATCGAGACATCCAATGTCAATGCGGTGCAGGAAATCACCTCGCTTATTCAGGCGCAGCGGGCCTATGAAATGAATTCCAAGGTGATTACGGCCTCTGACGAGATGTTATCCACCAGCGCAAATCTGCGCCGTTAACGGACACAAAAAGGGCCTTTTCATGTTGCCATATAATCATCTTTTGCCGCACATTCGCCGATTTGCCAGTATTGCCGCCTTGGCGATTTTATTGGTGGCGATGGGGGCGTCCTTGGCCTTTTCAGCGGTTTTGCCAGCGCCGCAAGAGGCGCAAGCCTTGCACTTGCGCGCCAACATTATAGCCAAAGATGCGCAGATTAAATTTGGCGATGTGTTCTCTGATGCGGGTCCTTTGGCCAATGAAGTTTTGACCCGCGCCCCGGCGCCTGGCCGCAAGCTCTCTCTCGATCCGGGTTGGCTGTCGCGCCAAGTGGCGGCGCATGGCTTTACATGGACCAATGCATCCAATCTGTTGCGGGTGACGGTGGCGCGGGATGGGCGTCAGATCAGTAAACAAAAAATCCGTACCCTGATTGCCGACAGGCTGGAAATGCAGGGCGATGGGGCGCGTTATGACGTGGCGATCAGCGCCGGGCTGGCGGATTTCTATGCGCCTGCTGAGATCAATGGTGAACCGCAGATTGTCGATCTTGATTTTTCGCCGCAAACCGGGATTTTCAATGCCCGCATCCTGCCCTTTGCCGGGGCCGCGCCGCGTTCCATAAAGGGACGGGCTTTTGCCATGGCCGAGGTGCCGGTTTTGCGTGTGCCGCGCGCGGCGGGGGATGCCATAAACGCCGAAGACGTACACTGGATCAGTGTGCGTTTGAACCGGGTGCGTCCGGGCATGTTGCGCGAAGTGGCCGATATTACCGGCCGGGTGGCCCGGCGCACTTTGCGCGCCAACCAGCCTTTGCGCGCCAGTGACGTAAAACGTCAGGCGCTCATCAAAAAAGGCGAGATTATCACCGTGCTTTACCAGATTCCGGGGTTGAAGCTCAGCGCCCGGGGCCGCGCCCTTTCCGAAGGGGCGATGGGGGATTCGCTGCGCGTGGTCAATCTGCAATCGAAACGGACCATAGACGTCCTGGTCAGTGGACCGGGCCGGGCTGTGGCCGCTAACAGTCCCACGCTTGGTGGATAGGAGACATGCTTGTGAAACGTTTGACATTGGTTTTAATGGTGGCTTTTGGCCTCAGTGCATGCGGCACATTTGATCGCATCAAGAATATCGGCAAAGCCCCCAAGCTGACGCCGATAGAAAACCCGGCGACGCTTTATGGCAAGCGTCCGGTGGTCATGCCCATGCCTGCCGCCACCAAAGAAGTGCAGAACAACAACACCTTGTGGCGCACCGGCGCGCGGACGTTTTTTAACGATCAGCGGGCGCAGCAGGTTGGCGATATTCTGACCGTGGTGATCAATATTTCAGATTCCGCCAAGGTCAAAAATACCACCGAGCGCAGTCGCACCAGCGGCGAGGACGCAGACGCAACAAATCTTTTCGGGCTGGAAAAATTCCCCGGCAATATTGATCCAAAATCATTGGTCAGCCTTGGCTCGACATCATCCAATAAAGGCTCCGGCACCGTTGACCGGTCGGAAAATATCGCCCTTACCGTGGCCGCTGTGGTGACCCAGGTTTTGCCCAATGGCAATCTGGTGATTGCCGGGCGTCAGGAAGTGCGTATCAATCACGAAGTGCGCGAATTGCTGGTTTCAGGTGTTGTGCGTCCCGAAGACATCGCCTCGGATAATGTGATCCAGCACACGCAAATCGCCGAAGCGCGTATTTCCTACGGCGGGCGCGGTAATTTGTCAGATGTGCAAAACGCCCGCTATGGCCAGCAACTCTACGACATCCTGTTCCCGTTTTAAAATATTTCGCCTTTCCTTCACCAAAAGAACCTCTTTCCCATGGGGAGAAGGGCGGGATGAGGGGGTAGGGTCTGGACTAAGCTTGTGCCCGCGAAGGCGGGTATCCGGGGGCCCTGTGTTGGTAATTTTCCCACCCTTGTCATCCCGGAAAAACGTCTGTTTTATC
>JALWSB010000116.1 GCA_027080345.1 Robiginitomaculum sp. | reverse complement strand
GTGAGGTAGGCGCGCCACTCCCCCGCCCCGTTGTGGACGTGGAATACGATCCCGCCCGCCCGGTCAATGCCGAGGCGCCGCAAAGCGCCCGCAATGTCCTGGCCCAAAAAATAGCCATGCAGATCGCCCATTGGCTCGATAATGGTGAACAAATCTGGCACCGCGGCGCAGATAATCAATGGCAACCGCGCGCCATCAGCCCCGGCGATATTATGATTTTGGTGCGCAAACGCGGCGGCTTGTTCGAAGAAATTATCCGCCAGCTCAAAAAAAGAAAAGTGCCGGTGGCCGGGGCGGACCGGATGATTTTGTGCCAGCAAACCGCCGTTCTGGATTTACTGAGCGCAGCGCGGGCGGCCTTGCAAAAAGCCGACGATCTGGCGCTGGCCGAGCTCCTAAAGGGGCCATTTTTACAGCCGGCCGCCGCCCCATCCGCGCCCATTGACGATGATGTTTTGTTTGATCTGGCGGCGGATCGTGGCAAGATATCCCTGTCCGAGGCCTTGCAAAAAAGCGATTCTGCGACTTTACGCGAAGCCAAAGCGCTTTATGCCTTTTTGCGCAAGCTGGCGCGCGGTGAAGGGCCATATGGCTTTTTCTCGACTTTCCTCAACAGCCCCAGCGCCAGCGGCGAAAGCTATGCCCGGCGGCTTTATGCCCGCCTTGGCCCCGAAGCCGAAGACCCGGTGCGCGAATTTCTCGGTAAGGCCTTGAGCCACCAAAAAGATAATGCGCCCTCGCTTTTGCGCTTTGTGACCGCCTGTCAAAACGACCAAAGCGACATCAAACGGCAAATGGAAAATGCCGGTGATGCGGTGCGCGTCATGACCGTCCATGCTTCCAAAGGCCTCGAAGCGCCGCTGGTTATCCTGCCCGACACAACACAAAAACCCCACTCCACGCAATCAGCGCGAATTTTATCCGGTGAAGATGAGACATTGTTCTTTTCGGCCAGCGCCAAGGAAGACCCGGCACCGTGCCGCCATATACGCGAGACCATAACGCAAAAAGAAATGCAGGAACATGTGCGCCTGCTCTATGTGGCCATGACCCGGGCGCAAGACCGGCTGGTTATTTGCGGCGCCAAAATGGGGAATGGCGAAGGCACGGTCCACGCGCAAAGCTGGTACGCCCATGTCGAGCGGGCCTTTTCAGACCTCGACGTAGAACCTTTTGAAACCAAAACCGGCCTTGGCGCGCGGCGCTATGGCCCGGCCCCGATCGCCGAAAAACGAGACGCGCAGCCGCAAGAGAAAAATATCACTTTGCCCGACTGGGCCAGCGCGCCTTTGACAGATGCAACACCGCAATTACGCACCACCGCGCCATCGCGCTGGCTGGACAAAAGTGATGAGGATGACGAGCAGCCGGGGTTTTCGCCGCTGGGTGAACACAATGCCCGGCGCTTTCGCCGCGGGACATTGATCCACACCTTGCTGCAAACCTTGCCGCAAACCGCCCCGGCGCAGCGCAAAACCGCCGCCAAACGGTTTTTGCGCGCCCAAAGCGATCTGCAAGAGGCCCAAAGAGAGGAGATCATAAAGGCGGTGTTTTCCGTCCTTGATAACCCCGAATTTGGCTTTTTATTCGGCCCCGATAGCCGCGCCGAACTGCCCCTGGCCGGTCAGGCCTCGACCCTGCCGCCCGATCTGGTCATCAATGGCCAGATTGACCGCATTGTGGTGCGCGAAAAAGATATATTTATTGTTGATTACAAAACCAATCGCCCGGCCCCCAAACGGCCGCAAGACGTATCGCAGCGTTATCTGGGGCAGATGGCCGCTTATCGGGCACTGGCCCATGATTTATGGCCCGGACGCACAATTACATGTGCGCTTTTATGGACGGAAACCCCGGATTTAATGATTCTGGCGGATAGTTTACTGGATCAGGCCCTGGCGTAAGCGTTGTAAAAAGCACACACATCTTGACGTGGGGCCTTTGGATCACTAGCTAGCGCATAAGGCAAGGCCAAACAGGCCGTAAAGAACAAGGAGTGTGCCATGTCCACCATAGCTGTAAGCGACGAATCTTTCGAAAAAGATGTATTGAATGCGGAAGGTCCGGTTCTTGTGGACTTTTGGGCAGAATGGTGCGGCCCATGCAAACAGATCGGCCCTATTCTCGAAGAACTTGGCCAGGAAATGGACGGCAAGATCACCATTGCCAAGGTCAATATTGATGATAATCCGGGCACACCGGGACGCTATGGCGTACGCGGCATCCCCACCCTCATGCTGTTTCAAAATGGTCAGGTCGCTTCGACAAAAGTCGGCGCCATGCCCAAGAGCAAAATTTCTGACTGGCTGAATGGGGCCGTCAGCGTCTAGGGGCAGGACCCTAACCCTTTATTATTCCACACAAAAGCTCGCATCATCTGGTGCGGGCTTTTTTGGCCCTACCCCCGGTTAAGCGCCAACACCGCCCCGGCCAGATAAAGCGAGCCACACACCACCACCCGCACACCTTTCGCGCCCGTACACGCCAAAGTGATGGCCGCGAGGGGGTCAGATTCTCTTTGCGCCTCAAAGCCCGCCTCTTGGGCGATGGCGCATAAAGACGAATTGTCTGCCGGATACGGCGCGCCGGGAATAGAGGTGATGATTATGCGCGGGTTCAAGGCTCTGAACGCCGCAAAAAATGCGGCCGCATCCTTGGTTTTTTGCAAACCACAGACCAGCACGACGGGGCGCGGATCGGTGGCGTTCAGATCAGACAATGCCGATGCCAAAGCCTGCGCCGCATGGGGGTTATGCGCCCCGTCGACAATAAGGCTGGCATTATTTTGCGCGGCCAATAGGGCCAGCGGACCAGCGCTCAGCATATCAAAACGCCCCGGCCAGCGCGCCCGCTCCAGCCCCGCCGCCATGGCCGCTTGCGGCCAGCCAAAATGCAGCCCGGCGGCCACCGCCAGCCCTGCGTTTTCGATCTGAAAAGCCCCCGGCAGCACCGGTAAGGGCAAATCGACAAGCCTCGTATCAGTTTCAAAAACCAGCCGCCCCTGGTCGGCATAAGAAAAGAAATCCCGCCCCGCGCACAAAAGCGGTGCCTGGGCACGCCGCGCCGCCCCTTCGATCACATCTTGCGCCACCTCTTCTTGCGCCGCCGCAATCACCGGCACGCCGTTTTTGATAATCCCGGCCTTGGCGCAGGCAATGCCTGCAAGATCGTCCCCCAGATAATCCGCATGATCGTGGGCAATCGGGGTAATCAAACAAAGGGCCGGTTTTGGTATGATATTGGTGGCGTCAAATTCGCCGCCCAGCCCGACCTCAATCAGACATAAATCCGCCGGGGCGCGCGAAAAGGCCAAAAACATCGCCGCCACGAGCATTTCAAATTGTGTCGTCGGAACGCCGTTATTAACCTGCTCGACCTCTTCAAGAAGGGCGGCCAGGGCCGCATCCCCCATCGGTGTGCCATCAATGATGAAACGCTCGTTTAAACTTTCAAGATGCGGGCTGGTATGCACATGAACGCGCTGGCCCGCCGCTTTTGCCATGGCGGCAAGAATGGCAATGGTCGAGCCTTTGCCATTGGTGCCCGCCACATGGACGGTGGGGGGTAATTTTAAATGTGGATTGCCCAGTTTTTCAAGAAGCAGGGCCATGCGCCCCAGACCAAGCGCGATATCCGCAGGGTGCAGGGATTGAAAACGCGCCAGCGCGTCTGCAATACGCCGCGCCGCGCTCAAGCAGCCGCCGGTTGGGTCAGGGCCGATAAAATCTTGAATAATTTATCGCGCAAATGCCGCCGGTCAACAACCGCGTCAATCATGCCTTTTTCCAAAAGATATTCCGAGCGTTGAAACCCTTCGGGCAATTTTTCGCGAATGGTTTGCTCAATCACACGCGGCCCGGCAAAGCAGATCAGCGCCCGTGGTTCGGCCAGATGCACATCCCCCAACATGGCGTAGGACGCGGTCACCCCGCCCGTGGTGGGATCGGTCAAAACGACAATATAAGGCAGGCCCGCGTCTTTCAGCTCGTTAAGCGCCAGCGTGGTGCGCGGCATTTGCATCAGCGACAATGCCCCTTCTTGCATCCGCGCGCCGCCCGCCGCCGTAAAAGCCACCATGGGCAGATTGCGTTTTACCGCCTCTTGCGCGGCGGTGATAAACCCCTCGCCTGCCCCCATGCCAAGAGAGCCGCCCATAAAATTGAAATTCTGGACAAAAACAACGCTTTGCAGACCTTTGATAGCCCCCACGCCGACACTGACAGAATCGCTATCGCCGGTTTTGGCCCGCGCCGCCTTCAAGCGGTCGGTATAGCGCTTGTCATCCTTGAATTTCAAAGGGTCTTCAGCCACTTCGGGAACCGTAATGCGTTCCCAATTGTCATCGTCAAAAGTGATGCGAAAGCGCGTCGCCGGGCCAATGCGCATATGGTGCCCGGCCGGGGTGACAAACAGCCCCGCTTCGAGGTCTTTGTGAAACACCATTTCCCCGGAAAGCGGGCATTTGACCCACAGGTTTTCCGGCGTGTCGGTCTTGGAAAACATTTTTTTCATGCCCGGCGGTGTCAGCCGGTCGAGCCAGTTTTTGTTATTCATTTTCCGATTCCCGTAATGCACCATGGGTGGCATCGGCCAATTGCCGGGTCAAGGCCAGTGCCTCTTTTACACCACCTGCCCCCATGGCATCAACAATGGCGCTGCCGACAACCACAGCATCAGCAATGGCCCCGATCTGCGCCGCTTTTTGCGGCGTTCTGACGCCAAAGCCAACCGCCACCGGCAAGCCACTGGCCTTGCGAATGCGTTTTACCGCGCGGGCCACCGGATCGGCCTGCGGCACCAATGCCCCGGTAATGCCGGCCACCGAAACATAATAAACAAAGCCCGATGTGCCTGCGACCACGGTCGGCAGGCGCTGGTCATCGGTGGTGGGCGTGGCCAGCCGGATCAGCGCCAGACCGTGCGCCTCGAAAGCGGCGCGCAAAGCCACGTCCTCTTCGGGGGGCAGATCGACAATAATCGCCCCGTCCACCCCGCAATCGGCGCACGCTTCAGCAAATTTGGTGCAGCCCATATGGTGGATCGGGTTATAATAGCCCATAACAATCAAGGGCGTTTTTTGATCGTTTTTACGAAAGTCTTTTGCCATGGCGAGCACATCCGGCGTGCGCACACCGGCATTCAGCGCCCGCAATGCCGCCGCCTGAATTGCCGGACCATCGGCCATCGGGTCGGTAAATGGCATGCCCAGCTCGATCACGTCCGCCCCGGCCCTCGGCAGGCCATCCAGCAGTTTTTGTGCGGTTTTGACATCCGGATCACCGCCCATGAAATAAGCGACGAATCCGGCCTTGTTTTGCGCCGCCAGATCATCAAAGCGCGCTTTCAGGCGCGCCGCCCCTGTGACCGGCGCGCTCATATCTTCACCCCCAAATGCCCGGCCACCGCAAACACATCCTTGTCGCCGCGCCCGCACATATTCATGACAATCAGGCCGTCTTTGCCAAGCTCACCCGCCAGATCGCCAACCCGCGCCAGCGCATGGGCCGGTTCCAGCGCCGGGATAATGCCTTCCAGTTTTGTGCAAAGCTGAAACATATCAAGCGCTTCGGTATCCGTGGCGCTGACATATTCGGCCCGGCCGATATCGTTCAGATACGCGTGCTCAGGCCCGATGCCTGGATAATCCAGCCCGGCAGAGATCGAATGGGCGTCGATAATCTGCCCATCATCATCTTGCAATAAATAGGTCCGATTGCCATGCAACACCCCCGGCGCACCGCCCTTTAAGGACGCCGCATGTTGGCCGGTTTTTATCCCCTTGCCCGCCGCCTCGACGCCAATCAGGCGCACATCCTTGTCAGGCACAAAGGCATGAAACAGGCCCATGGCATTGGAACCACCGCCAATGCACGCCACGCAGGCATCGGGCAAACGCCCGGCGCGCTCAAGAATTTGCGCCCGCGCCTCGCGCCCGATGACCGATTGAAACGTGCGCACCATTACCGGGTAAGGATGCGGCCCGGCCACTGTACCAATAACATAAAACGTATCATCCACATGGGTCACCCAATCGCGCAAGGCCTCGTTCATGGCGTCTTTCAGCGTGCCTGTGCCCGAAGTCACCGGAACCACTTGCGCCCCCAACAGCTTCATACGAAAGACGTTGGGTTGCTGGCGTTCAATGTCGGTGGCCCCCATAAAGACGGTACAGGGCAGACCAAAACGCGCCGCCATGGTCGCCGTCGCCACGCCGTGCTGCCCGGCCCCGGTTTCGGCAATAATGCGGGTTTTGCCCATGCGTTTCGCCAGCAAAACCTGACCCAGGCAATTGTTGATTTTGTGCGAGCCGGTATGATTAAGCTCGTCACGTTTGAACCAGATTTGCGCGCCGCCAAAATGCGCGCTCAGCCGCTCGGCGTGATAAAGCGCGCTGGGCCGTCCCACATAATCGCGCAAATAATCATCCATTTGCCGTAAAAACGCCGGGTCCGCCTTGGCCTCATCCCAGGCCCCTTCCAGCTCCAGAATAAGTGGCATCAGGGTTTCAGCGACATAGCGGCCGCCAAAGTCGCCAAACCGGCCGCGCGCATCGGGGCCATCTATGGGTGTATTTTCAGTCATTTTTGTCCTCATGCTGGCGCACAGCCTGAATAAAGGCGGTGATGCGCGCCGGGTCTTTTACGCCAGCGGCGCTTTCAACACCAGAGGAAACATCGACCATTTTGGCACCGGTGCGGGCAATAGCCCCGGCAACATTTTGCGGCGTCAGGCCCCCGGCCAAAAACCACGGTTTGGCAAGCACGTCCTGATCGATAATATCCCAGTCAAACGCCGCCCCATGCCCCCCGGCAGGGCCTGCGCCTTTGGGCGGGCGGGCATCAAGAAGATAATACGCCGCCGTGCGCGCATACCGCTCGGTGTCTTGCACATCGCGTTTTGAAGACACGGCAAAGGCCTTGATAATCGGGATATGATAGCGTTTCCAGATCGTCCGCACGCGCTCAGGCGTTTCACGGCCATGCAATTGCAAGACGTCAGGCGCCAGAGTGGACACCACTTTTTTTATGAGCTTGTCACCAGGATTAACCAGAACGGCAACAATTTTGGCCTTGCCCCGCGCCGGCTTTGCCAGCTCGGCCGCCCGCGCCGGACTGGTTTTACGTACGCTGTTATCAGCAAAAACAAACCCCAGATAATCCGCGCCGGCATCCAATGCCGCCGTAACCCCCGCCGCGTCGGTCAGTCCACATATTTTTACGTCTGTCATGGGCAGGTCCGGTTCTTAATTTTACACAGCGGCGCACTTTATGACCAAGGCGCAGACAACAAAACCCCCATACACAGACGCCGCACCGGAAAAAACCAGTGCGGCGCAAAACCCGTGCAAAAAATATGCGGTCTATTTTTTCAGAAGATCACGGATTTCTGTCAACAAAACTTCTTCCGCCGGTGGCGCAGGCGGGGCTTTGGGGGCCTCTTCTTCTTTTTTCTTGGCTGCATTCATCACCTTGACCATCATGAAAACGGCAAAGGCAACAATGATAAAATTGACGATGGTATTGATAAACACCCCATAATTTATGGTTGCCGCTCCGGCTTCCTGTGCGGCGGCCAGCGAAGCATAGTCTTTGCCATCAAGCGCAATAAAAAGATTGCTGAAATCCACATTGCCCATCAACAGGCCGATGGGCGGCATAATCACATCATTGACCAGTGATTTGACAATAGGACCAAAAGCGGCACCAATAATGATGCCGATGGCCATATCCATTACATTGCCCTTCAAGGCAAATTCTTTGAATTCTTTTAACATTGACTCTCCCCTTTTCCAGTGTGGGTGAATCTATGCTCAGGTTTTTCTTTCCTGTAAAGGAAAAAACGACAAACGCATTAGTTTACGCTTATTTCTTTCCGTCAACGCGTTCGCGCAGGGCCTTGCCTGCCTTGAAAAATGGTACCTTCTTTGCGCCGACTTTAACCGCCGCCCCGGTCCGGGGATTGCGCCCCAGACGTTCACCCCGTTCACGCACCGAAAACGCACCAAAGCCGCGCAATTCCGCCCGGCCGCCTTTTTCAAGTGTTTTGGTAATTTCTTCAAACACGGTGCCAACAATCATTTCAATGTCCCGTTGAAACAAATGCGGATTTTCTTCCACCAGTGTATTGATCAGTTCAGACTTGATCATCGTTTCCAACCCCTCCGACGTCCCACACGCGAGGGGGGAATTTGCCATTGGATTTGGCGCAAGGTCAACACTCGAATCACATAATTACCGAGAAAACATGGCACAACGGTTTTTCTGCCACACTTGCACGCATAAAAAAGGCCGGGGAACAGGCCCCGGCCTTTAATATTTATCTGGCGATCAGAAATTATTCGCCTTTTTTGCTATCCTGGCTTTTCAGGGCTTCGCCAAGAATATCACCAAGCGAGGCGCCGGAATCTGTCGATCCATATTGTTCGATCGCTTCTTTTTCCTGTGCCATTTCCAGCGCCTTGATGGACACGGAAACGCGCCGCGCCGCTTTGTCCACACCGGTGACCTTGGCATCAACCTTGTCACCAACAGCAAAGCGTTCCGGACGCTGTTCATTGCGGTCACGCGACAGATCAGACTTGCGAATAAAGGTTTTAACCTTGCCATCATCACCAATGGTGACTTCGATGCCGCCCGATGTGATCTCGCTGACCGTGCAGGTCACCACTTCACCGCGCTTATAGCCGCCCTCGTCCATCGGATCGCCGCTCAATTGCTTGATCCCAAGGGAAATACGTTCCTTGTCCGTATCAATATCAAGGACGCGGGCTTCGACTATGTCGCCTTTTTTGTAATCGGCAATGGCTTCATCGCCAGATTTTTCCCACGACAGATCCGACAGGTGCGCCATGCCGTCAATCATACCATCCAGCCCGATAAAGAGGCCAAATTCTGTGATATTCTTGACTTCACCACTGACCGTAGAGCCAACCGGGTGGGCCGCCGCAAAGGCATCCCAGGGGTTATCGGCACATTGCTTGATCCCCAATGAAATGCGGCGTTTTTCCTGATCCACATCCAACACCACAACATCGACTTCTTGCGATGTGGAAACGATTTTGCCCGGATGAACATTTTTCTTGGTCCAGCTCATTTCGCTGACGTGGACCAGGCCTTCAATGCCCGCCTCGAGTTCAACAAAAGCGCCATATTCGGTAATATTGGTGATGCGACCGGTAAAGCGTGTACCAACCTTGTATTTGCTTTCAACACCTTGCCAGGGGTCGTCCTGCAATTGTTTCATACCCAGTGAAATCCGCTGGCTGTCCGGATTGATCTTGATAATCTGGACATTGATCTTGTCGCCGACACTCAAGACCTGGCTGGGGTGATTGACCCGACGCCAGCTCATATCCGTGACGTGCAACAGGCCATCAATACCGCCCAGATCAACAAATGCACCGTAATCAGTGATGTTTTTGACCACACCTTCGCGCGCTTCGCCTTCATGCAGTTGATTAATCAGCTCGGCACGCACTTCAGCGCGGGATTCTTCCAAGATAGCGCGGCGTGACACGACGATATTGCCCCGTGGGCGATCCATTTTAAGAATGGCAAATGGTTGCTCAATGCCCATAAGTGGACCAACGTCACGCACCGGACGGATATCAACCTGACTGCCCGGCAGAAAGGCACTGGCCCCGCCCAGTTCGACCGTAAAGCCACCTTTGACCCGGCCAACAATGGCCCCGTCAACGGTTTCCCCGGCGGCATAGGATTTTTCAAGACGGTCCCAGGCTTCTTCGCGGCGCGCCTTTTCGCGCGACAGCATGGCATCGCCAAGCGCGTTTTCAACGCGGTCGAGATAAACATCGACCTTTTCGCCAACCTTGACCTCTTCCATTTCACCATTGACGCGAAATTCACGCAACGGCACACGGCCTTCGGTTTTCAGACCGACATCGATGGTCACAGTATCATTTTCAATCGCGGTAACCAGACCGCTGACGACTTGCCCTTCAAGCATGTCGCGGCCAGCAAAGCTGGCATCAAGCATGGCGGCAAATTCGTCACGCGAAGGGTTCATTGATTCAGTCACAGATTCAGACATGTATTTTGGAACTCCGGATAAACCGGCCCACAGACATCCACGAAAGGGCATATCCATACGACCAGTGTGGCCACACCAGGTGGCCTGTTAAGGGTGAAAGCAAACAAGAGGGCCTGAAGGCATGCTGTTTGGATTTCTTCGCGCCTCAGTCGGCGGGAAGTTCAGCACGCGCGGCGTCGACAATCTGTCGGGCCATCTCGAACGCGGCGTCTATACTCAATGTCGTGGTGTTTAGCAAGTGCGCATCCTCAGCCATGCGCATAGGCGCATCCGCGCGGCCGGCATCACGCGCATCGCGTTCTTGCAGATCGGCCAGCATTTGCGCGTCGGTAATAGTCTCGCCGCGCGCCCGCAATTCCTTGGCCCGGCGGTGCGCCCGCACCTCCTGACTGGCTTCCACCCACAGTTTTATATCCGCATCCGGGCAGATCACCGTACCGATATCGCGCCCGTCAAGCACCGCGCCGCCGCTTTGATGGGCAAACCCGCGTTGCAAATCAAGCAGCGCCGTACGGACCTTGGGGTGCGCCGCCACCACCGACGCCATAGCCCCAACGCGGGCGGTGCGCAAATCCGGATCATCAAGGGTGGCAATATCAAGCGCGCGGGCGGCGTTAACCGCATCCGCCTCGTTATGCGGGTCTGCACCAGATGCCAGAACATCGCGCGCCGTCGCCCGGTAAAGCAGCCCCGTATCAAGATAAGGCAGACCATAAAAAGCAGCCAGCCGCCGCGCCAGCGTCCCCTTGCCCGAGGCCAATGGCCCATCCACAGCAATCAACATCAACCCATCTCCACAGACGCGCCCAGCGCGTGCATATCCTTGGCAAAGTCTGGATATGAGGTGGCAATTACCGACGGATTGTTAATCTGCACCCGGCGAAATCCGCCCATGCCCAGAACCGCTGCGGCCATGGCAATACGGTGATCCCCCTGTACATCAATCACCGGCATGTCCACACGGCCCCAAACGGCCCCGGTGCCCGTTACGCTCATCCAGTCATCCCCACAGTTTACATCGACACCCGCCGCGCCCAGCATCGCCATCATGCGCTCTATACGATCGCTTTCTTTTACCCGCAACTCACCAATACCGCGCATGGTGGTCTGGCCCTTGGCAAAGGCGGCCATTACCGCCAGCACCGGGTATTCATCAATCATTGACGGGGCCAAAGACGCCGGTACATCAATGCCACGCAATTGTGAACCGCGCACCCGGATATCAGCAACCTCTTCGCCGCCAGCCGTGCGGTGGTTCAGAATTTCCACCCGGCCACCCATATGCTGCGCACACGTCAGAAGCCCCGTGCGCGTTTCATTCATCAGCACGTTTTCAAGCACAATATCGCTGTGTGGTACAATCAGTGCCGCCGCCAGGGCAAACGCCGCCGATGACGGATCGCCCGGCACCGCGACATCGCAGGCGCGCAAATCCGCCGGGCCGTGCAGGCGCACCCTGTGGCTGCCGTCCGCAAGGGTTTTGCTCTCTACCTGCGCCCCGAAGGCGCGCAGCATCCGCTCAGTATGATCCCGGCTTTTTGCCGGTTCAATCACTTCGGTCAGGCCATCCGCCCCAAGACCGGCAAACAATAGCGCTGATTTGACCTGCGCCGAGGCAATCGGAATGACATGACGGTACGCGTGCGGCGTGCCAGCGCATATCTGCACCGGCAAACACCCGCCCGTGCTGTGTGAACGCACGCCCCGGTCTGCCAGAGGGTCCAGCACCCGCCCCATGGGGCGGCGCGACAGGCTGTCATCACCACCAAAGCGCGCAGATACCCCCAGCCCGGCCACAACCCCCATCATCAGGCGCACGCCGGTGCCTGCATTCCCGAAATAGAGCGGCATTTCAGGGCTTTTGCAAACCCCGGCACCACCCTTCCCGGCAAACCCGTCGACCACCCAGACACCCGATTGTGATTCTTTTTTTACACCCGCCCCCAGCGCCTTAACTGCCTCGGCCGTATGCAACACATCTTCGCTTTCCAAAAGACCGCTTATGCGGGTCTGACCACGCGCTAAAGCCCCGAGAATCAAGGCCCTGTGCGAGATAGATTTATCCGCAGGCACCCGCAACCGCCCGCTCAAACGAAAGCTGGGGTAGGCGTGCGCAGACTCTGGTGTGGCATGTTTCAACACGGTATATATACTCGTTCATGCAAATAACGGAAAAATGGTTTTGACAGCGGCGCGCGAACATGGCAAGCGACGCCGCCAGTATTAAACATATGAGGATTGACGTGGCAAAGAAAGAGCTCGGCACCAAACGCATCTGCCAGGAGTGTGGCGCGAAGTTTTATGACCTGAACAAGGACCCGGCAATCTGTCCGAAATGCGAAACGCCATTTCGCCCTGAAGTGGTGGCCAAGACACCGGCCAAAGCGGCGCAGGATGACAAACCAGAGACCGTGGAACCAGATGCAGCCACAGCCGATGATGCGCCCGATGATGATACCGGGGTCAATGTTGACGATCCGGAAGGTCTGGACGCCGAAGAAGAAGAGGCCAAGGCCCTGTCGCTGGACAATGACGAGCCGGTCATCCTGGACAGTGGCGATGATGACGAAGATGGCGAACCAAAAGTCTCCCCGTCCGTCCTGCCCGAAGGCTTCACCGAAGAAGGCGTCGAGGATGATACCGTGGTTGTCGATGACAGCATCGAGGCCATAGACATTGATGATGACGAACCGCCCGCAGGCTGAGTTTGCCATCTTGATCTGAAAAAGCACCGCCCATAAGGTGTCAAAATCCCGCCCGCTTTACCCTGCCGGGCGCTTTAAGGGGCCATAGCTCAGTTGGGAGAGCGCGTCGTTCGCAATGACGAGGTCGGCGGTTCGATTCCGCCTGGCTCCACCATCCAGTCTGTCGGGTTTTCGGCACGCTGGCGTATTTCTGTTTAATGCCGTGGTCCCCCTACTGATTTCACTAGGACAGCCTGTAAGTAGAGGCGGGGGTGGTCCGAGGCTGAACGCCTAAAAGAGCGCAGCTCCCACCGAGCCGTAGCGGCCCGCCTCCGGGACTCATGTAAGCGGTCTTTTTGATGATTACAAGATAATTGAGAGTTCAGCCGCACAAACCAACAAGGCAAGCGCGACAAACTGGCGCAGTATCTTGTTACCGTGCTATGGCATAACAACATCTGGCATTCCTTTTAACGCACCCAACAGAACTGGAAACTGATTATGAGCAAAACAGCGAGCATGCGCGTTTGGCGTGGGGTATTCGGGGTTCTTATTCTGTTGGCGCTGGCGGGCGTTGTTTTGCATATACGCCGCGTTCGTGAGTTAAAGGCCTACAGTCCGCCAGTCAGCCACCCCTGGGCCGTGCGCAGCACCGCGGTAAAACGTGGTAACCTGATACGCGGCTTTCCGGTATTGGCGGGATTAAGCTCCAGCACAGCGGTCACCATAATGCCGCAAATTTCCGGCGTGATCATGACAATCGGCCCGCGTGAAGGCCAAGCGGTCAAAGCGGGCGACCTTCTGGTGACAATTGACACCACCGAAATGCAAAACCAACTGGCATCTTTGCGGGCCAGCCTGAACGCGGCGCAGGCGCAAAACACCTTGCAAAGCAAGGAACTGGCCCGCCAGGAAGCGCTGTTGCCCAAGGGTTTTGCCAGCCAGGAACAGGTCGATCGCCTGCACGCCGCCGTGCAAAGCGCCCGTGCCAATATCAACCAGCTGAAAAGTCAGATAAAAGCCCTGCAAACCCGTCTGTCTTATGGTGTGATCCGGGCCAGTGCCAATGGCCGCATTGCCCATCGCCTGCAAGAAGTTGGCGATCTGGCCCGGCCCGGTCAGGCGATTTACCAGATGACCGTCGATCAGGGGGCCAAGGTGCGTGTCACCGTGCCGCAAAACATACTGACCCAGATCCACCCAGGTAGTATTATCACACTCAGCAGTGACGGGCGCCGCGAACGGGCGGTCATTTCGCGGGTATTTCCCGCCCTCGACCCCCTGTCAATGGGCAGCGCCGAAGCGGATATGGACCATATCCCTTTTAATCTGCCAAGCGGCGCGCGGGTCCCGGCCCGTGTGGTGTTACAGGAATTTGATAATGCACTGGTGGTGCCGCGCGCCGCATTGATCTCCACGCCGGCCCCGGACAAAGCGGACGTTCTGATACTGGAACCGGGCAAAGACAGTGGCTATGCCACGGTGCGCCATGTGCCGGTGCAGATTATCGGGCGCACGGATGATGGCATCGCCATTACCGGCGCGCTCAAGGCGGGCACACGGGTGGCGCTGGGTGACGAGCATGTCCTGTTGCGCCTCAAGGATGGTGATCCGGTTGATATTTCTTTGGCCGGAGACGCCGGACAATGAAATGGCTTCTCAATCAGTTTCACGCCATCATCGCCATTTATGTGCTGCTGGCGCTGGCCGGGCTGGTCAGTTATTTCACCATGCCGTTCAATCTCTTTCCCGATGTCAGCCGCCCGCAGGTCAGCGTTGTGCTGCAATGGCCCGGCGCGGCTTCTGATGATGTCGCGCGCGAGGTCACCCATCCGGTGGAAATTCGCCTCGATGCCATAGACGGGGTGCGCCGCGTCACCTCGGTTTCGCGCGATGAAGTCGCCGCGGTGCGGGTCGAGTTCAATTATGGCACCAAGATTGATGATGCCGCGACCCGCGTAACCACGGAATTATCCCGGGTGACCTCGCTCTTGCCCCCCGCCGTGCGCCAACCTTTGGTATTCAAAATCACCGAAGCGGCCCGCCCCGCCGTGGTGCTTTCGGTAACGGCCGCCAAAGACTATCACCTTGATCTGGCGCAGGTGCGCCGCCTCGCCGCCAATCCTTTGCGCGATGCCCTTTTGCGGCTTGATAACGTTGCCGAAGCGGAAGTTTTTGGCGGCGACACCCGCCAGGTGGCCATTGATCTTGATCGCAATGCTTTGGAGGCCTTTTCATTATCCCCGGCCGCCGTTGCCGCGGCCCTTGATCAATCCAATCTCTCCTTTCCGGCGGGCTTTGTGCATCGTGATAATTTGCGGTTATTGCTGACGGTCAAAAGACTGGCTGAATTTCCCGACGATCTGGCCGATGTGTTGGTGCCTCTGCCCGGTGGCCATCATGTCCGTGTTGGCGATATTGCCAGTGTACACTGGGGCATCGCCGAACCTTCATCGCGCTATCGCGGCAATGGCAAAAATGCCGTTGCCCTGGCCATTCTGCGCAGCGAAGCGGGCAATACCGACGCCACGATCAAGGCGCTGAACCGCGCCCTGCCCGGTTTGCGCGCCGCCTTCCCGATGCTGCACATTGCCATAGCCGACACCCAGCAAAGACTGATCAATCTGACCGTGGACAATATGCTGTCGGCCTTGCGCGATTCCGTGATCATGACACTGTTTGTGATCTTGCTGTTTCTGGGCAACAGCCGCGCCGCCTTCATCACCGCCCTTTCCATTCCTTTCACGTATCTGATTACGTTTTTATCCCTCAAACTTATTGGCTACGAGTTTGATATGGTTACCCTGACGGCCATCATTATCGCTGTGGGATTGCTCGCGGATGATGCCATTGTGGTTATCGAGAATATCGAACGGCGCATGCGCGAAAATGACGAAAAGGGTTTTGCTGCGGCGATTAACGGCACCCGGGAAATCCTGCGCGCCGATGCTTCGGGCACCATGACAACCATTGCCGTACTGATTCCGATCATGTTTGTCGGTGGTTTTGTACAAACCGTATTGCGGCCGATTGCGGTCACCCTTTCCATATCTCTGGCCGCCAGCCTGCTGGTTTCGGTGACCATTATTCCGCTATTGGTGCCGCATCTTCTGCATCCGGGCCGCCCGGATCCGCTGGGCTGGTTGCTGCGTCCGTTCTCGCGCTATTTTACCGAGCCGGTGCGGCGTTTCTACATAGCTCTGGTGGGCCGCGCGATTGCCCGGCCATGGCTGGTTTTGGGTATTTTTGCGCTGGTTTTTGTGGTCTCACTGGCACAAATGCGCACATTGGGGCGTGTATTGATGCCGTTGATGGATACCGGCGTTATGCAGATTAATTTCGAGGCCGAGCCGGACACCGATGCGCCGCGCATGACGGCTTTGGCAAAGCGTATTGAAAAAGCCCTTGATGATGAAGTGCCTGCCGAATGGCTGCTCAGCACCTCCACGGTTATTGGCGCCGAAGCCGGGGTTAAATCCCTGGGCGCCGATCAGGTTTTGCAAAAAGGCATGATAACCGTCAACATGGTCAATCGCTTTAAACGCCCGCGCAGCATTTATGATATTGAGGCCAGTCTGAGAAAGCGTCTGGCACATATTCCGGGCCTGCTTTACGCCAATGTGGTCGAGTTCGGGGCGACCCCGCTGTCATCCATTCGCGCCACTGTCGACGTGATGATTACCGGCCCGGACCCGTTGGTGCTGGACCGGTTGGGCGAGGATGTCTTGCAGCGTCTGGGCACTGTCAAAGGCCTGACCGGGGTCGCGCGCAGCTGGCAGGGCCACGCCCGGCGACTCAATATTGATGTTGATCCGGTCAAGGCGCGGCTTTACGGCATTACCGCCCGCGATGTGGCCGCGCAGGTGGCCATGGCGGTGCGCGGCACATCCGGCGGCAGCCTGCGGGTGCCGGGGCAGACGGCCATCCCTGTCTGGGTGCGCTTCTTGCCGGATCAGCGCTCACGCGCAGAATCTCTCGCGGCCCTGCCGATCATGCTCAAAAGCGGCAAGAGTGTACCTCTGGAGGCGCTGGCCAAGACCCGGCTGACTTTTGCCCCGGCCATGCAAAGCCATGAACGGCTTTTGCCGACCATAGATGTGCTGGGTTATCGCTCCGGTATCGATATTCTGCACCTGCACGCCAATGTTGCGGCAGCGTTGAAAACCCTTGATTTGCCGCGTGGTTATACGATCAGTTATGAGGGCGAATACAAACAGGCGATAGAATCATTCAAACGTCTGGGTCTGGCGCTGGCGGTTGGTCTGGTGTTTCTGGCCCTGATGCTGGTGATCACCTTTCGCTCCTTTATTGACCCGATAGCCGTCATGGCCAGCCTGCCTTTGTCGGTTATTGGCGCGGCCTGGGCATTGATGCTGACCGATAAACACGGCTCCATGCCGGCCTTTATGGGTCTTATTTTGCTAATGGGGATTACCGTCAATAACGGTATTTTGCTGATTGACTTTGCCAAGCGCGCCCGCAGCAAAGGGGCCGCATTGAAAGACGCCATCTTGCAGGCGGTGTCTTTACGCACCCGGCCGATTTTAATGACTGCCGGGGCCTCGGCGGTGGGCATGGTGCCGGTGGCGGCGCAATGGGCAGTGGGGCTGGAGCGCCTGTCACCGCTGGCCGTGGTGGCTATTGGTGGCCTGATTGTCGGCACCTTCCTGACGCTATTGGTGGTGCCGGTGATTTATTATCTGCTCAATCGCGAGGCGCGATAGACCATCAGTGATGCGCGGTGTGCATGGCCTTGCGCACCCGCTCGGCGATGTCTTTGGCGCTGGTCAGATAATTGAACCGGTCAATATAGGCGCCGTCCGGCCCCATGAAAAACACTGCCGAGGTGTGGTTGACCGTGTAATCCATGTCATCGGGTCCATCTTTGCCCTCATATACGTATTTGACGTGATATTTACCGGTTACAGAGTCCAGCGCCGCTTTCGAGCCGCTAAGCCCGATAAAGGCCGGATCAAAGCTGGTGACATAGCGCGCCAGCACTTCGGGTGTATCCCGCGCCGGATCCACGCTGATAAACAATACCTGCACATTTTTGGCATCATCACCCAGCAGTTTATCCACCTGCGCCAGCTTCAAAAGCGTCGTCGGACAAACATCAGGGCATGAGGTATAGCCAAAATCAATCAGCAAATACGTGCCTTCAAAATCCTGATCGGTTAACACCTTTCCCGTATGGGAACGCAAGATAAAGCGCCCGCCAATGGGGTTTGAGACTTGCGCCTCTTGCACTGCGGGTGCCCTTTCGCGGGCAGGTTCTGGCGGGGCGCTGTTCGGCGCGCCTTTATCGCACCCGGCAAGGCCAAGCGCCAATACGGGCGCCAGTGTCAGAAAAAACATGCGTTTACTGGTGATAGGTTTCATTATTCAGACCCTTTTCGCGCTGACACAGTCAATACCAGCTTCATCTGTCGCACCTTTTACACAGGATCAAGGGTGTTAGCACACCTTGCGTGCTTTTGTCGCATTACCTGCTCTTCATTCGGGGCGTACATCTTTTGCGCGATTCATCTGCGCAGGCGTCTGGAGACAAATGCGGCAAACCTTGGGAAGGGGATAAACATGAAACACTTTGCAAAACATTTACTCGCTGGATCGGCAATGCTCAGCCTGGGCCTGGCCATGTCCGGCGCCGCCTTTGGTGCTGATAATCTACAAGATGTCATGAAGGCGCGCGGCCTGACGGACAAGGATATTCTCGCCGCGGCCAAGACCTATACGCCGACCGGCGGGCGCGACGAATTTCTGGCCTTCAGTTCTGGCGGCCAAAGCGGCGATGTCATGGTTTATGGCATCCCCTCCATGCGGATTTTGAAATATATTGCCGTATTCACCCCCGAGCCATGGCAGGGCTATGGCTTTGATGACGAATCCAAAGCGGTATTGGCCGAAGGACGCATCAACGGCAAAGACATCCTGTTTGGTGACACCCACCACCCGGCGATCTCTGAAACAGACGGAAAATATGACGGGCAATATCTGTTCATCAACGACAAGAACAACCCGCGCCTTGCGGTTATTGACCTGAAAGACTTTGAAACCAAACAGATCGTCGTGAACCCGATCATGCACTCCGACCATGGCGGTGCCTTTGTTTCTCCCAACACGGATTATATCATCGAGGCATCGCAATACCCGTCACCGCTGGATGGCAAATATGCGCCGCTTTCCGATTTTAACAAAAAATATCGCGGCCTGAACACGTATTGGAAATTCAACCGCGAAGCGGGCCGGATCGAGCCTGATAATTCATTCTCCATCGAATTGCCGCCCTACAGCCAGGATTTGTCAGACTTTGGCAAGCTGGTTTCCGATGGCTGGTCGTTTACCAACTCGTTCTGCTCGGAACGCTATGTTGGCGGTATTGAGTCCGGACGCCCGCCATTTGAGGCCGGGTGTTCACAAAAAGACACGGACTTTTTGCATATCATTAACTGGAAAAAAGCGGCTGAACTCATCGCCGCTGGTAAAGGCAAGATGATTAACGGCATGTCGGTTCTACCTCTCAAAACGGCGGTCAAGAACGGCGTTCTTTTCCTTCTGCCCGAAGCCAAAAGCCCGCACGGCGTCGATGTCAGCCCGGATGGCAAATACATTGTCGTCTCTGGCAAGCTCGACACCCATGCCAGCGTTTATGACTTTGCCAAAATCAAGGCTTTGATCGACAAAAAAGATTTTGCCGGCAAGGACGATTACGGCGTCCCTATTCTGGATATGCAAAAATCTTTACACACCCAGGTTGAAGTTGGTCTTGGCCCACTGCACAGCCAGTATGATTCCAAACCGTGCGTGATTTATACGTCCATTTATGTCGACTCGATGGTCACCAAATGGGATTATTGCAAAGGTAAAGTGCTCGACCAGATCCATATTCACTATAACATCGGCCACTTGATGACCATGGAAGGCGATAGCGAGGATCCGCAAGGCAAATATCTTGTCTCCCTGAACAAACTGGCCATCGACCGGTTTAACCCGGTCGGTCCATTGCACCCGCAAAATCACCAGTTGATCGATATTTCCGGCGACAAGATGCAATTACTCTATGACATGCCGGTGCCACTGGGCGAGCCGCACTATGCGGTGGCCATCAGGGCAGACAAGCTGAAACCCAAAGTGCGCTATTCCCTTGGCTGGAACAGTCGCAAGGATGAAAAATCCGAGTTCCGCACCCGTCCGGGCCGCGAAAAAATTGTCCGCGATGGCAATAAGGTTGATGTCTATGGCACTTTGATCCGCTCGCACATCACCCCGGAAATCATCGACGTCGAAGAAGGTGATACGGTTTCTGTCCACTTTACCAATGTGGAACGGGCCGAGGATGAAACCCACGGCTTTGCCATTAACGGCACCAGCATCAACCTGTCTGTTGAACCTGGCAAGACCGTTTCGGCGACCTTTACCGCCGACAAGCCGGGTGTGTATCCTTATTACTGCACCGAGTTCTGCTCAGCTCTGCACCTGGAAATGGAAGGCTATTTGCTGGTCCGGCCGAAAGGCACCAAAACCTCGACTGGCAAAGCCAGTCAGGGTGTCAAATACACCGAGGCCGATTACACCAAGCAATTGGCCACCAATGTCCAGACGCAAGGCGTCATCGACAGTGTGGTTGCCTATATTACGGCGCGTAACTTCAAGGACTTCAAACCGGTGGTCTCCTTGGTAGAAGATGCCACGGACCAATTGAACTTCGCCGCAGACGCGAAGAAAAAGTCCGAAGACTTTGCCGCCAAAAAGGATTGGCAAAACGCCACTCTATGGGCCCAGCAATGGTTCCAGTATCAGGTTAAAACCGCCGACATTGGTCTGCGCGCCAAAACCTATCTGGAAGAACATGGTGCAAAGCTGGTAGAAAACAAGTAAGCTGCCTTGCCTGGCGTGATAACGGGGAGCGTGTTCACCAGAATACGCTCCCTTCACGCCTTCCCTGTTAACGTAAAAGGATCATTTCATGCCCTTCATCAAAACCGTATTATTCACAGGCGTAGCCGGATTGGCACTGATATCCTGCTCCCCATCGTCCACGCCGGCCAAATCCACAGCAAAACCAGCCGCTACGGCCCCTGCCAAGGTTGAACCGGCACCGGCGAAAGCTGAACCAGCCCCAGAGCCTGCCAAGGTTGAGCCGGCCAAAGTCGAACCTGCGGCGGCTACGCCAGAAGCGGCTGCGCCCGCCGCGCCGCGCCCAATGTCGGCCAAGCGGCTTTATTTACGCCGCACCTGCATTGCCTGCCATGGCCGAAATGGGGCCCACGCCATTCAGCAATATCCCAATATTGCCGGGCTTGATGCGAGTTATATCAAAAAGCAGATCAAGGATATTATTTCCGGCAAACGTCAGGGTAGCCCCGATAAATTAACCGGCCATCCGCGCGCCGAAAGCATGCGCGGTGCGCTGGTCACCGCCGATGGCGAGGCCCGCATCAGTGATGATGAAATCCAGGTGCTGGCCGACTGGCTGTCCAAACAGCCCAGAGCGCAAAATGAAGCGCGCAGCGAGGCGCTGACCGATGAAGGCATCCTTGTCGGCAAGGCCTTGTTTGAGAAATCACGCTGTCGCACCTGCCACGGGGCTGAGGGGAATAAACCACTTAAGGGCTATCCACACCTCGCCGGGCAAAAAGCGGCCTATCTGGCCGAACAATTGCGCGATATTCGCGATGGCGCACGCACCAATGGACGGGCGCGTATTATGTTGCCCTTCGTCAGAAAACTAAGCGACGATGATATTCTCGCCATAGCGGGCTATTTATCGCAGGTTCAAGCGGGCGAGTAGTGCTATACTACCGCGCAACCTTATAAGGTAATGGAGAATAAAATGAACATTTCCAAACTTGGCATGGCTACATTTGGCATTGTCGCCATGAGCATTGGCCTTGCCGCTTTTGCCGACAAGCCCGCGGGCTGGAATCAGGGTGGCGGCGAACAGGATGAGGCCCTGGTTTTTACCAAGAAGTTCAAGACCATGACCCCGGATGAGCTGAAAAAAGTGCGCGCCGATGGCGTTGCGGTTTTTGAAGTGTGTTCAGCCTGCCACCTGCCTGAAGGCTGGGGCACCAAGGATGGGACGTTCCCACAACTGGCCGGCCAGCATGTGGATGTCATTATCAAGCAATTGGCCGATATTCGCGCCAAAAACCGCGACAACCCGACCATGTATCCGTTTGCCTTGCCGCAGGAAATCAAAAATGCCGCCCCGGAAGTTGGCGGTGGCCCTTATGCCATTGCCGCCGTGGCGCGCTATATTCACTCCATTCCGATGAACCCGGACAATGGTGTGGGACCTGGTAACAATCTGGCTCTTGGTGAAAAGCTGTTCAAGGAAAATTGCGTGCGCTGCCACGGCGAAAACGGCGAAGGCAGTAACGATAAGTATTATCCGCGTATTCAGGGCCAGCACTATAAATACCTGCTGCGTCAGTTTGAATGGATCCGCGACAAAAAACGCCGCAATGCCAATCCCGATATGGTCAAACAGATCGCCGGCTTCTCCGACGAAGATATGGATGCGGTGATTGATTACGTTTCGCGGATCAAACCACCAAAAGAAGACCTGGCACCAAGTGCCGACTGGTATAATCCGGATTTCGACTAGGGTCTTAAAATCCGGCCAAATCAACCTTGCTCTGCCCCGCCACTTCGGTGGCGGGCCATGGCCCTAATGGGGAATTGAAGATGGAACTTTCCATGCAGGAAAAGCGTGACCGGCTGGTCAAAGTACTGGCGGTTGCCGCCGCCCTTTTACTGGTTCTGATTTATTATCTGCCGGCCTGGTGGGTCTCCCTGACCGCGCCGCAATACCCCAAAGATGCCTTTCCCCAAGGTGTGCGCATAAATTTTCATCTCAATGGCGTCTTTAATGGTTGCAAGTTGCAGCACAAGGCCGAGGTCGAAGAAACCCGCGCGCTGGATTGCGTGCATGAAATGGATGCGATCAACCATTTTGTCGGCATGTATCCAATTGCGTCCGGCGGCGTTTTGGAAAAATTCTTTTCACCCTTTTTGATGAGCATGCTGGGGGTCATGATTCTTGGCTTTGCCATTCGCTCGTCACAGCGGCGTACCATTGTTCTTTCTGTTGGCTTTGGGATTATCGCCATCTGGATGGCCATGGCCTGGTACGGCCCCGGCGGTGTACGCTTGCAAAGCGAGTCATATCTTTCGGCCATGGTCACCGCCATGGGCCAGGGCGAAGAGGAAACCGGCGAAGATATCAGCCCGATTATCGCACAATTGAAAAAATCCCTTGAAGAAAGCGGCGACAGCTCCCTGACCAGCGCCGAGGATCTTAAAAAAACGCTTGACCGGGCTGGCGGTCAGGACGGCTTGCAGGCAACGCTGGACCGCTTGCATGCTGGCTCCGGCAGCACTGTCGGGCGCGGCAAAATGCTCAAAGACATTCTGGCCGATGCCAAACGCAGCGCCAAACCGGGCAAGTCCCGTGATATCTCTATCCTGCGCGCCTCTTTTGAAGCCGATCAGGAGCGCCGCCCGCAAGCGGCCCGGGAAAAATGGACCGGCAGCGGCCGCCAGCTTCTGTTCTGGAATTACAAAAAAGGTCTGGGCCGCTGGTTCAATAACCCCAAAGAGATCAACCCGATGGTCAAAACCATGTCTTTTATCGGCACATTGGTATTCTGGGGTGTGATCGTTGCGATGATCGGCCTGATTGTCCTGACCCGTAAAACCGGCAGCATTTTCTATTACCTGCTGGCCGTTGGTCCGCTGATCCTGCCGCTTGGCTTTTTGGTCGAATATACCGGCTGGCTCTGGTGGTATGGCCACAGCTTGAATGATATGGGGGCCTTCACCCTCAAAGCCTTCATGCCGACGGTGTTTGGCGATGGCAAGGTGGCGCAATTTACCACCCATTCCTACCCCTCCATTGGCTTTGGCCTGATGCTGCTGATGGCCGCTATGACCGGATTGGCACTGCTTTTACGGCGTAAGCAATTGCTGGAGCAAGAAGGGTAGGTTGGTTATGGAGCGCGCGTTTCTCCTCCCCGTTTTAACCGCGTTCCTGATTGCGGCGGCGGGCACGGCTTCACTGGCCGCGCCCCTGCCGCCCTTGCAAAAACTGATCGACGCGGCAAAGCCCGGCGCATTGGTTCAGCCGGCCCCCGGCGTTTATGCCGGTCCGGTGTTGATCAGCAAGGCCTTGACCCTCGACGGGCAAGGCAAGGTGACCATTGATAATGGCGGCAAAGGTTCGGTTATCACCATTCGCGGCAATGGTGTAACAGTAAAAAACCTGCGCTTGGTGCATTCGGGTGACCAGCCCAATGACATTGATGCCGGTATCGCTGTTTATGGCAATGACAATGTCCTCAAGGACAATGTGATCGAAGAATGCCTCTTTGGCATCAGCCTGCAACAATCTGACCATAACGTTATTCGCCGCAATCACATCACTTCCCAGGCCGCGGCCGGGCTTGGCATGCGCGGCGATGGCATCCGGTTGTGGTATTCCAAAAACAACCGTATCGAAGACAATAGCATCAGCAAAAGCCGTGATTTTGTTGTCTGGTACAGCGCCGATAATATCATCACCCGCAATACGGTCAGTGACGGGCGCTATGGCCTGCATTTTATGTATGCGCGCTATAATCTGGTTGAAAACAACACATTTGCCCGCAATTCAACGGGTATATTTTTGATGTATAGCGACAGCGTGGTGGTGCACCATAACCGCATTATTCAGGCCCAAGGGGCGACCGGCATCGGCATTGGTTTTAAAGAAGCCAGCAATCTTGATATTACCGATAATGATATTCTTTATAACGGCACCGGCCTTTATCTCGACGTGTCGCCGTTTCAACCGGACACCAGCAATCGGATTTACCGCAACACCATTGCCTTTAATGATGTCGGTGTTGCCTTTTTGAATGACTGGCACGGCAATATATTCAAGGACAACAAGTTCATGAACAATATCCGCCATGTTTCAGTCAGCACCTTTGCCGGGGCCAGCCATAATATCTGGCAGGGCAATTACTGGGATGATTACGAAGGCTTTGACCGTGATCATGACGGTATTGGCGACACCCCGTTTCGCCTTAATGTATATGCTGACCGGCTCTGGATGGATGTCCCCAATGCGGCCTTTTTCAAAGGGTCACCGACCTTGAGCATGCTCGATTTTATGGAACGTCTGGCCCCGTTTACGAAGCCACTTCTCATGCTCCAGGACGACCGGCCGCGCACCCGCAAGGCGTTCACCCCCGCCACTTTGGCTATGAAAAGCGGCAATGAAGGCGTTAATTTACACACCTTTGGCCTGACCACCGGTGCTGACAAGGCGGGAACATCGATGAAGCGCCTTGATCCTTTTGGTTTATATAAAAACAGCGAAGATAAACATGACTGAACCAAAGCCCGTGAAAAAACCCGTAAAAAAGCGCCTGTCGCGCAAAGAGAAAGAACGCCGCACTTTGCTTCTTTCCCTGCTGGCCGGCAGCGGCGTGGTCGGCGTTAGTCTTGTCGGCTATATCCCGGTTAAAAACGATGAAAAAAAGCGCCTGCGCCCCCCCGGCGCGCTGGATGGCGATCTGTTTTTGGCCTCGTGCATTAAATGCGGCCAATGCGAGCAGGTCTGCCCGGTTAATGCCATTCATCTTTCCGATATCATGGACGGCTTCGGGCTGGGGACACCGTTTATTGATGCGCGCAAACAGGCGTGTGATTTTTCCTGTGACGCGACCCAGTGTATTCTGGCCTGCCCCACCGGATCGCTCAGCCATGAGATCGATAAAAAAGAACAGGTACAAATGGGGCTGGCGCGCCTGACCCGCCCGGATGCCTGTCTGGCGCGTAAAGGCAAGGGCTTTACCGGTCTGGCGCGCGGGGCAGACTTTACCGGCACACACCGCTATGTGGAAATAGACCGCTGGAATCCGATTGCGCTTAATGCGCATCCATATGACCTGGAGCTGTGTGATCTGTGTGTCCGCGAATGCCCGATCAAAAACGCCATATCCTTGCAACCCATGAATGATGATCCAAATGACAAACGCCGCACCCCGACGGTCAATGAAGATGTCTGTGTCGGCTGTGGCATGTGCGAAATGATCTGCCCGGTAGAGCCGCCGTGCATCGAAATTGAAATCGGCGCAAAAAGGAAGACTGTCTGATGAAGCGCGCGCTAAAACACTATCTGCATTCTTTGAAAATCATGCTGGGGGCCAAGCCCGACAAACCGGCAAAAAGTGATTATTCCGAAGCCGCCATCGCCCTGCACAAATTCAAGCAAACCCCGGCAGAGCGCAAGATCCGCCGCGAGAAAATCCGCGAAGAGCTGGCTGAAAAGCACGTCAGCTATAAATGGCGCAAATGGCGCTGGACATCAATAATTCTCATTAATCTGATGTTTGTTGTGTCCTATCATTTTGACGTGCAACTGGTCGAAGGGGCGCTGACCGCCTCACGGTTTTTTGGCTTTCATATGGCTGACCTTAACTCCAGCTTGCAAATCACCCTGGCGCAAAAAACCATTGTCACCAATCTGGTTATTGGCGTGGTCACCGTCGCCGTGGGCTGGTGGCTGGTTGGCGGGCGCAATTATTGCTCATGGGCCTGCCCATATCATCTGGCGGCGGAATGGGTGGAAATGCTGCACCTGAAACTGGTGGAAAAAGGCTGGGCACAGGATATCCCTTTGCACCGGGGTACACGCACCGTTCTCTATGTTGTTTTTGCCGCGCTGGCTTTCATCACCGGCTTTACAGTTTTTGAGTTTATCAATCCGGTGGGGATTTTAAGCCGCGCCTTTACCTATGGGCTGTCGCTGGCGCTGGTCTGGGTCGGCATCCTCTTGCTGATCGAGCTGTTTTTTGTGCGCCGCTTCTGGTGCCGGTATATCTGCCCTATCGGCATCACCTATGCCTTTATTGGCTCAACCTCGCCAACGGTCATCCATTATGATCTTAATAACTGTCTGCACGAAGGCGAATGCCGTTCCGTCTGTCTGGTCCCGCATGTGCTGGATATGACCATTAAGGGCCGGGCCACCGATGTAACCATGGACATTGGTGCCGATTGCACGCGCTGTGGCATGTGCCTTGAAGCCTGCCCCACGGGCGCATTGAGCTTCAAGGTCAAGGGCCTTGGGGGATTGCTATAACATGATCCGCATTGAGGGATTACGTAAAAACTTTGGTAAAACAACGGTTCTGGATGCACTGGACCTCAGCCTCAATGCCGGCGACCGTACCGCATTGATCGGTGCCAATGGGGCGGGCAAAACGACACTGATCCGCTGCTTGCTTGGTGAGTACACCTATCAAGGCACCGTGCTGGTCAATGGAGCCGCCCCGCGCAGCCAGCGCACTGCGGTTCTACGTGATATCAGCTTTGTGCCGCAATTGCCACCGCCCTTGAAAATGCCGGTTGATGTTCTTTTACATTATGCGGCCAATATCTGCGCCGCGCCGGAAAATGACATGCGCCGGGTCGGCACCCGGCTGGGCCTCGATTTCGATGAGATCGGAAACCGCCCCTTTAGCAAGCTGTCGGGCGGGCAAAAGCAAAAAATCCTGATCGCCATTGCCATGGGCCGCCCGGTAAAAACCCTGATTATGGATGAGCCAACAGCCAATCTCGACCCGCGCGCGCGGCAGGTGTTTTTTGATATAATGGGCGAACAACTGGACCGCACCATGATTATTTCCTCGCACCGCCTTGAAGAGGTCACCGGCATGGTCAATCGCGTTGTCGAGCTGGACCATGGCAAGGTTGTTCTGGATGACAAGGTCGAAGATGTGGCCGACCCGGCGGCGCGGTTGCGTTGTCATCTGGGTCTCAAAAAGGCCGATCCCGCCTTTGCCCGCACCATGGGCGAATGGGGACTTGATACGGACGCCCAGGGCATAGACTGGCGCGGCGAAATCGCCGGGCCGGACCGGTTGCGATTTTTGGGTACGCTGACCCGCTATGCGGGCATATTGCGCCGTATTCATATCGATGATGCGCGCAATGCGGAGGGGAAATAATGCGGTTACTTGTTTTATCAATCACCCTGCTGGCGCTGGTCTTGAACGCCTGCGGCGAAAAGAAAACCGGCCCGGTGGCCATTCATTATGATCGCGACACATGTGAACAATGCCGGATGATTATTTCTGACCCCCATTATGCCACCGAAGTGCGCGACCAAAACGGGGCCGTACACCTTTTTGACGATCCGGGGGGCGCTATTGTGTGGCTGAGCCAGCACGACCAGGACACCGCGCACACTGAAATATGGGTGATGAATATGCGCGATGGCAAAACCTGGCTGAATGCCCGCACCGCCTGGTTCCTGCCGACCGGGGCGACGCCTATGGATTTTGGCTATGGGGCCGTGGCCACAGCCGAAGACGGGGCCATCGATTTTGGCGCATTTCGCACCGCCATTTTGGCCAACCGGACAAGAGGGGCCAGCCAATGAAAGGGTTTTTACATACCGCCCGGCTGGATATTTCAGAATCCTTGCGGGCGCGCTGGTTCTTGTTATACGCGCTGATTTTCGGGGCCATTGTGGTGTTATTGTTTGTCTTCGGGTTAAGCGAATCGCGGGTGCGCGGCTTTACCGGCCTGTCGCGTATGCTGGTCACCTATATCCAGCTCAGCATGGCCATTATGCCGGTCTTTGTGTTGATGACCACGGTGCGCTCGCTGGCCGGGGACCGCGAGGCCGGGATTAATGAATACATGCTCTCCTTGCCGGTGTCCTTAAGCGCTTGGTATTGGGGCCGGTTTGTCGGCCGTTTTGTGGTGATTTTCCTGCCGGTTTTTGTTGCCATGCTCGGGGCTGCCCTGTGGGGCGCGCTCAAAGGCGCGGCGGTGCCTATGGGACAATTGGCCTGGTATTCTTTATTGCTGATGGTGCTCAGCTATTGCTTTTTGGGCATGGGATTTTTGATCTCAGCCATCGCCAGAACCACGGAAATGGCGCAAAGCGCCGCGCTTTTGATCTGGCTGGTGTTTTTATTGTTTCTCGACCTTATTTTGCTGGGCCTGCTTATTCGCGGCCAGGCCGCGCCGGGGCTGGTGGTCGGTATTGCGCTTCTTAATCCTCTGGAAGTATTTCGCGGCGGGGCGATGATCTTGTTTGATCCGCAATTACTGATGCTTGGCCCTTCGGCTTACCTTATTCTTGATCTTTTCGGGCGTGTCGGCTTTATGGCCTATAGCGTGCTCTACCCGCTCCTTTTGGGAAGCGCACTGGCCCTTATCGGCTTTTTGAAGTTCCGGCGCGGAGACCTGCCATGAGTGAGCCAAGCCTCACCCTTTATCATCGTGGCACGCTGGCCAACCGCTTGGCCATGTTGTTTGCCGCCACCCGCCCGGCTTTCCTTAGCGCCTCGGTGCTGCCGGTTATCGCCGCCGCCGCCCTTGCCTGGTATCTGCATGAAGGCGCATTTTCTTTTTCTTTGGCGTTTGCCGCCATGATCAATATTGCCCTTATCCATTTGGGGGCCAATGCGCTGAACGATTATTACGATGCCAAAAACGGCACGGATGCAGCCAATGAAGCGCGGATTTTTCCCTTTACCGGCGGCAGTCGCTTTATTCAAAACGGGGTGATGAGCCCTGGCGAAGTGCGCAAACTGGGCCTTTCCCTTCTGATTGCCGGCGGTGTGATGGGGCTTTTGTTAAGTTTTCTTACCGGGCCGACACTTCTTGTCATCGGGCTTGTGGGCGGCGCGCTGGCCGCGCTTTATTCCATGCCCGGCGGCCTGGCCCCGCGCGGCCTTGGTGACATCACCATTGCGCTTGCCTTTGGGGTATTGCCCTCGATTGGCGTGACCTTCATGCTGTTGGGGAGCATCCCCGCCGCCGCCTGGTGGCTGGGCCTGATCAGCGGCAGCTTTACCGCCGCCATATTGTGGGTCAATTCCGTTCCCGACATTGCCGCCGACCGCTTTGCCGGCAAAATCACCTTGCCGGTGCGCCTTGGCGAAAATGCCGCGCCTTTGGGCCTTGCGGGTCTTTTCGTTTTTGCGGGCCTGTGCCTTGGTGCGGCGCCGCTTCCCGGACCGGCAAAGTCGGCTTTTCTGGCGCTCCTCCCGGCGCTGCTGGCGGTGCGCGCGTTGCATCAAAACCGGTTAATCCCGGCCATTCCTCTGACCTTGCTGGCCCATGCCAGTGCCTGCCTGTTAATGGCTGGTGGTCTGGTGCTGGCGCGCGGGCTTGGCTGATGCGCCGCGTTCTGATTATCCTTGCGGCTCTGCTTGGTCTTCTGGCGGTATTTTTTATTGCCCGCGCCGGGTTTATGCACGCCAGCGCCCGGCGCGCCGGCATTCATGTGGGGCTGGAGCGCCACCAGACACCGCAAGCCGCCCCCGCTTTGACTTTTTTGGATGAAAACGGCCAAACCCGCACGCTGGACGAATGGCGCGGCCAAGCTCTATTGGTCAATTTATGGGGCACATGGTGCCCACCCTGCCGCCGCGAAATGCCCGCATTGGAACGATTGGCCATTGATTTTGACGGCAAGGGATTGCGGGTCATGACAATTCATCTCGACCGACCGGGCAGTCTTGCCCCCGCCGTCTGGCTGAGCCGCGAAAACCTGACCCATTTGCCCGCTTTTCACGCCAACGGCCAAAGCCTGCTGCGCGGCGTCAACAGCCAGGTCGCCCCGACCACCCTGATTCTTAACCGCCAGGGCGAAGAGCTGGCCCGCATTACCGGCGGTGCAAACTGGAATGATGAACGGCTGCGCACCTTGCTGGCTTGGGCGGCACTACAATAACGCCCCTCATGGTCGCCAGGCGGCAAACAGTAATTTTAACCGCATGGACAAGGGCAAAGGCGGGGTAAACAGCGCCGCCAGAATATCCGCCGATTGGTCCCGCATGGCCCGGCGGCGCATGGCCCGCCGCCAAAACCGGTTTTGCTTGTCAAACGCCTTTTGCGGCATGGTCCCAAGCGCCATAATCGCCCCGGTGGGTGTCGCCGATGCGGCGGGCAGTCTGCACACCGCGGCCTCATCATCAAGAATAAACGGGGGCAAGGGCCGCGCGTCTATGCCCTCCAGCGCCGCCAGATCCGTGGGCCGCGCCGCCGCCCCGAAAAAATCCACCATGCGGGTCCAGCCAAGGGCAAAATCGCGCTCGCATGCCGGCAGATCAGCAAACGCCGGGGTAAACAACCGCCCCGCCTCTTCAATACACACAAGATGCGCATGCCAGGCCCGGTGGCACAAGGCATCCAAATCATCGGCCTGCGCCTCTCGCGCCAAAAACGAAAACCATGCCGCCCAGGCCTCAATCATCGGCTGCCAGACAGCCGGTATATCTTCTGACAGATCAAAAACGCCCCCGGCCCCGGCCGCTGGCGGGACAAACGAAAGCGCCTTGGCCGTACCAGCCTCAACCGCGCCAAGATAGGGGATCACACTGAGCGAGAAATTCATCATGCCCCACCAGGCCGAAGGATCGATGATCCCGGCCTCAGCCCCAAGGCGGCCGCTTTGGCTTTGCCAGTAAAGTTGGAACCCATGGCCCCAGAAAATATGCCTCTCATCGTCATTGCCGGTGATCGCCGCCCGCCCGGTTTGCGCCATCAGGCTTTTATAAAGCGCCAGACGCTGATCAACGACAAACGGATCACACCGGCCTTTCGCCGCCATATCCGGCAAGGCCTGCCAGTGACGCAAAAAAGCGGCGCGCGAAACCGATGCGCTCATCTATATACTCCCGACGCGGTTACGATAAACCGACGATGCCAAATGCGCGCCCCCGATACAAGTGTGCCACACCGCCGCACATGTCAGGCGCTTTACCCCGGCGCGCCCCGCACCCAGAGCGCAGTCGAAGGGTGAAGGGAGGTCCCCTTTCCCCTCACCTCATTCCTCTCCCTTAAGGGAGAGGACGTCATAAACCAACATCAAAAGAGACCCCCTTCTCCCTTGGGGAGAAGGTCGGGATGAGGGGCTAGTGAACATCAAGGCTAAGAAAGGCCACCCCTTCCCCATCGCCGTCATACCGGCGTAAGGCCGGTATCCAGATGCAAGAGGTTTTTCTTGTTTTATGTTTCGGTTGTTGTTACCGTAATTTCCAGATATAAATAGAATATCATACTAATGAAGGTTGGCAAGTAAAATGCAGGTAATATCAAATGGAGAAGTATTGACCGTTACGTTGACCAATCTTCTTAACAAACATAACCATATACAGTTTGCCGTCGCTTGGGCAAATTGTACCAACTATGTATATAAACAGATACTTAAGCAGGAAGCCAAAATTTTAAAATCTGTGATAGGGTATAACTCTTATATAACTGCCCCACAAGTTCTCGTAGACTATACAGAAAGTAAGAAAGTGAAATTCTTACTTGAAACAAATGGGATATTTCACCCAAAAATATACATTTTTAGTAGTGAGAAAAGTTGGGATATAATTATTGGCAGCGCCAATATGACGAATGGTGGATTAGGCAACAATACAGAATTAATGTTCCATATATCCTCTAACGACACTGATCGTCGTTTTTTTGTTAAGGCGAGTGAACAACTGGAAAAATATTGGAACAGGGCTAAAAGTATATCTATAAAAGAAGCGAGTAATTACGCTAATTTATACAAACTCAACAAGCCTAAGCCCGCCTCTACTTCCTTATCAAAGAATTCAAAACAATATATTGAAACGAATATTATTCCAATGCCTTGGGCTGATTTTTTCAAAAAAGTAAAAAATGATCCCCATCATGGATTTAATAACCGATGCAATTTACTTGCAGATATTAAAAAAGCTTTCGTAGAGTATGTTGAGTTCAAAAAAATGCCATTAGGCCAAAGAAAGATGATTGCCGGGCTTCCAACTGATTTTCACGAACATTGGGAAGAGTTTGGAAGCATGAAAGAAGCGGGGTATTTCCACAAGGCGGTAAATGAAAATAGCCAGTATTTGTCTGATGGACTGAATTATATATCACGAACAGGTGCAGTCTCCAAGAAAGATTACCTAAAATACAAAGCAGAATGCGATAAGGCGTTTCCAAATGGTGGATTTGGCATCGGATCAGCAACAAGATTGCTCGCAATGAAGCGCCCAGATATGTTTGTGTGCCTTGATGGGGCCAACAAAGAGGCACTTTGTAAGGATTTTGGCACCACGGCCTCCACCCTTACTTATGAGAAATATTGGGATGAAATCATAGTGCGGATTATGGATTCCGTTTGGTGGAATCAAAAGAAACCAAACAAAAAAACTCAACGAAAAGTTTGGAAAGCACGTGCGGCAATGCTCGATGTAATCTACTACGAACCTAAGAAAAAAAATTACGGTGACAAAAAAATTACGGTAACACACTTACGTGTAACAACAACCGAGTTAGGTCTGAAAACACCCCTAAAGCTTCACCTTTAAAAGTTGCGGCGCAAGCCAACATAAAGCGTGCGCTATGACAGCATTTCATTTATAGCATATTTATTGGTCAAGCGTCCCCATAAATAAAGAGAAGAAAAATGCAAAAACGTCCCCTTGGAAAGAGCACCCTTAGTGTCAATCCGATCGGGTTGGGGTGTATGGGTTTTTCTGAATTTTATGGGGCCCCAAGCCCGCAGGACGAGGCCATTGCGACCATTCATGCGGCGCTCGATCTGGGGGTTGATCATTTTGACACGGCCGAAATGTATGGCATGGGGGCCAATGAAAAACTCCTCGGCAAGGCGTTGAAAGGAAAGCGGGAAACGGTCGTCATCGCCACAAAATTTGGCATTGGCCGCGATCCAAAAACCGGCGCAGTGACTGGGCTGGATGGCTCCAGGGCCGCCCTTATCCGCTCTTGCGAGAAATCCTTGAAAGCGCTGGATACGGATGTGATTGATCTTTATTATCAACACCGTATGGACCCGGCCACCCCGATTGAAGAGACCATGGAGGCGCTGGCTGAACTTGTCCAAGCCGGTAAAATCAAGGCCATCGGGCTATCGGAATGCTCCGCCGATACGTTGCGCCGGGCCTGCGCCATTCATCCGGTGGCGGCGGTGCAATCGGAATATTCGCTGTTCAGCCGCGACATTGAGCAAAGCGTAATCCCCGCCTGCATAGAGCTGGGGGTAACGCTAACCGCCTATTCGCCGCTTGGCCGGGGCATGTTGACCGGGCGCTATAGCGCCGACAAAAAGGATCTGGAAGCCACCGATTATCGCCAGACCAATCCGCGTTTCAGCGCCGAGAATTACGCGGCCAATATCGCCTTGGTTGATGAGGTGAAAGCCATTGCCAAGCGTCATAATGCCCACCCGGCGCAGATCGCTTTGGCCTGGGTGCTGGCGCAAGGCCCGCACGTCATCGCCATACCCGGCACAACCAAAATCTCTAACCTGCGCAGTAATATGCAGGCGGGTGATATTGTGCTTGATGAGGCCGATAAAAAGGCACTTTTGGCATTGTCAGAAAAGGTAAAAGGTGATCGTTACGCGGATATGAGAGCCGTTAACAGATAACAGGACCAAAAATGAGCGAACTGCCCCCCTGCCCCAAATGCCAATCCATCTATGCTTATGAAGATGGCAGCCTGCTGGTCTGCCCCGAATGCGCCCATGAATGGAACCCGGACGCAGGATCAGCCGACAATGATGCAAAAATCATCAAGGACGCCAATGGCAATACGCTGGAAGATGGCGACACGGTCACGGTGATCAAGGATTTGAAGGTCAAAGGATCGTCATCTGTGGTCAAGGTCGGCACCAAGGTCAAAAACATCCGCCTTGTGGACGGTGATCACGATATTGATTGCAAAATCGACGGCATTGGCGCGATGAAGCTCAAATCCGAATTCGTCAAGAAAATCTGAAGGCTAGCGGCTTTCCACCCCGCCGCCAGGGGCGCTCTCTTGCGCCAGCATAACGGCTTCGGAAAACAGCCGCGCGGCCTGAAAATCACCGGCTTCGGCGAACAGGGTTTCGTGCGTGCGCTGCTGATGACGCCGCGCCGGGTAAATCAGCTCCACAGAAACAATATCGCGCGGATCGAGCGCCGAAAACGCGGCCAGTGCATCCGCGCTAAACCTGAACAGCACGGATTTTCGGTCTTTACGCTTCATGTCTTTAACGATTTCAAGCGGCACCAGGCTTGGCGGTGCGGCCATTTCGGCCATGGCGAAATAGCTTTTCTGGACACTTTTTGGCGGCGCCAGATCGGTAATGGAATCGCTGGCGCGGCCCATCAGGCGCAGCATGTCCGGGCTTAACGGCTCGTCCAGCTTGGTCCCGTCGCGCATGTGCAAAACGACGCTGGCCGGCGGCTTGCCCCCGATCACGACAACATCCAGAAAAACCGCCGCGCCGTGGGCACTCAACCCCCAAAGAACTGGATAACCGGCCTTGGTATGTAAAAGCGAGCGCACCCGCCAGCGCGCTTTTTCGCGTGCTTCATCGCGCCGCGCCGTCCAGCTTTGCCAGCGCGCCGGAAATTGCATCTCATAAAGGTGCTGCCAGACCGCGGCAGCGGACCTGATCCGCGCCAACTCTTCAACCACCCGTTCATCCGTGCATGAAATGCGCTCCGCCCGCGCCGTTAAATCCGCCTTCATTTGCGCCAGTTCATGGGCGCTGTATCCGCCGCGCAACAGCGCCCCGCGCGCCTGCAACTGGCCGGTCTGCAAGGCCATATATTCGGTGGGTTCCAGCGCATTGCACGCTTTGCCGATAAGCAACATCGACAAACGTTCGTGATAGGCATTGCCCGCATCAACGGCACCGGCAAGTGTCGGCACAAGCAAGAAAACCATTAAAAACTTTAAAAACAAGCGCATAAACACCCACCATGGAACACCAAAAGGCACCCTAGCAGATGAGTCTTGCGATCTGGTTATTTTAATCGTTCAAATGCAATGCGTGCCATGAGCAAGGATAATAAGGTCAGCGCCGCCATGCCCATAATCAGCCAAAAGCCTTTTTTTCGCCGCGCCGCGCCCCGGGGATCGCGGGCAAAAACCGGCGGATCGACGACATTGACCGCCACGCGATCATGCCGCCAGCGCGCCACCCGGCCATCCAGCCGGTCAAGCGCCGTATCCATCGCCAATGCATCCATGGCGGGAATAAAATCCGCCGTGGTTTCACCGGTCAGCACCACCGCCATGCCGCCGCCGGGGCGGGGCGCCCATGTGGCCACACCAAGGCCCGGCAATGGGTTTTCAGCGGCTCTGGCCGCAGGTATCAGGTGAAATTTTCGCCCCGCTTTGCCATCCGGGCCACTGGCGGCCCCTTGGGCGAACACCGGGTTTAACGCCAGATCGGCAACACCGTTTTTCAGTTGTGCCCGTGGTCCGATCAGCAAAAGGTTTTTACGCAGCGCCGCATGCCCTGGCCCGCCAATCACGCCATAATCGGCGTCCGTCCAGGCCCGCCCGGAATTGAGCGCCAGACGCCCCAATACCTGCCAACCGGCCATCAATGCGGCATGACTATTGGCGGGCAAACGTATGCTGGTATCGGCCCCTTGCCCGTTGGCGAATGGGGCCGCATCAACACTGAAGCGCGACAACCCGCCCAAATGCGCAAACCCGTTCGATTCAATGCGCGCCCGCAAAAGGCGTAGCGGCGCAGCCCTGTCACCTTGCGCACATGCTGGCGCCCGACCAGACGGGCCTTCCAAAACCCGCCCTATGGCCAGACGGCGCTGTACGCTGCCGCCTGAACCGTCCAGATTAATCCGCACATGGTTGACTTTGCGTCGTAATTTTTTACGCGCGGCGGCCTCACCATTCAGCCGCACCAGCGTGCTGACCCCTTCCGCGCCAGTGCGCTCGATATCCAGAAGAAGCCGCAATTGCCCGGCGCGCGGCGCGCGAAAATCCGTCACATAGGGCTGACCGCGCCAAAACGGGGTTTGCAAAGCCGCGGGCAGGCCGCTCAAGGGGTTGGCTTTGCGCAAAAGCGGCGCATGGGCCAGATCAGGCGCCGCGGCGACTGTACCGGGAATATCCAAAATACGCGCCGCAAACAGGCGCGCCGCCGCCACGATTTGCGTCTCATCGCGCCCCAAAAGAACAAGCTGCGGCACCGGGCCGGGCAATATTTTGAGGCTTGGTCCCACGGCCCGGGGATTTTTTTGCGCGCTGACCAGAAAATCCCCACGCTTTGCCAGATGGGGGACATGCCGCGCGCGCAGGCTTACCCCCTGCACAATCAAAGCCCCAAAAGCGGCGCGTGCCGCCGGGGTAAGTATATCGCCATTGATCTGCACAGACCCCGGACCACCCAAATCCGCCGCCAACCATGTTTCCAGCCCGGCAAAATCAGCGACCTGCGTCCCCCCGGCAAGATCGAGGCGACTGCGCCGCAAATCAATCACCCAGCCGCCGTCTTCGCGCCAAGGACACTGGCGTGCCGGTGGCCCTTCAAAGCTGATTGCCACCGTGTTGCGGCCCGCGCGCAATTGCCCTGCCGGCAAATCCATGCGCGCCATAAAATCCTGTGGCCGGGGCGTCAGCACGATGCCCGCATAGTCATTAACACTGATCACCAGGGCGCTGTCGGTGGCCGGGGCAACCCGGCCCGGCGCCGCATAAAGCGTCAGGCTGGACATAAACGAGCCGGGCGGTAAATCAAAGGAGAGATCGATTTTGGGGGTTGCATAGTCAATGGATGCACTTTTTTGCACCGCACCCAATTGTTCCAGGCTGGCCTGTGCCATTGCCGCACGCGCAAAACATAAACAGAATAAAGCGAAGAGAAGAATAAGGAAAGACGTGCAAATCCGTGTCATGTTGATACAGTTACGCCTCCTTATTGCCAGTCACCAAAAACCAGAGCAAGAATGCCGCCATGCACGAGTTGAAAACACATATATGGGCGATGGCACTTATCCGCCGGGCGCGTAGCGCCGGGGCCTTTGCCTATGTGCGCCATCATGGCGATGATGATGCCGGGGCCGTATTGATCAAAACCATGAAAGACAACAAAACAGCCATGCTGTGGGTGCCAGAGCGTGACGAAAACTATACCCGCATATGGGTAACGAGCACGCCAGAACCATGCCCGGATGAAGACATTGAAGAGATCATAAAAACAAGGTTGACCAGGGACCCGGATTTATGGGTTATTGAAATAGAAGACAGCAAAGGCCGTCATTTTTTACTTGATGATGAAACGCGCTCTGTTGACCTTTAGTCTGTCCCATGGCGTTATAGATAAATGTTATTTTTGTTTAACGACCGCATTTTTGACCTGCAACGTCCCGAAGAAGTTATCAATTCGGATGAGTTTCCCATGTCTTATGCGCAATTTTTAAAAACATCGCGCGGTATGATTTTGCATCTGGTACGCGAAGAAATATTCGCCACCCCCTTGCTGGTTCATGAGATACCGGAAAGGGCACGGCAATTATCACTTCTGGTCGCCGCCAAAACCGGCGTTAACGCCATGCTGGCCGGGCCAACGGCAGCAGGGGCGCGGCGCGCCGATGAGATTGCCATCCAACTGGCCGAAGTTTCATTGATGACCATCTCCAATCTTTTCCAGCTTCAGGACGGTGGTGTATTATCCCCGCAGATTGTTGAAAAATCCGTCTGGGCTGAAATGCGCAAGGGCTGAGCGCTTGCGATTTTTGCAGCAGCGGGGTAATCGAGGGCGCTTCACAAAAGGCCTGCACCTATGACAGATCATCCGTTTTCCGGGCACGCATCCCGGCGCCGCACCTTTGCCATTATCTCGCACCCGGATGCGGGCAAAACCACGCTGACCGAACATATATTGCAAGCGGCCGGGGCCATTCATCTGGCCGGGCAGGTGCGCGCACGCGGCGAAAACCGCCGCACCTCGTCAGACTGGATGAAAATTGAACGCGAACGGGGTATTTCCGTTTCCTCATCGGTGATGACATTCACCCACCGCGATCTGGTTTTCAACCTTCTGGACACACCGGGCCACGAAGATTTTTCCGAAGATACATACCGCACCCTGACCGCCGCAGACAGCGCCGTCATGGTATTGGATGCGGCCAAGGGCATTGAGCCGCAAACCTTGAAACTGTTTGAAGTATGCCGCTTGCGCGACATTCCGATTTTGACATTTATCAACAAAATGGACCGCGAAGCGCGCGACCCTTTGGAACTTCTTGACGAGATTGGTGACAAGCTGGCGCTTGATGTGGCACCGCTGCATTGGCCCGCCGGGTCCGGCAACCGTTTTCGCGGGGTGCAGGATTTGCGGCGCAATGATTTCTTGCCCTTTGAAAAAAATACCGATGGCCAACCCTCGCGGCGTGTTGCGCTCGACGATGCGCAAATGGATGCACTTTTACCCGATGGACAGCGCGCCGAACTGGCCGAAGAGGCGCAGCTGGCCCGCGAGGCCTGCCCGGCGTTTAATCTGCAATCATATCGCGAAGGGCATTTAACGCCGGTCTGCTTTGGCTCGGCTTTACGCCATTTTGGCGTGCTGGAGCTTCTTGATGCCCTGGCCGATTTTGCGCCCGCGCCCATTGCCGCCCGCGCCCGCAAAGGCGACCAGCAGATTACCCTGCCTCCCGGCGCCAGGGAAACCGCCGGATTTGTGTTCAAGGTGCAGGCCAATATGGACCCCAATCACCGCGATCGCGTGGCCTTCACCCGCCTTGCCTCAGGTAAATTTCGCCGCGGCATGAAACTGAAAACCGGGGGCGGCAAGGTGATGAGCATCAATTCACCTTTGATGTTTTTTGCGCAAGACCGGGAGATTGCCGATGAAGCCTATGCCGGCGATATTATCGGCATTCCCAATCATGGCACGTTGCGCGTTGGTGACAGCCTTAGCGAATCAGGCTCTATCCAATTTGCCGGCATTCCCAATTTTGCCCCCGAAATATTGCGCCGGGCGCGCCCGCGCGACCCGATGAAGGCCAAACATTTGCGCAAAGCGCTGATGAGTCTGGCCGAAGAGGGCGTCACGCAATTATTCAAGCCGGTATTGGGGGCCGATATGATTCTGGGGGCTGTCGGCCAGTTACAGATCGAGGTGACGGCCGAGCGCATCGCCGCCGAATACAAGCTGGATGTTATATTCGAGCCAAGCCCCTACAGCATTGCCCGCTGGATCAGCGCCGATAACAAGGCTGATCTTGAGGCCTTTACCAGCAGTCACAAACTGCAAATCGCCGAAGATGTTGACGGCGATCTGGTGTTTTTGGGCAAAAATCCCTGGGACATTGGCTATGCCGAGGAAAAATATCCCAAAGTCCGTTTTTCCAATACCAAAGAGCGTTAATATAGTGGTTATTGTGCTTCTTTTTTGATCAGCTCTGCAGCCATCCGGGCGACGGCACAGAGGCTTTTACTTTCCCCGGAACGGGCCAGCGCATTCAGACCCAGTATCTGGGCAAGCACATAGGCATAAAGTATTTTCGCGGCGTTTTTTCCCCGCCCCTTTTCAGCCTCCTGACACGCCTGCGCCAAAGGCGTCAACACCGCGTCAGCACGGCGGTTCAGCCCCTCTTTTTTGGTGGAAATTAATGATGGAGGTTCGCAAATAGTGCTCAGCAGAAGACACCCCCGCCCTGGTCTGAGGGATAAAAAGTCAGCAACAAAAAGGATGTAATTTGCCAGAGCGGTTTTGGGACATTCCGGCGCTTGCAATATGTCAAGCCCCTGGCGGGTAAACTGTTCCGTATAACGGTCCAGCGCTTCCAGAAAGGCCGTATCCTTGTCCGTAAAGGCCGCGTAAAAACTACCCCTCTGGATGCCAGTACTTGCTTGCAGATCATCCACAGACGTTTGCGCAAATCCCTTGTCCCAAAAGACCTGTACAAAACGGTCGACCGCTTCGTTCCTGTCGAATTTGCGCGGCCGACCCGCCATATGATCCCGTCTTATTCTGTTTCTGCTTTTGCAGGAGACCAGGCAAACCCCTCAAACGGGGCGTCAACCGGGGTCTGCGCAAGATGATTGGTGTAGTTTGACATGACTTTTTGCCCAATGCCAAGAACGACATCCAGAATATTGCGTTTGGTAAACCCGGCAGCGAGAAAAGCCTCAATCTCCTTATCATCAACCAAACCCCGCTGGCGCACCATTTTCACGGTGAACAGGCGCAAGGCCTCCAACCGCGGGTCAGCCAGCGGCGTTGCATTGCGTAAACTTTCAATATCGTCATCTGACACGCCTTGCATTTTGGCAATAGCAGAATGTGCCGGCACACAATAATGACAGGCGTTTTCCACATTAATGGCCATCCAGACCACATTACGCTCTACATCGCCAAGGCTGCAGTTGGAAAATAATGTGTGTACCGCCTGATAAGCCTCCAAAAGCTCTGGCGATTCAGCCATGACCGCGTGCAGGTTCGGCACCATGCCAAAGGCCTTCATTGAATTTTCAAAAAGCGGGCGCGCCGCAGCCGGTGCAGTTTCAGCCGTGTGTAAGGGAAAGTCTGTCATGTGGAACTCCTGTATTCATGATTGGCATAGCGTGCCAAGGGTAGGTATTCTATTTTTGACTATAGAGTCAATAATGAAAATACAGGCAGGCTGAAACGTCCGTTTTACCAACGTCAAAGAGCGCAAAAAGATAAGTTTCAGCCCCCACCTTCAGACCGGCGGTATTTTTCATCCCATTTTGACAATTGCTTTTTGGCGTCTGTAATAAAGGGACTGATGCGAATGGCGGCAAGAAAAGCGGCCGCCAGCGCCCGTCCCGGCTGGCGCAAGGGGCGCATAACCTGCAACAATAAAACCACCCGTTCTTCCTCGGTATCATTGCGCACGTAATGAGGATATGTGTCATCAAAGACAAAACTTTTGCCCTCTTCCCAATGCAGTATTTTACCATTCACCCACAGGCGGCAGGCGGTGCGGTCCGTTGGGACTTTCAGGCCCAGATGACATACCACCAACGCTTTGGTGACGCCGCGATGGCGCGGGATAACCGCCCCCGGTGCGAGAATGGAAAACAGCGCCGTTTTCAGGCCCGGTATGGTTTCAAGAACCGCCGTTGTTTTGGGGCAACGCGCCGTATTCTCTTGTGATTTCAGGCCATACCCCCACAAAAAAATAAGATCGCCAGCGCCCGTCACCGGCAATTTTTTTATGGTCGGGTGAAATATCGCGCAAAGGCGGCACCGCCTCACGATGGCACAGTATGGCATCAACTTCCGCGCGGATATCCGGCCAGTTGCGCTCCAATTCCCTGGTCCAGATAAAGCTATCCGGCGCAAAGACATCCGGGTTCCCAATACGCGAACAGGCCGCCAGTACACGATCAATTTTTCGCCGGGATTTTTTACCCACCCGCACCAGTCCACGGGCAATTTTATGGGGCAGACTCTGGGTCAGAGGCATGAAGCGCTCCGTCATTAATGCCACTGTCAGGTGGCCGATGAAAACCCCCTTGCGCCCTGTCAGGGCATGGGAATTCCCCCAGATATTTACAAACCAGCACAAATCCGGCTGATTTTGAAATCAGAACCGGTAACAATTTTGTGACTTTCAATCGCGCTTTGCGGATTACCGCGCCAGTTCCTTCATGGCGTTTTCAATGCCATCGAGGGTCAGGGGGAACATGCGGTGACGGCCGATAATATCGCCAATCATGGCGATAGAGGCAGTGTAATCCCAATATTTTTCCGGTGTCGGGTTCAGCCAGATCACATCCTCATAGGTATCGACAATGCGGTGCAGCCAGACCGCCCCGGCCTCTTCATTCCAGTGCTCGACCGAGCCGCCGGGCACCGTCACCTCATAGGGGCTCATCGAGGCATCCCCGACAAACACGATTTTGGTGTCCGGTGGCAAGGTGTGGATAATATCCCAGGTCGGCGTCACCTCGGTGCGGCGGCGGCGGTTTTCCTTCCACACCGCCTCGTAAAGGCAATTGTGGAAATAATAGTGATCAAGGCGTTTGAACTCGGTGCGCGCGGCGCTGAACAGCTCTTCGCATTGATCAATGAACGGATCCATCGAGCCGCCTACGTCCAGAAACAGCGCCACCTTGACCGTATTGCGCCGCTCCGGGCGCATCAGAATGTCCAGCCAGCCCTGCTTGGCCGTGGCATCGATAGTGCCGCGCAAATCCAGCTCTTCTGCCGCCCCATCGCGGGCAAATTTGCGCAGGCGGCGCAACGCCACCTTGATATTGCGCGTGCCCAATTCGCGCGACCCATCAAGATTACGAAACTCACGCTTGTCCCAAACTTTTACCGCCCGGCCATGGCGCCCCTGCTTTTGGCCAATACGCACCCCTTCGGGGTTATAGCCATGCGCGCCAAAGGGGGAGGTGCCCGCCGTGCCGATCCATTTATTGCCGCCCTCATGGCGTTCGTCCTGCTCGTTCAAGCGTTCGGCCAGAGTCTCCATTAATTTATCCCAGCCGCCAAGCGCTTCGATCTCGCGCTTTTCCTCGTCGGTGAGGTATTTTTCGGTTAATTTACGCAGCCAGTCTTCGGGGATGTCCGCCTCACCGACAATATCCGCCGTGCGCTCTATGCCTTTGAAAACCGTGCCAAACACCTGGTCAAACTTGTCCAGATCCCGTTCATCCTTGACCAGGGTTGCGCGCGATAAATAGTAAAAATCATCGACTTTGCGCGCAATCACGCCCTTATCCAGCGCCTCCATGAGGGTCAGATATTCCCGCAAACTGACCGGCACTTTGGCGGCGCGTAACTCAGAGAAAAAATGCGTAAACATGGGCGCAAGATAGCCGCTGTGCGTTTTATCCGCCAGTACCGATATGTTAAATCTTGAATGCTGCGCCTGTTTCCTTCATTCTGCCGGTTACGCAATAGGGTGGAACGAATATGAGCAAGAAAACCATGACGACACTTTCCCGGCGCGGTGCGTTAAAAACCGGTATTGCCTTTGGTGCCGCCAGCATGGCCGCACCCTTGGTGGCCCGGGCCGCGACAACGCCGATAACAGACGCGCAAAATCTGGCGAAAGATGAGGCATTCTGGGCCACGATCGCCGCTGATTTTGATGTCAGATCCGATATTACCAATCTTGAAAACGGCTATTGGGGGATTATGTCACGGCCGGTTCTGGAAAAGCATCTCCATTATGTGCGCAAGGTCAATCGCGAAAGCTCCTTCTATGCCCGCCGGGCCTATAAAGACGATCTGGCCGCCATTCTTCGCCGTGTCGAACACGAGCTGGGGGCCAATGAGGGTGAAATTGTGCTGACACGCAATGCCACCGAAGCCCTGCAAGGGCTGATTAATGGCTATAATTGCTTAACGCCCGGCGATGCGGTGATGTATACCGACCTTGATTATTACTCGACAAAAACCGCCATGGCCTTTGTGGCCGCACGCGAAAAGTGCAGCGTGGTTCAGCTCGACATTCCTGAGCCGGTCGACCATCAGGGCCTGATTGATTTTTATGAAAAAGCCTTAAGCGACAATCCCAAAGTACGTCTTCTCTTGCTGACCCATATTGGTCACCGCACCGGCCTGACCATTCCGGTCAAAGAGGTGACAAAAATGGCGCGCAGCCGGGGCGTCGATGTCATTGTTGATGTCGCCCATTCCTATGGCCAGATGGACATAAAGATTGACGATCTGGGCGCTGATTTTATCGGCTTTAACCTGCACAAATGGATTGGCGCCCCAATCGGCGTCGGGGCCATGTATATTCGCAAAAACCGCCTGGGCGACATCACCCCCAATCTGTCGGCAGAAGAAAACCAAAAAGACAGCATTGTCGGCCGCGTGCACACCGGCACTATCAATTTTGCCGCCGTCATGGCCGTGCCTGATGCTTTTGATTATCACCTCAAGGTGGGCAAACAAAACAAGGAGGCCCGCTTGCGCTATTTGCGTGATTTATGGGTCTCGGCGGTCAGCGATATTGATGGCCTTGATGTGCTGACCGGTGACGATCCGCGTCTGCATGCGGGCATCACCTCGTTTCGCTTTAAAGGCAAAACCAGCGTCGCCGACAATAAAGCAATTGTAGAACGGCTGCTGAACGATTTTGCGATTTTTACCACCCACCGCGACGGCGTCGCCAAGGGGGCTTGCGTCCGTATTACCCCGGCGATTTACAACCATGCGGATGATTGTTTGCGCCTGGCCGACGCGCTGCATACCATCGCCAAGACCCTGTAGGATAAACCATTAGGGATAAAGCCGTATTTGCGGTAATATAGAGCGCGAAAACCGGAGATCATTATGAGCGACACAGCGCAAACCGAAAAACCCAAGGGCCGCCGCGGCCTTTATGCTGCCCTTGGCATCACCACCATTTTGGGCCTTGCCGGCATGGGTTATCTGGCGCTTATGGGCGGCGCGGTGGCTGCCGAAGGTTCGGCCTATGATTATGAGTTCACCTCCATTGATGGCAAGCCTTTGCCCTTGTCGGAATTTCGCGGCAAAACCGTTCTTGTGGTCAACACCGCCTCGCAATGTGGCTTCACCCCACAATATGAAGGCCTGCAAGCCCTGTGGGAAGAATACCGCGATAAAGGCTTTGTCGTCCTTGGGGCCCCCAGCAATGATTTTGGCGGCCAGGAACCGGGCTCGGAAAAAGAAATCAAGAAATTCTGCACGATGAATTTTAACGTGAATTTCCCGATGACCAGCAAGATCATCACCAAGGGCAATGATGCCCACCCGTTTTATAAATGGGCCAAGGCAGAAACCGGGTCCAGCCCAAAGTGGAATTTTCACAAATACCTGATCGATCCGGAAGGTCATCTGATCGGCACCTATCCAACAATCGTCAAACCCTCCTCGAAAAAACTGCGCCGCGCCATAGAAAAAAGCCTGCCACAATAAAGAGGTCAGGCGTATGCGGTTATAAAACTGGATTGCCCGGACAGGCCGGGTAATGACACCTTGGATATAAAACGCACACCTCATCTTGAGCCAAGTCAAAAGATGAAGGCGCACGCCCCACCAATACACGATCACCGCATGGGGACGGGCAAATAAATTACCCTGTCATGCCCGGCATGGTGAAGACATTCAGCTTGTTACCGTCCGGGTCACGAAAATAACCGGCATAGAAGCCGCTCTCGCCGCGCGGACCGGGCTTGCCTTCACATTGCGCGCCCAGCTCGATCGCTTTGGCATAGACCTTATCGACCAAATCGGTGGAATTGGCGGCCAGGGCCAGCATGGTGCCATTACCGTTTGTTGCCGCCTTCCCGTCAAAGGGTTTGATGATGGAAACCGCAGCACCTTGTGCGCCGGAACTCCAGGCAATGAAGCCCTCGTCTTCCATCATCCGCTTGCCGCCAAGCTCGGCCAGAAGCGCATCATAAAACGCTGCTGATTTGTCGAAATCATTGGTACCAACTGTCACATACCCAATCATCGTAATCTCCTTTTTTCCCACTATGTGGGTAATTGTGCGCCCTGGCAATCGCGCAAAACCGCATAGTGCCTATTCAATACGCCCCGGCGGTAAACACCATGTCCAGATCGCCTTCCCATTCACCATGATAACAGGCAATGAGCTCCTCGGCCGGGGTTACGCCTTTTTGCGCAATCTCTTCCATCTCGCGCAAGAACAAGCTCTCATTTTCACCATACGCATTCATCCGGGCGCGGCGCTTCAATCCCCCATGGGAAATTGCCAGCGCTTTTTGCGCCAGTTTTTGCATATTGGTCTCGCGAAACGGTGCATTCAGGCCAAGGGTTGGCGCGGTGCGGCGCAAAGCCTCGCGTTCAAAAACATTCCAGTCCCGCACCATCTCCCAGGCTTCATCAAGCGCGCTTTGGTCATAAAAAATACCGGTCCAGAACGCCGACAAAGCGCACAGGCGCGACCAGGGCCCGCCATCGGCGCCGCGCATTTCAAGAAATGTTTTCAGCCGCACTTCGGGAAACAGGGTGGAAAGATGATCCTCCCAATCTTGTAAAGTCGGTTTTTCACCGGGCAGAATATCCAGTTTCCCCTCCAGAAAATCGCGAAAGCTCTTACCCGATGCATCGAGATAATGCCCCCCTCGTTTGATAAAATACATCGGTACATCAAGGGCGTAATCAACATATTGCTCAAACCCGAAGCCATCTTCAAAGACAAACGGCAACATCCCGGTGCGGTCCGGGTCGGTATCGCCCCAGACATAGCCACGATAGGACAAAAAGCCGTTAAGCCGCCCTTCGGCAAACGGGGAATTGGCAAACAGGGCCGTGGCCACCGGTTGCAGCGCCAAAGAGGTGCGAAATTTCTTTACCATGTCCGCTTCGGAAGAAAAGTCGAGATTGACCTGCACCGTACACGAGCGAAACATCATTTGCCGCCCCAGCCGCCCGACCTTTGGCATATAATCGCGCATAATCTTATAGCGCGGCTTGGGCATAATGGGCGTATTTTCAAGGCTGGTAACCGGCGAAAACCCAAGGCCCAAAAAGCCGGCGCCAATTTCATCGGCAACGTCTTTAACCTCTTTAAGATGCTGATTCACCTCGGCGCAGGTTTGGTGAATATCATCCAGTGGCGCGCCCGAAAGTTCCAATTGCCCGCCCGGCTCCAGCGTCACCGTTGCGCCCTTACGCGACAGGCCAATAAGATAACCTTCCTCGACCATCGGATCCCAGCCAAACCGCTTTAAGCCTTCGAGCATTTTTAATATGCACGGCCCTGCGCCATCGTATGGCAGCGGCCCATGACCTTTTAACGCAAAGCCAAATTTTTCATGCTCGGTGCCAATGCGCCATTGCGCGGGCGGTTTGCACCCGGCGGCCAGATAATCAATCAGATCAGCCTTGCCTTCAATCAAGGCCACCTTGTCGCGCGCCGCCATGCCCAATCTCCACACAGTTCATAAGGCTTTGATTTAAGGGGCCACCAGAGCGCCGACAAGGGAAAATCCCTTATCAGGGTAATTTTACAATCTATTTTGTTGTTTTCATTGTGTATTTATTGGTTCTGCCAATCGCCGCAATGGGCCTGCCACAGGGTCAATGCGGCCAAAGCGGCGGTATCGGCGCGCAAAATACGCGGCCCGAGAGAGACGGCCAGCACATTATCACGCGCCCGCAAATCACGCCGCTCATCGGGTGTAAAGCCGCCTTCCGGGCCAATCAATATGGCCGCTTTTTGCCCCGCGCATCCGGCTTTTTGCAAGGCGGAGGCCATCGGCAAAGCGCGCCCGGATGCCCCGCCCCAGGGCGCATCATCCTCATCCCCGGCCTCATCGCAAAAAATCAATGGCCGCCCCTCATCCCAGGTTTTTAAAACCTCATCCAAGGGCGTGTGCGCCAGGATTTGCGGCAGATCCAGCCGCTCGGTCTGTTCTGCCGCTTCGCGGGCAATCAACTCCATCCGCTCATACCGCAAGGGCCGCGCATTGGTGCGCGCGGTCTGCACCTGCGCAAGGGCGCGCGCGCCCAGCTCAGTGGCTTTTTCAACAATAAATTCAGCGCGGGTTTTCTTCACCGGCGCAAACAGCAAGATCAGATCAGGCACAGCGGCAAAGGCCCGACTTTGCGGCCCGATAACAAGGCGCACATCTTTGCGTTCAACATGGCTGATGCGCGCCATCCACTCGCCGTTCACCCCGTCAAACAGCCGCAAATCATCCCCCACCCGGCGGCGCATAACCGTTGCCACATAATGCGCCGCCTCGCGGGGAAGCGTCAGGCTTTCACCCTCTTTGGGCAAGTTTTCAACATACAGACGTGGCGGCGCTTTCATGATGGATATGCACCTCAACCTGCGTGCGCCGTCAAGTCATTTTTGGGTATTGCCAGCACATAATATCGTCATACTCGCAAAGCCGGACTCCTTCTCCCATGGGAGAAGGTTGGGATGAGGGGCGCATGCGAGCAGAAAGGGGCTCAGATGGCCAAGGCCTGTTTCCCCTCACCTGTCCCCTCACCCCGGCCCTCTCCCCAAAGGAGAGGGAGAAACACCGTAAAGCATTGCATCCAGCTTGACGCAGGTGATTGTGGAGCAAAAACTTGCACCCTATCCATATATCTATATACCTAGATATATGGATACAAAAACCGTTATTAGCGCGCTCGATGCTTTGGCACAGGAAACTCGCTTGGGGATTTTTCGCCACCTTATCGAGATCGCCCCCAAGGGCATGAATGTCGGGGCCATTGGGGCGCATATGAACATACCGGCCACCACCTTGTCTTTTCATCTCGATAAACTGCACAAGGCCGGCCTGATCAGTTTGCGGCGCGAAGGCCGGGCGAGCATTTATAGCGCCAATTATGACACGCTGGTCGACACCATAAAATATCTGACGCAAAACTGCTGTAAAGACAGCGCACAAATGCCCTGTCACATCATCATCAAAGACAAAAAGAAGGCCTCATAATGGAAACGAAACGGTTATCATTTCTCGATCGCTATTTAACCTTGTGGATTGTTTTGGCGATGGTTTTGGGTGTGGCCATGGGCCGCCTGTTCACCGGCCTGCCCGAATGGCTCAATAGTTTGAGCGTCGGCACCACCAATATACCCATTGCCATTGGCCTTATTCTGATGATGTACCCGCCGCTGGCCAAAGTGCGCTATGATGAATTGCCAAAGGTTTTTGCCGACAAGCGCATTTTGCTGTTATCGCTGGTGCAAAACTGGCTGATCGGGCCGGTGTTGATGTTTGTTCTCGCCGTCACCTTTTTGGCCGATTACCCGGCCTATATGACGGGCCTGATCCTGATCGGGCTGGCGCGCTGCATCGCCATGGTCATTGTCTGGAACCAGTTGGCCGGGGGCAGCCGCGAATATGTGGCCGCACTGGTGGCCTTTAACAGCATTTTCCAGATTCTGTTTTTCAGTGTTTATGCCTGGTTCTTTATGTCAGTTCTGCCCGAAATGCTGGGTCTTCAGGGGCAGATAATCGAGGTCAGCTTTGGCATGATTGCGCAATCGGTATTTATCTATCTGGGGATCCCCTTTCTGGCCGGGTTTTTAACCCGAAAAATCCTCATCAATCGCAAGGGGGCTGAATGGTATAAGGAAAAGTTTGAGCCGCGCATCGGCCCGATCACCCTTATCGCCTTGCTGTTTACCATCGTTGCCATGTTCTCTTTGAAAGGCGGCATGGTGCTTGAATTGCCACTGGATGTTCTGCGCATTGCGGTGCCGCTGGCGATTTACTTTGTCATCATGTTCCTGATCAGCTTTGCCATGGGCAAATGGATTGGCGCGGATTATCAGCGCACCACCTCCATCGCCTTTACCGCCGCCAGTAATAATTTCGAGCTGGCCATCGCCGTTGCCATTGCCGCTTTTGGTCTGGCCTCACCGGTTGCCTTTACCACGGTTATCGGGCCGCTGGTTGAGGTGCCGGTCCTGATTTCTTTGGTCAGTGTTGCTTTATGGCTGCAACGGCGCTGGTTCAGTGCCCGCGAGACATCGTCATGAAAACCGTGCTTTTTCTCTGCGTCGCCAACAGCGCCCGCAGCCAGATGGCGCAAGGCCTCGCCCGGCATTATTTTGGCGATAAAATCAAGGCGTTCAGTGCCGGGTCTCAGCCATCGGGGCACGTCAATCCGTTGGCCGTGCAGGTTATGGCCGATGCAGGCATCGACATTAGCACCCACACATCAAAATCGATAGATGTGTTTGATCTTTCCACAATTGATCTGGTGGTAACACTGTGCGCCGAAGAGGTCTGCCCCATCGTACCGGGCAAGGTAAAACGCTTGCACTGGCCGATTACCGACCCGGCCGGAGCAAACACCATGGCAGCCTTTGCAACGGCGCGGGATTTGATTTTGCAAAAACTGCGAGATGAATTTTCCTAGCCCTTGCGCTTTTACCGGTATAAGCGAATACTCATACCATGCTAAAGAACACCAACATTCCCGTCCTTGCCACAATTGGCTCATCTGGTTTTGCCCTGGCTTTTCTTGGGGCCATATCGACATTGTGGACGGACACCCCGACCGAAGCAGGCCTGCAAAGCTTTGCCTTTGCTCTGGCCATCGCCTTTGCAACGGTTCTTGGCAATATAACCGTATTGGGCGCACACATAATAATCGACAAGCGAAGACCAGGCAAAACGCTTGAATTGCTCACCAGCGGTTTGGCTATATTGGTCTTTTTAGTTGGCCTTTTTACCAGCGCCATTCTTTTTTCAGAAGGTTTGAATAGCTGGTTTACCAAAGCCCCGATTATGAGTCCGTCACTGATTGTATTTGCGCGCCTGATCGTTTTTGTGCCCGTCTTATGGCTTTGCATAGCCGGGCTTTTAGTCATTTTTCCAAAGAAAAAATCCCCATAAATTTATGTTTTTGTCTCTGGTTTGGGCGCACCATACCCCCCACCGCCGGGCGTTTCGATAATCAATACGTCCCCGGCCTCCACCGCGTCTTCAAAACAGCCCGCGCGCACGCTTTTGCGTCCATCCTTACGGACCAGCCATTGCGCGCCGCATTGACCGTCTTTTCCGCCCGCCAGCCCCGCCGGGGCCGTCTGGCGGTGCGACGACAGCAAAGACACCTGCATGGGGGCCAAAAAGCGCAATACCCGCCGACTGCCATCACCACCACAATAGCGCCCCGCGCCGCCTGAGCCTGCGCGCCGACCATGCGCCTCGACCAGAACCGCAAAGCGGGTTTCCAAAACCTCCGGGTCGGTCAGGCGTGAATTGGTCATATGGGTATGAATGGCGCTTTGCCCGGCAAAGTCCGGCCCCGCCCCGGCCCCGCCGCAAATGGTTTCATAATATTGCTGATGATCATCCCCGAATGTCAGGTTGTTCATTGTCCCTTGCGCCCCGGCCATAGTGTTGGTGGCAGCAAACAACGCGTCAACAACATGCTGGCTGGTCTCCACATTGCCGGCCACCACGGCGGCGGTTTTGCCGGGCGATAACAGACACCCGGGCGGGATACGGATATCCAGCGGCACCAGACAGCCTTCGTTCAACGGGATATCCGCATCGGCCAGACAGCGAAAAACATAAAGCACAGCGGCCCGCGCCACCGATTGCGGGGCATTAAAATTATTATCCATCTGCGCCGATGTGCCGGCAAAATCGATAACCGCCGCGCGACTTTCATGATAAAGGCGCACAGAGACGCAAATCTGCGCGCCGCAATCCATCGGCACCCGCGCGCTGCCATCACTTAAGCGATCAATCACCCGGCGCACGGCGGCGGTGGCATTATCGCGCACATGACCCATATAGGCCGTCACATGATCGCGCCCATAGGCCGCGCACATGGCCTGCAAATCACGCGCCCCGCGCGCGCAAGCGGCAATCTGCGCCTTCAGATCAGCAATATTCTGATCCGGGTTGCGCGCCGGCCACCGGCCACCGGCCAGCAGCGCCCGCACGGCACCATCTTGAAAACGCCCTTCGCGCAATACCGGCACCGCATCAAACAAAACCCCTTCTTGCTCAATCCTTGTGGAAAATGGCGGCATGGACCCCGGTTGCATACCGCCAATATCCGCATGGTGTCCCCGCGCCGCGACAAAAAACTGCCGCGCCCCGGTCGCCTCATCACACACCGGCATAACCACGGTGATATCCGGGATATGTGTCCCCCCGGCCCAGGGCGCATTCAATGCCACCGCCTCGCCATGGCCCAAACCTGGATGGCTGTGCATCACCGCGCGCACACTGGCCGACATGGAGCCAAGATGCACCGGCATGTGCGGTGCATTGGCCACCAAAGCCCCGTCCCGATCAAACACGGCACAGGAAAAATCCAGCCGTTCTTTCATATTCACCGAATGGGCGGTGCGCTCCAATACCGTACCCATCTGTTCGGCCACGCTCATAAAACGCTTGTTAAATAGTTCCAGCTCTACCGGGTCGGCCTGACTGGCATCTGATACCACCACCGGGGCCGCGCCACCTTCCAAAACCAGCAGCGAGTCAGCGCGCATGATTGCCCGCCAACCCGGATCGACAACAATTTGCGAATGTGGATCGATAAGAAGTGCCGGGCCGTTGATAACGTCTCCCGCGCCCATATCTGCCAAAAGATAAACCGGCAAATCTTGCGGCGCGCCCCGTCCATAAAGCGTATTATGGCCAACCGGCGTGCATTTTGTCCTGGCCGCCGGGCGCGGCGGATTAACCGGCGCGGTTTCATCCCCCTGCCCTTCAAGGGCCACGGCAACAGACTCAATGCGTAAATCCACGCCCGGCATGGTAAAGCCAAACAGACTTTGATGCGCAGCGGCAAAGGCCTTTTTCATTACCGCCAAGTCCGCACAGACAATTGGCAAGGCCGTGTCAGAGCCAGCATAATGCACATAAAGCGTGTCATGGCGCTGCACTGCATCACCGCTGGCGGCCTGCGCATCCAATTCTTTTTTTAGCGCGCCTGCCAATGCGTCCATTTCTTGCACAGCATTGGCCAGCCCGACTTCGTCCAGCGAAGAAGAAAAACTTTTTCGGCGCTCTGCGCGTGGCCGTGCAAGGCCAATTCCATAGGCCGATAGCAGGCTGGCAAACGGATGCACCAGCACCTTTTTGATGCCCAATGCCGCCGCCACCGCACAGGCCATTTGCCCCCCGGCGCCGCCAAAAGAAGCCAGCGCATACGCTGCCGGGTCTATGCCCCTGGCCAGCGTAATGGCGCGCACCGCCTGGGCCATATTTTCAACGGCAATGGCGAAATACCCGGCGGCGGCCTCTACGGCATCTTTCATGCCCATTTGCGCCGCCAAAGCCCCAAGCGCGGCCTGCGCCGCCTGCGCATCAGGCAATTGATCGCTTTTTGGGCCAAAGCGCGGGGCAAAATATGACGGGTCCAGCCGCCCCAAAACGAGATTGGCATCGCTCAACGCCGCCGGACCGCCGCGCCCGTAACAGGCCGGCCCCGGTTGCGCCCCGGCGCTGGCCGGCCCGACCCGCGCCCGGCCCTCTTCAAAGCCCAAAACCGACCCGCCCCCGGCGGCGATCGTATGCACCGCCACCATGGGCGCACGCAGGTGAATGCCCGCAACCTTGTTATTCTGGCGGCGCGCAGTTTGCCCCCGCTCGGCCCGCGAAACATCGGTTGAGGTGCCGCCCATATCAAAGCCAATGACCTTGTCAAACCCGGCCGCAAGGGCGGTGCGCGCCATGCCGACCACACCCCCCGCCGGGCCGGACAAAATCGCATCGCGGGCGTAAAACCGATCCGCCGGGGCCAGCCCGCCAGAGGATTTCATAAAATAGACCGGCACGCCTTCTAATGCCGAACGCACCCCCGCCACATAGTGATCCAGAACCGGCGACAAATAGGCATCCGCCACCAGTGTTGAGGCCCGCGGCACCAGTTTTTGCAAAGGCGAGGCGGCGCTTGTCGTGATCGCCTCAAAGCCTATACGGCGCGCCAGTTTCGCCAAGATTTCCTCGTGGGCGTTAAAAATATGGCCATGCATCAGGCAAATCGCCACGGCGCGGCAGCCCTCATCCCAGGCCTTTTGCAAGCCCGCCGCAGCCGCGTCCTCATCAAGAGGCATGCGCACCGTGCCATCGGCTTGCACGCGCTCATCCACCTCCAACACCCTGTGATAAAGCGGCGCCGGGCGGCGCACATCCATGGCAAAAATATCGGCGCGGGTCTGATCACCAATGATCAGCGCATCAGCAAACCCGCGCGTGGTGACAAACGCCGTGCGCGCCCCTTTGCGCTCAAGCAGCGCATTGGTGGCAATGGTGGTGCCCATTTTGACCGATTGTATTTGCGCCGTCGGCAAAGGCACGTCGGGCGCAAGGCCCAAAACATGCGCAATCCCGGCCAGCGCCGCGTCCCTATAGGCTTGCGGGTTTTCAGATAAAAGTTTGGCCGTCGCCATGCGGCCATCATCGGCGCGGCCGATCACATCGGTAAATGTGCCGCCCCGATCGATCCAGAATTGCCATTTTACCGGCGCTTTCATACCTGCCCTTTTTTATTCTCATACACCCCTGCAGACCTGTTTATGGCAAACCCGCATACATGCAAGAGGCAAACGTGTGCGCGCGGCTGTGGCAAACGATTGCCACAAGGACGTGCATTTGCTCAAACTGCGAGATCAGGAGACGCCCGCCATGAGCCTTTGGCAGAAAATCACCCAAATCGCCGCCCACGCCAGCGCTCTGTTTGGCGAAGGCGATGAGGCTATTTTGCCCGGACGGCGCGTTAATGACGCGGCCCTCGCCGCCGCCCTGATCGCCCTTGGGGCCAAGACCGCCAAAGCCGATGGCCGGGTCACCGCCGATGAAATTCGCGCCTTTCGTGAAGTTTTTTCCATGCCCCCCGAAGCGCAAAATGATGTGGCGCGGCTGTTTAATCTCTTTCGCCAAACCACGTTGGGCTATGAATCTTATGCCCGGCGCATTGCCCGCAAGTTTCGCTGTTGCCCGTGTATATTGGAAGATATTCTTGATGGGCTGGTGCATATCGCCCGCGCTGACGGCATTATCACCGACGATGAAGAGGTGCTGTTGCGCCGCATCGCCGACATTTTTGGCTTTTCCGAGCGCGAATATCGCCGCATTCGCGCCAGCCGCCTTGGCGAGGACACGGACGACCCTTACCTGATATTGGGCATTGATGAAGATATTCGCGACGAAGACTTGAAACGCGCCTATCGGCGCATGGCCACGGCCAATCACCCGGACCTGATGCTGGCCAAGGGCATGCCCGCCGCCATGCAGGATCTGGCCAATAAAAAAATGGCCATGATCAACCTGGCCTATGAACAAATCCGCCGCCAAAGAGGCTTGTGTTAAGCCTTATCCATTGACCTTCGGGCCAATCATGCCAAAATAGAAGATGGCGGGCAGATATGAATGGAGAAAAGCCATGCCTATGGCGCAGATCGACATGGATAATCAGCCCGGCGGCTGGTTTCAAAGACTGGTAAATGGCTTGCGCGGCAGCCTTTTATGGCTTGGCGCGGTGGCCTTGAGCGCGCTGGCGGCAACGGCGGCGTTTTTCTTTGCGCTGGCGGCCCTGTCTGGCATTTTTATTATTGCCGCCGCCGTTATGATTGCCTGGCTGATTTTTCGGCTGGCCGGGGCGCGTAAGCGCCGCGCAGCCGATTCGGGCATTTTGAACGCTACCGAAGGCCCGCAAGGCTGGACCGTCGATATACGCGAAACCTATCGCGGTAATTAATGGCTCCTGCCTCTACGCTTACCTCTCCCAATTTTGACCAAAGACGCCTGCCCGTCACCATGCTGGTGCTGCACTATACCGGCATGCGCACCGCGCAAGACGCCCTGAACCGCCTGTGCGACGCGGCGGCAAAAGTCTCCGCCCATTATGTCATTTGCGAAGACGGGGCGGTGCATAATCTCGTTCCCGAAGATAAACGCGCCTGGCATGCGGGTCTGGCCCACTGGCGCGGCATAACTGACATTAACAGCGCCTCTATCGGCATTGAGATTGTCAATGGCGGTCATGATTTTGGCCTGCCCGCTTACCCGGATGCGCAGATCAGGGCGCTGATCGCTTTAAGTCGTGATATTATCAAACGCCACGCCATCAAGGCGCATAACATTGTCGGCCATAGCGATATTGCGCCCATGCGCAAACAAGACCCCGGCGAGAAATTCCCCTGGGCGCAACTGGCAAAGGCGGGCATTGGCCTGTGGCCCAGCGCGCCAAAAACCGCCCCTGCGCCATTTTGCCCGGATGCTTATTATGAGGCACTGGCGCGCATCGGTTATGACGTAGAGACGCAAGAGGCCCGCAAGGCCGCGCATACCGCGTTTTTACGCCATTTTGCCCCGACGCATCTGGATGCAGCGCCCGATGCAGCGGCGCTGATGCTGGCCCGGCAACTGGTAAAGATGACGGCTACGGCTTGACGAATGCCTTTGCGTGCGCCTCTTTACAGGCGGGCCAGATGACCGGGCGATCGCGGCATGTGCAAACATGCCGAGGAAAGTCCGGGCTCCACAGGAACAGGGTGCCGGGTAACGCCCGGCGAAAGTGATTTCAGGGAAAGCGCCACAGAAAGCAAACCGCCACGCCTCAGTTTTCATGTAAAACGCCGGCGCGGTAAGGGTGAAAGGGTGCGGTAAGAGCGCACCGCCCCTTCAGTAATGAAGGGGGCACGGCAAGCCCCACCCGGAGCAAGACCAAATAGGGGCGGCACACGGCGTGTTCTTGCGCTGTCGCCCGGGTCGGTCGCGTGAGGCGTTCAGTAATGGACGTCCCAGAGGAATGATCGTCGCCCGGACCTTTACCGGTTCGGGAACAGAACCCGGCTTACAGGTCATCTGGTCCATTTTTTCAAGATTGAATGGTCTGCGGTTACGCCGCATCGCCCATCAGCGCTTTTTCCCGGCGCGAGGGAAAGCGATAAAAAATATGCGTGCCGATATTGGCCGTGCGCAATAGCGTGCCTGACCAGACCGGCCGCACCGCCACCGTATGATAATGGGTGGCCCGGCCAATGGTGACATCGCTCATGCCCAGCATGGCGTGCATGGCGGCATATTGAGAGCGCGCCCAGCTTGCCCCGTGGGGAGGCACAGCCAAAGAGCCATCACAGGTAAAGGTGAACTGGCAACCGGTGGCGCGCGAGGCGCCTTCATAAACCACTTTGCAGATTGTATTGGGATAGGCTTGGTGGCGCACCCGGTTCAAGACAACTTGCGCCACCGCCAACTGGCCGCTCAACGGCTCGCTGCGCGCTTCATAGTAAATCGCCTGCGCCAGACAGTTTTGCGCATTTTTCTGCGCCGCCGCCAGATCGAAATGTTTTTGTGAAAAGGTTTCCAGCGGCGCAATCATATCGATATCGCGCAGCAAAGCCGGTTTGCTCTGTTCGGCAATAAAGCCCTGTTCCAGTTTAACCACCGCTGCCGGGCCGCGCGCCGCCGCCCCTTCATGGGCAAAGGTTTGGGCATAGGCCTGCCAATAGGCGTTGTCAGCCTGGGCATCGCCACGCACAGGCACCCGCGCCAGAAGAACGCCAAAAACGGCGATCATCACCACGCTCAACGCCGCAGGGGCAACCCGCCGAACCTGTGGGCCATAAGCCATGGCGCGCTTCAAATGGTGCCAGAACAACATCACATTTCATCCTCTTGCACATCGTACGCAAGACCTGATCCAGAAAAACTGTGCCAGACTGGGCCAGAAACTGCTTAACAGTTTGCTAATTGCAAGGCGATGTAGGAAGTCTTTTGATTCCAGTCAAGAGGGAAAATAAAAATTAATTTACCCCATTTTTACCAGAATTGGGAATAAATATTTTTTATTTGGCAGATTTCTTGCTTTTTTTGTTCTTTTTCTTCTTTTTTTTGTGTGCGCGTTTAATGGCCGATTGCGCCGCCGCCAGACGGGCAATGGGCACCCGGTATGGGGAACAGGAAACATAATCCAGCCCGGTTTTTTCGCAAAAAGCGATCGAATCGGGGTCGCCGCCATGCTCGCCGCAAATGCCCAACTTGATATTTTCGCGTGTGGCCCGCCCCCGCGCCGCGCCCATCCGCACCAATTCACCCACCCCGCTTTGGTCAAGAGAAACAAACGGATCGTGCTGCAAAAGCCCCTTGGCCAGATAGGTGTTTAAAAACCCCGCCGAATCATCACGCGACAGACCAAACGTCGTTTGCGTCAGATCATTGGTACCAAAGGAAAAGAATTCGGCATGGTGGGCAAGATCCTGCGCCCGCATCGCCGCGCGGGTTGCCCATGCACC
>JALWSB010000115.1 GCA_027080345.1 Robiginitomaculum sp. | reverse complement strand
ATGCCAAACAAATGTCGGCGGCCTATCAAAAGAAACAGGCCGAACTGGTCGCCAAGCATATTGCCAAACAGGATATCGTCATTACCACGGCATTGATTCCCGGTCGGCCAGCGCCAAAACTGGTTGACGAAGCCATGGTCAAGGCCATGCCGCAAGGCGCGGTGATTATCGACATGGCCGCCGAGCGCGGTGGCAATTGCACATTGACGCAAGCGGGCAAAGTGATTGAAAAACACGGTGTCAGCATTGCCGGGTTTACCAATTTGCCCTCACGCCTGGCCGCCGCAACCACGGCGCTTTACGCCAAAAATCTTCTTAATTTTCTGCCGCTTCTGACCGGCGAGAAAAGCGATTACGCCCCCGATTGGGACGATGATATTGTCAAAGGGGCCAATCTGACGCGCGGCGGCAAGGTTACCAATGATGCTTTCACCATCAAGAAAGCCCCGGCAAAGAAAAAGCCCGCCAGCAAAAAACCAGCGGCAAAAAAGAAAACGGCACCGAAGAAGGCCAGCACCCGCAAGGCGCCGGCAAAAAAAGCCGCGCCCAAAAAACCAGCGCCTAAAAAGCCTGCGGCCAAAAAACCCGCCAAACCCAACCCCAAGGAGGGCTGACATGCTCGCCATTGCCGCCACACTTATTGTTGATCCGTTTGTCTTTCGTCTGGCCATTTTCACCCTGGCCTGTTTTGTCGGCTATTTTGTCGTCTGGAGCGTTACCCCGGCTTTGCACACGCCGTTGATGGCGGTCACCAACGCCATTTCCTCGGTGATCATTGTCGGCGCGCTGATTGCCGTTTCCGCGCATGGCGTCACCCGCGAGTTTGGCTTCATCGCCACCACACTGGCCGCGGTCAATATTTTTGGCGGCTTTCTCGTCACCCAACGCATGCTGGCCATGTACAAGAAGAAAGGCTGATCCGTCATGACCAATCTTGCCGCACTTCTTTATCTGGTTTCGGGTGTCCTGTTTATTCAGGCCCTGCGCGGGCTATCCTCGCCTGAGACCGCCCGCAAGGGTAACCTTTATGGCATGGCCGGGATGGCTATTGCCATATTGACCACGCTGGCCCATGCGCATTTAAGTTTTGGCGGCACGATGCTGGTGCTTGTGGCGCTCTTTATTGGCGGCACAGCCGGGGCAGTGATTGCCCGGCGCATTGCCATGACGGCCATGCCGCAATTGGTGGCCGCCTTTCACTCGCTTGTTGGCTTGTCGGCGGTATTTGTCGCCGCCGCGGCGCTTTATTCACCCGAAGTCTTTGGCATTGAAAACGCCGATGGCTCATTGCACATGCAATCGCTGATCGAGCTGAGCCTGGGTGTGTTTATCGGGGCGGTCACGTTTTCTGGTTCGGTCATCGCCTTTGCCAAACTTAACGGCAATATGTCCGGCAAGCCGATTATCCTGCCCAAGCGGCACATTGTTAACCTGGCCCTGCTCGGCGGCGCGGCTTTTCTTGTCCTGATTTTGGTCGCCACCCACGGCGAGGGCAGCATTGCGCACACGCTCTTTTGGCTCCTGACACTGGTGGCGCTGGTCTTTGGGGTGCTTTTGATCATCCCCATTGGCGGGGCAGACATGCCGGTGGTTGTTTCCATGCTGAATTCCTATTCAGGCTGGGCGGCGGCGGCCTTGGGCTTTACGCTGGAAAATACGGCGCTGCTGATTACCGGCGCGCTGGTTGGCTCTTCTGGCGCGATTCTCTCCTACATTATGTGCAAAGGCATGAACCGCTCGTTCATCTCGGTCATTATGGGCGGCTTTGGCGAAACGGCCGCGGCCGCTGAAGATGACGGCATAGAGCGCACCGTCAAACGCGGCGCGGCGGAAGATGCCGCTTTCATTATGAAAAACGCCGGCAAGGTCATCATCGTACCGGGCTATGGCATGGCCGTGGCCCAGGCCCAGCACGCGCTAAAGGAAATGGCCAATCTTTTGAAAGAAGAAGGCGTCGAGGTAAAATACGCCATTCACCCGGTCGCCGGGCGCATGCCTGGGCATATGAATGTGCTTCTGGCCGAGGCTGACGTGCCTTATGATGATGTGTTCGAGCTGGAAGATATCAATTCCGAATTTGGTTCCGCTGATGTGGCCTTTGTCATTGGTGCCAATGACGTCACCAATCCGGCCGCCGAAGACGATCCCTCATCGCCGATTTACGGCATGCCGGTGTTGAAAGTCTGGGAAGCGGGCACGGTGATGTTTATCAAACGCTCACTGGGCGCCGGTTATGCCGGCATCGAAAACCCGCTTTTCTTCCGCGATAACACCATGATGCTCCTCAATGACGCCAAAAAAATGGTCGAGGAGATCAACAAGGCGCTTTAGGGGCCCACCTCTATCATTCTGATAAAACCCGGAACCCATAGGGCGTTTCCATTTCACTATAGGCCCCGGATAGCCTGCGGCTTCCGGGGTGACACTTTTGGTGATATTTTAGGCTCATGCTAGTATTTTAAAATGCTGACCCGGTCCTATTTCGTCTACATTATGACCAATAAAAAATACGGCACGTTATATACCGGCGTGACCAATGATCTGGTGCGCAGAGTGCATGAGCACAAAGAAGGTGAGGTTGAAGGCTTTACCCGTAAACACGGCCTGAAACGGTTGGTCTGGTTTGAGTGCTTTGATGATATTGAGCACGCCATTTCACGTGAAAAACGGATCAAGCGCTGGCGGCGGGACTGGAAGTTAAAACTGATTGAAGCCGATAATCACGATTGGCATGATTTGTGGGCAGAGATTACAAAATAACCTTGATTTACTATAGACCCCGGGTCTAACGCCCGGGGTGGCACGTATGGGGTATGTAAAACAAACATTGTGTCATCCCGGAAAAACATCAGTTTTATCCGGGATCCATTGTGCCGCAACCAATTCACTATAGACCCCGGATAGCCTGCGGCTTCCGAGGTGACACTTTTGTTTAACTGAAAGGCGTTAGCTTTATCGAAGAAGCCATTGTGCATTTACCCCCTCAGCGCGCCTTTAACCCTTTTTGCTTCATGCGCCACACGAGTGAGTTAATACGGTCCTGGCCGTAAAACGGCTCACCATCAAACACCATCAACGGCACACCCCAATGGCCGCCGGTTTTCTGGTCCTGTTCATTTTGGACAATCTGCGCATCCAGCGCGTCTGCCTCATTGGCGATCATGGTTTCGAGCCTTGCCATGTCCAGCCCGGCCTCAGTTGCCGCTTGCGCCAGAACATCGCCCTTGTCCCAATCCTTCACCCCGCCCCAGATGCGGGCGCTGGCGGCGGTGGCAAAGGCCATGCCCTTGCCTTCCCTCTCCGCCGCCGCGCCAAGCCGCGTCAGACGGGTAATATAGGGCTGGTCTTTGGCCACTTTCATGGTGGTAAAATCCTGTACAATCGGGTCCGGGTCCGGCCAATGCATGGGCAGGCCCAATTGTTCGGCCTCGCGTGGCAAATCGTGCATCAGATAGCCCGGCCATAGAGGATTGACCGTATCAAAAAAATCGCGCACCCGCACGGCGAGCGGATAGACGGGGCGAAAGTGGCACACCACATCATAATCCTGGGTCAAGGCCAAAAGACGCGGCGCGGCGAGATAGGAATAGGGCGAGCGAAACGACCAAAAAACATCAAATGAGAGAGACATGCCGGACTTTTCCTTAATTGTGCGCCGCAAAACTATCGGCGCGGGCGCTTTGCCAGCTCGAAGCAAGATAGGTCCCGTCCGGCGCATCAAGAAGGCTGTTTTTGGCCAAGAAGTCATAAACCTCATTGGCTGGCCGGGCCTCATTGGCGCTGATCCGGTGATAAATGTGGCATGGTTTCAGCTCAGAGGAATGATCACACCCGGCCGCCGCCACCACTTCGCACAAAGCGCGCACCGTATTGTGTTGATAGCCCGCGACACGCTTGGCTTTATCCTCAACCACCAGACCGCGCTGCAATAACGTGTTTTGCGTGGCAATCCCGGTCGGGCAATGATTGGTGTGGCATGAGAGGCTTTGCACACAGCCCAGCGCAAACATAAAGCCGCGCCCGGCATTGCACCAGTCCGCCCCCATGGCCATAGACGAGGCCAGCCCGAAAGCGGAAATAATCTTGCCCGAAGCAGCCAGACGAATATCGTCTTTCAGGCCCGCCCCCACAAGGCCGTTGCGGGCCAGAACCAGACCATCGCGCAAAGGCGTGCCGATATGGTCCTGAAACTCCACAGGGGCCGCGCCCGTGCCGCCTTCGGCCCCGTCAATGACGATAAAATCAGGCTTGATCCCGCTTTGCAGCATGGCCTTGAGCATGGCCAGATATTCCCAGCGGTGGCCAATGCACATTTTAAACCCGACCGGCTTGCCACCGGACAGATCGCGCAAAGTGGCAATAAATTCCATAAGCTCAAGCGGCGTGGAAAAGGCACTATGCGCCGGCGGTGACAGGCATGAAACGCCTTGCGGTATGCCCCGCGTCAGAGCGATCTCCTTTGTCACTTTTGAGCCGGGCAAAACCCCGCCATGGCCCGGCTTGGCCCCCTGGCTGAGCTTGATCTCGATCATTTTAACCTGATCGCGAGCCGCATTGTCGCGAAATTTTTCCGCGTCGAACGTGCCGTCCGCAGCCCGGCAACCAAAATAGCCAGAGCCGATTTCCCACACAAGATCACCACCGCCGCGCTCGTGATAGGGGCTGATCGCGCCCTCGCCGGTATCATGGTAAAACCCGCCCATGGCCGCGCCCCGGTTCAAGGCCTCAATCGCCCGCGCGCCCAGTGAACCAAAACTCATCGCCGAAATATTAAATACGCTGGCGCTATAAGGTTGTTTACAATCCGCGCCGCCGACATCAACGCGCATATCCTTGTGCACCGCTACTTTTGCCGCCGCAGAATGGTTCAGCCATTCATAGCGCTCTTCATCAAAATGCAAATGCGAACCAAAGGGTTCGACACTGACCACATTTTTGGCCCGCCGGTACACCAGGCTGCGATGCTCTCGATTATAGGGCATGCCGTCGGTATCGCTCTCGACAAGGTATTGACGCAAATACGGGCGGACAAACTCCAAGACCCAGCGGGCCCGTCCAACAATGGGATAATTACGCCACAAGGCGTGCGGGCGCTGGATCAGGTCGAAAATACCATAAAGAACCAATATGCCGAAAACCCCGGCACTGACATAAAAATACCGCGACACTGTCGCAAACATCAGCGAGGATATAAAAAGGGAAACGGCGGCAAAGAATACAAAATAGCGCATGGGGTAAACTCGTAAAATCAAGTGATTCGCCAAACTGACCACCAGCGTGGAGTGATAATGAACAAAATTCTATTAATTCGCCACGCACAGGCCGCCGGGCAGGGCATTGAGCCAGGCGATCATCCCCGTCCCTTGTCGGCCAAAGGGCGCGCCCAGGCGGACGCCCTCGGGATACTGATGCAAAGCCAAAACTGGATCCCCGATCTGGCGCTGGTCTCGACCGCCTTGCGCACACAAGAAACCTGGAAGGCGCTGGCTGCACAGTTTCCCGGCGCGCACATGAGCCCGTGCGAAAATCTTTACCTGGCATCGCCGCAAACCATCATCAAAGAGATTAATGCCGCCCCTGATATCTCCACCCTGGCCATTGTCGCCCACAATCCGGGCCTGGCCATTTTGGCTGGGCAATGGATTGAACAGGGCGCGGGTCACGACCAACAGGCGGCGCAGATATTACAAACAAGGTTCAAGCCCGCCTTTGCCGCCGCGTTTGATTTTTCAACCGGTCTGCCGCGCCTTGTGCATTTATTTGACCCAAGAGAGTGCGGATAGAGCGGCCACGACCTTGCGGCAAAACGCCACCTTGCCAGAATGGGGGTTTTGCTATGCAGTCACCGCGTCACATTGAGCAGGGGAGTGTACGTGCTTGTAAAAAAATCTTTGGCGATATCCGGCCACCGCACATCGCTGGCATTAGAGCCCGCCTTCTGGCAGGCGCTGGAGCGCGCCGCACACCGGGAAGGCAAATCCACGGCCAGGCTTGTTGCGCAAATTGACAAAGAGCGAAATTCAGGGCCAGATAAGGGTAATCTGGCCAGCGCCGTTCGCGTCTGGCTGCTAACCCACGAAACATCCAGAGCCGTATGAAGACATCGCCATCAGGCAAAAAAAACATGGTTCACCGGCCCCGACACCACCATACTCTGGCGGTATGGATGCGCTGGCTGTTGCGCAAAATTCATTTTATTGCCGGTCTTTATGCCATGCTATGGCTGATTGCCGCCATTTTGGGCACTCTTGTCGGCTTCGTGGTGTTGGGGTTTCGGCTTTCTATTCTTTGGGCGCAAAGCCTGCTTTATGGCAGTAGCAAAGAAATGCTGGCCAGTACCGCCGCAGGCCTACCCTGGCAGCACGTCTGGATAGCGCCGGTCATTGGCGGCCTGTTGACCGGCCTGTTACTCTGGCTGGCGGCGCGTTACAATTTTTTACAAGAAACACGGGCGCAAAGCGTTGCCGAAGTTATCGAGGCGCGCGCCGTCGGCAAAGGCAATATCGGCTTTCGTGCCGGTTTGTTTTCGGCCCTGATTACCGCTGTTTCTCTGGGCAGCGGGGCCAGCGCCGGGCGCGAAGGGCCGGCGGTGCATATTGGCGGCACGCTGTCTTCAGTTCTGGCCCGCGCTCTGGATCTTGATGCGCGAAAGGCGCGGGTACTTTTGGCTTGTGGGACTGCTGCCGCCGTTGCCGCCTCCTTCAATGCCCCTTTGGCCGGGCTTTTATTTGCCCTTGAAGTGGTGCTTGGCCATTATGCCTTGCGGGTCATTGCCCCGACCGCCGTGGCGGCGACGGCGGGGGCGCTGGTGGCCCGCACCTTTTTAGGCGCGCAGCCGGCCTTCATTCTGCCGCCTGTGCCGCCGGTTGGCCTGATTGATTTTCCCTTTGCCCTGGGGCTTGGCATTATCTGCGCCGGATTGGCCATTGTATTTATAAAAACTGTGCTTGACGGGCAAAGCCGCGCCGAAAAACTGGCGCAGAAATACCATATACCTTTATGGGCATTGCCGCCCCTTGGCGGAGGTTTAGTGGGCGCTATCGGTATTTTCTACCCGCACATTCTGGGGGTTGGTTACGAAGCCACCAGCGCCGCCTTGCATGGCAATTATGGGCTTTCTTTGCTTTTGTCCCTGATTGTTCTGAAAATCATTGCCACAGGTATCAGCCTCTCCTTTCGTTTTGGCGGCGGGGTGTTTTCACCATCAATTTATCTTGGCGCCATGACCGGGGCCGCCTTTGGCATGCTGGTTGGCCTGGGGCTTGGTGAAGGCGTTATCGCCAACGCTGAATTTTTTGCCATTGTTGGCATGGGCGCACTTTCGGGGGCGGTCTTGGGCGCGCCGATCTCGACCACATTGATCGTCTTTGAGCTGACGCGTTCCTATGATGCAACGATTGCGGTCTTGTTGTCGGTGTCTTTGGCGACCATGCTGACCCAGGCTGTGATCGGCGGTAATATTTTCCAAAAACTGATCGAACAGCGCGGCTATACATTACGCGAGGGGCCGCAACGGTTGATTTTGCAGACCGTGCGGGTGCGTGATTTCATGACCCCGATCAGTCGCCTGAAAAAGGAAGTGACCATGGAGGGCGCGGTGCTTTTTGCCGATGATACGCTGGGCAAGGCACTGGGGCTGATCAAAGCGGAAAATCTCGATGGCACAGCCGTTAGATCGCGCTTTGGCGACCAAAAAATCATCGGCTATATTTCACGCGAAGATGCGCTTTTGGCCTATAATCAACGGCTGGTCGAAGAGCACGAAGAACGCGCCTGAAATCACTTTTTATTAACCGGTTCTGGCAAGGCCCGATTCACCGCTTGTGTGCTATGCATCTCTTATGAGCGGTGGATTGAAAATTGAAAAATGGCTGGGCCGTGCGCTGTTGGCGAGCGGCTTTGGCCTGATGCTGCTGATCAGCCTGTTTGCCATTACCGCGATAAACGATCCGGCGCGCCTGCATGACCCGGCGCTTCTGGCTCGCTTTGGGCTTGGCTTTTTTGTCGTCACTTCACCTTTTGGTATTTTGACCACCGCCCTGCCCCTTGTGCGCTGGCTGAACCGCACCAAAAGAATATAATATCTCCCCGGTGAGATTACCCTCGTGCGTTTGTCCGTAAACCTGTTATGTTCTTGCTTCGTTTTGTCGATGAAAGATTCGCATGAGCACGCACGAGCAAAAAATATCAGAACAGGCGCGCGCCAGATTGCCGGTAAATGAGGCGCACTACCTGCACGGCCTGAACCCGCAGCAGCGCGAAGCGGTCGATGCTCTTGATGGGCCGGTTCTGGTGCTGGCCGGGGCCGGCACCGGCAAAACCCGCGTGCTGACCACCCGGCTGGCGCATATTCTTGGGACCGGGCGGGCCAATCCGTGGGAGATTTTGTGCGTTACTTTTACCAATAAGGCGGCCCGTGAAATGCGCACCCGTGTTGGTACGCTGATCGGCTCTGCCATCGAGCGCCTGCCCTGGCTGGGCACGTTCCATTCTATTTCGGCGCAGATTTTACGCCGCCATGCCGAACTGGTTGGCCTGACGTCAAGTTTCACCATTCTCGATACCGATGACCAGTTGCGCCTCCTGAAACAGGTGATCCGGGCTGAAAACATAGATGAAAAGCGTTGGACGGCGCGGCATTTGGCGGTGCTTATTGATGGATGGAAAAACCGCGGTCTTGGGCCGGACAAGGTCACGCAATCGGATGCCTACAGCTTTGCCAATGGCAAGGGGGCCGATCTTTACAAAATTTATCAGGACCGGCTGAAAGTGCTGAACGCCTGTGATTTTGGCGATCTTTTACTGCACACGCTGACCATATTCCTTGGTCATGACGACGTTCTTGCAGAGTACCACCGGCGGTTTCGCTATCTTCTGGTGGACGAATATCAAGACACCAATGTGGCGCAATATCTGTGGCTGCGCCTGCTGGCACGCGGATCGGCGAACCTGTGTGTGGTCGGTGATGATGATCAGTCAATTTACGGTTGGCGCGGGGCCGAAATTGATAATATTTTGCGCTTTGAAAAAGATTTTCCAGGGGCCAAGACCATTCGTCTTGAGCGTAATTACCGCTCGACGGAACATATATTGGGGGCCGCATCGGGCCTGATTACGGCAAATGAAGGCCGTCTGGGCAAAACCTTGTGGACCGAGGAAGCGGGCGGCGAAAAAGTGCAGGTGCGCGGCGTCTGGGATGGCGAGGCCGAGGCCCGCGCCGCCTGCGAGGAGATTGAAAACTGGCATTCAAAAACCGGCGCCTACGCCCAATGCACGGTTCTGGTGCGCGCCTCATGGCAGATGCGCGCCTTTGAAGACCGCTTTATCCAATTGGGCCTGCCCTACCGGGTTGTTGGCGGGCCGCGATTTTTTGAACGGGCCGAAATACGCGATGCCCACGCCTATTTGCGCGCTGTACGTTCCGACAGTGACGATCTGGCGTTCGAGCGCATTATCAACACCCCCAAGCGCGGCTTTGGGGCCGCTTCATTGCAAAAACTGCAAACCGCAGCGCGCAATGCGGGTTTGTCTTTGATGCAAACGGCGCGCACTTTGGTCGCCACCGACGAAATCACCGGCAAGGCGCGCACAGGCCTGCGCACCTTGCTCGCCGATATTGAGCGCTGGCGCACCATGGCGCAAAGCCTGCCGCATGGGGAATTGTGCGAGATTGTTCTTGATGAATCTGGCTATAGCGCCATGTGGCGCGCCGATAAGGGGCCGCAGGCGCAAGGCCGTCTGGACAACCTCAAAGAGCTGGTCCAGGCGATGGGCGCATTTGATACGCTGGAGGCCTATCTTGAACATGTCTCGCTGGTTTCCGAGCTGGATGTAGAGCGCGGTGATGATGACCAGATCAGCCTGATGACCCTGCACGCGGCCAAGGGGCTGGAATTCCCACTGGTTATTCTACCCGGTTGGGAAGAAGGGGTGTTTCCCTCCCAGCGTGCGCTTGACGAGGGCGGCACACGGGCGTTGGAAGAAGAACGCCGTCTGGCCTATGTTGGCCTGACCCGGGCGCGGCAATTGGCGATCATTTATTTTGCCGCCAACCGGCAGATTTACGGGCGTTGGCAAAGCGTTCTGCCCTCGCGCTTTATTGATGAATTACCCCCCGAACACGTCGAGGCCCAGGCTGATACCGGTTATTATCCGCGCGAGGAGTCGCAAAGCGTTGGCTTTGATGATACGCCTTCGACCTATACCAGCCCCGGCTGGCAGCGCTATAGCGCCAATAGGGCGCGCACAGGTGCCAAAACCATTGACGGCACCGCCAAACGAATCGCCACAAAACCGCAAAGCGATAACGGTCTTGAAAAAGGCATGCGGGTTTTTCATCAAAAATTTGGCTATGGGCGCATAGATGTGCATGATGGCGACAAGCTGACCGTCAGTTTCGACAAGGCCGGGACCAAAAAGGTCATGGCCGGGTTTGTTGAAAAAGCGTAAAAACAGAAAAAAGGAAAATTTTATGATTATTATTGGTGGATATATTGATTTTGAAAGCGCCGACGATATTGCCGCAGTGAAGGCCGCTGGCCGCGATATGGTGGCCAAGACATTAAAGGAAGACGGCTGCGTTGATTATTGCTTTGCCGTTGATATTGCCAACCCGACCCGCATTCGCCTGTTTGAAAAATGGCGCGATCAGGACGCCCTTAATGCACATATGCAATCGGCGCACATGGCCACATTCATGCAAAGTCTTATGAGCGCAAAACGCACCGGCGCAGACGTGTGTTCCTATACTGCCAGCGACGAAGCCAAACTGATTTAATGATCAAACCCATCGTCACCCCGATGAAAATCGGGGTCTGGTTTTGTGCGTCTGCGTATTTTAAAAAGCTGGATATCCTGAACCCACAAGCGAAGCGCAACGCTTTGCTAGTTTGCAAACCAGCGCCCCTCAAATACCACACCGTTAATGGCAATGTCTTTGAGGTGCATGGGATCTACGGCGTAAGGGTCTTGCTCAAGCACAGCAAAGTCGGCTTTTTTGCCGGGAGTGATAGAGCCGATTTTGTCTTCCAGGCCAATCATGCGCGCCGCATTAATGGTGATGGCGCGCATGGCGGTGTCGATGGAAATGCGCTGGTTCGGGGCCATGAGCTGGCCATCCATATTGATCCGGTTCACCGCGATCCAGGCCAAAAACAACGGGTCGGCCGGGGCCATGGTCATGTCGGAATGCAAGGCGATGGGGACACCGGCGCGTTCCAGCGCGCCCAGCCGCACCATCTCGCTTGCCTGTGTCTTGTCGAGCAAACGGCCGGCATATGTGCCGCTGGTCACATAAAGATAATTGGGCTGCGCCGAAACCTGCAAGCCCAGTTTGGCAATGCGTTTGATCTGGTCATCACGGGAAATGCCAAGATGCTCCAGGGTGATTTTCTGGTCTTTATGCTTACCCGTGCGCGGCAAGGGCGCGACGGCATCCAGCACCGCATCCAGGCCACCATCGCCATTAACATGGATGTGCAAGGACAATCCCGCATCCCAAAATGTGCGCGCCTGCCGCGCCAGCACATCCGGCACGGTCAGCCATTTGCCAGTGCGCCCGTCGAGATATGGGGGGTCTTCAAGCACCATGGCGGGGGCAAAAAACGCCCCGTCGGCAAGAAGTTTGACCCGGTTGTTTAAAAACACCTTGCTTGATTGAAACGTCTTTTCTGCGGTGCGGACCAGCGCCGGGGCCTGTTTAAGACCGTCCGCCCGCATTGTCAGCTCAGACGCATAAGGCATCAGCATGACCCGAACGGGAAGGGAATCGCTTTGATAAATACGATTGATCAAATTGGCTTCCTTGTTGAAATCACCAAAAATGCCCGTTGCCATGTCCGAAATGGTCGTTACCCCGTTTTGCCTCAGCATGGCGTTCATTTGCGCAAAACCGGCGTTCAAATGCGCCGGACTCATCACCACCCGGGCGAGCCGCCGAAAGGCGGCCGCCAGCGCGGTTTCGGAAAAATAGCCGCGTTCAAAATTGGCGTGCTTTGGATCAATGCCCGGATGGTTGATCAGGGCGTGATAGGCGGCCTCGTCGGGCACGCCGAGCATTTCCATGCCCTTGGTGTTGGCGACAATTTCGTGAAAACTGCGTTGCCAGACAATGATTGGCCGGGTGTTGTCGAGCCTGTCCAGCATGGCGCGGGTCATTGGCCCATGCCATAATTCGTGCCAGCCCCAGGTGATAAAGGGCTGATCGGCAGGGGCGCGCGCCAGATCGGTTTTCAGCTTTGCCCAATAGGCATCGGGTGTTTTTACCCCGGCCTCGAACCCCCGGGGCAGCGCCCAGTCTTCGGGGGTGATGAAATGCGTTGGCAATAAAACGGCGGCAATCATCGGGTGCAAATGCGGGTCGATAAAGCCGGGCATCAACACCTTGTCCGCAAAGCGGACGTCTTGGCGGGTGGCTTTGGTTTGAAACTTTGCGGGCGCGTCCCCCGATCCCAATGCCACAATGTGTCCGTCCTGCACCGCCACCCAGGTGGCGCGGGGCTGCGCCGGGTCCATGGTGATGATCGCTTTGGCGTGAAAAACGGTTATGGGGTTTTGCGGCGCGGCTTGCGTGGGCGCTTTTGCGCATCCTGTTAAAGTGAGGGTAAGCGCGCTGAATATTGTGAGCAGGCGGATCATGCGGATGTTTTCGATTTGATTTTATTACGAAACCGGCTTTGCACTACATCGGTGATGATAATCACCGCCAGAACAAAATAAAACGTTGTTTTGCTCATCGGCTCGACGGCAAAGCCGAACAGTGAAATGTGCGCCAAGTGCCCGCCCTCGGTAACCAAAAGCACACCGACGAGGAACAGGATAAACAGGCCCATAACCTCAAGCATGCGGTTTTTCTCCAAAAAGGCCGCAACAAAATCAGAAAGCCAGATCATCAAAATGCCGGAAATGACAATGGCGGTGGCCATAATCACAAACACATCGGAAAGCGCCATGGCGGAGAGGATGGAATCAAATGAAAACACCACATTCATCGTGACAATCCAGAACAGGGCCTTGCCTATGGACCCTTTGGATTTTTCTTCGGCATCAAGATTATCAACCGTCAGCAAATGGCCGATTTCCTTGCTGGCCGTATAAATAATAAAACCGCCGCCAATCAGTGTAATCAGGCTGTGAATGGTAAAGGCCCCATCAAAAGCCGGGGCAAAATGAAGCGCAAACAAAGGTTTTGAAAAGGCGCTGACCGCATGCAAAATCAAAAACAACAGGGCGATACGGAACAAAATCGCAATGCCAATACCCGCATGACGAACAAGCGCGCGCTGGCGCGGTTCCACCCGTTTGGATTCGATGGAAATATAAAGAAGATTGTCGAACCCCAACACCGCCTGCAGGGCAATCAGCATAATAAGCGTAAACAGGTTTTCGGCGGTAAAAAGGGCGCTCATAAAAAACTCCAAAAAGCTATCGCCCCTTTCTATCGCGCCGCACCGTAAACGCCAAGCCGCGTCGGCCACCGCAATTTGCAGCGCCGACACAAGCTCTTTTCAGGCTGTTAATCCAGCGGCGGAATGCGCAAAACCTGGCCGGGATAGATTTTGTCCGGATCGCTGAGCATGGGGGTGTTGGCCTCAAAAATGACCATATATTTATTGCCCGCGCCATAATTCTTTTTCGAAATGGCCCACAAGGTGTCGCCGCTGACCACCGTGTAATAAACCGCTTCGGGGGCTGGCTCTTGTACATCGATATTATCTTCAACCTTGGCGATGCCGTGCACGTTGCCAAGAGCAATAAGGATTTTTTCCTTCTCGGCCTGGTTTGAAACCATGCCGCTCGCGCTGACCGTATCGCCATCAACGGATATGGATACACCCTCTGCGCCAAGGCCAAGGGCCTCAATTTCTTTACGCAAGGCCGCTTCATCGTCTTTTTTACTTTTGCCAAGACCAAGGCGCTTGCCAACTGCACTTGCAAAATCAAGAAATCCCATAGCTTTACTCCCCTGTTATTGATCTTTTGTTTATGACCCGGGTGCGTGAAAAAGTCCAGCGTGTTGCTTGCAAGGGCGGCGTGGCTGGCTGTAGACTGGGCCGCATATGCAATCGCTTTTAAGGATTTTGCCATGAGCGCCCTTCTTGCCATTATTGTTGTTTTTGGTCTTTTTGCCGTTCTCAACCTTGTTGAATATGGTCGTATCGACTGAGTAAGCTGATCAGTCTTGCGCACCCTCGCGCAGGAGTTTTTCCAGAATTTGCGGTGCCTGCGCGCCTGAAACCCCGCGTTTGCGCGCAACGATAAATGTCGGCACGCCGCGCACGCCGATGTTTTGCGCTTCGGCAACCTCGCGGCGGATCTGATCGGCGTCCCGGTCTTGCGCAAACAGTGTTTCGAGCACATCGCCGTCCATGCCCTGGGCCGTCCCGATGCGCACCAGTTCGGCGCGGTCGCCGACATCAATACCATTGGTAAAAAACGCAGCGAACAAGGCCTCTTTAACGGCCCAGCCCTTGCCCTGGCCTTGCGCCCAGTGAATTAACCTGTGGGCATCAAGGGTGTTGGGCCTGCGGGTGATTTTATCAAAGCGAAAGTCGATACCCACAGCCGCCCCCGCCTGTTGTAAATGCGCCAGACCAGCGGCGCGGGCCTCTTTGTCAGGGAATTTGCGGTCCATATAGGCATGATAGTCGAGGCCCCCTTCGGGAATGCCCGCATCGAGAAAAAACGGACGAAAGGTAATATCAACGGCAATATCATCGCCAAGTTCATCCAGCGCTGTGCGCAGATTACGCAGGCCAATCCAGCACCAGGGGCAGACGACATCGGAAATAAAATCGAGCGTTGTTTTCATGACTTATCTTTTGCGCAAAACCACGGTACCGGCGCTATAGCCCGCCCCAAACGAGCAAATCAGGCCCAGATCCCCCGGCGCAAAATCATCTGAATGCTTGTGAAAGGCGATAATCGAGCCAGCAGAAGAGGTGTTGGCATATTCATCAAGAATCACCGGCGCTTCGTCTTCGCCAACCTCGCGGCCCATCACCCGTTTGGCGATCAACTGGTTCATCGACAAATTGGCCTGATGCAGCCACAGGCGTTTTAGCTGTTGCGGGGCGAGGTTCAAAGAGGCCAAATGCTCGCCAATCATTGTCGAGACCAGGGGCACCACTTCGCGAAAGACTTTGCGGCCCTCTTGCACAAACAATTTGTCATCCTTGCCAATCCCTTCCGGGTCGGCGCGGTTTAAAAAGCCAAAATTATTGCGAATATTGTTGGAAAATTGTGTTTTCAGCTTTGTGCCAAGAATGTCATAGCCAATGCCGTTGGCGCGGCTTTCCTCTTCAACCAGAATGGCGGTGGCGACATCGCCAAAAATAAAATGGCTGTCCCGGTCACGAAAATTAAGGTGTCCGGAACAAATTTCAGGATTACACACCAAAACCGATTTGGCCTGCCCCGAGGCGATCATGCTTTGCGCCGTCGACAGGCCAAAGGTGGCCGACGAACAGGCGACATTCATGTCATAGCCAAAGCCGCCATCCATGCCCAGCGCATCCTGGACCTCAACCGAAATGGCCGGATAGGCCCGTTGCAGGTTGGAACAGGCGACCAGAACCGCATCGACATCTTTTGCGTCGCGTCCGGCGCGATTCAAGGCATCTTTCGCCGCCGTGACGGCCATCTCAGCCAATATGCTGAGCGCATCATCGGGGCGCTCTTTTATGCGCGGCGCCATGATGGCAGGGTCGAGAATGGGGTCTTTGGAGACCACAAAGCGGGACTTGATCCCCGATGCCTTTTCGATAAAGGCGGCTGAAGACAGGGGCTTGGCCTCTATCTCACCGCGCTCAATTTGCCCGGCGTGCGCGGCGTTCCACCCCGTCGCCCAGGCGTTATAGCTTTCAACTAGTTCATCATTGGAGATGCTTTGCGACGGGGTCATCAGACCGGTCGCAGACAAGACAGCATTTTTTTGCATGAAATTCCCTGCACATATTCTACCGCTTCCTTTTACGCCCTTTGTCATAAAATACCAGTGGGGCCCTGTATCGGCGAAAACCGTCCATAACGCGGCCCGCCCCTCTCCATATTTCGAGGTGCGGCCTTACTATGAGGTTTGTGCTGTTTTATCCTTCGACACGCTCTTGGGTGAGGAGGATAGAACCTCATGGAGAGCCTGTCGAACCATGACCCCACCCTTTCTCCCTACGTCATCACCCGGCTCGTCCGGGTGATCCAGAGCGGCGTAACAAATACGCTGCGCCATGCGCGGATGAAATGCCTCAAGATGGATTCCGGCTTTTCGCCGGAATGATGCTGGTCTTGTCAATGGGCTTGCGCCATTTATGGCATGATCACAGATTTGGCGACAAATAGTGTCAGGCCAGCATCAGCTTGAAGTTTTCGCGCTTCAAGGCCGGTGTTACCACCATATCTTTAAGGGCTGATGCGCCGATTTTTTCCAGCAAGGCGGCGGCGGCTTTGTCTGCACCGGATAATGAGCGGTAATGCGCCAGCACCCGTTGCAGCATCCATAAAGGATAGGGAAAGACTGCCCGGTCTTCTTCAATGCCGCCGATTTTATATTTATGAAAGCCGGTTATGCGCGGTAATTCGGCCGTGTCGGGGTTTTCTTTGGCCCATTTTTGTAAATCTGCAAGCGTATCAACAAGCATTGGCAATTGTTCGGCAGCGAACAGGCGCAATAACGGGATCAGCGTGTCGGGGATTTGGTCCTCACTTAAAAAGTCACCGCTTAAGGGGTGCTGCGGGGCGTGGGTGCGGCGCGCCCAAGCGGCGACACGCGGGGCAATGCGTTCCATAATCTCGCCCGAGGCCGGGTCGCGGTAATTGTGCGCATAAAGCGGCCCCAAAAACCCGTAATCGCCAACGCTGGGCCGGGTGCCAAACAAAAACGGATGATCCGCCAAGTGCGCATCAAAAGCGCGTAAAAAGGTTTCGTAGGTGGCTTCAATAGCGGGTGCGGTTTTGGGGGTAATGCCCAAAAACGGCAAAGAGCCTTTGAACTTTTCCGCGGCCTTTTTGCCCAGCGCATAGCGCTCGTCTGCGGGCAGGTCAGGAAACGCCGTATTGCCAAACTCCTGATAGGCGAAGTCCTCATTATAAGCCCAGCGATAATGCATGGCGGCAATCAACAGCCATTCATCGCCAAACAATTCAAAAATCAGCGCGGCAAGCTTTTGCACCGGGCCGTCCGGATAAACCGATGGTCCGGGGGCGTGGGCCTCGAAATAATCGATAATGTCGGTGGTGTCCTGCACGGTTTCATCATCCGGGGTGATGACAATGGGCACCATGCCATAGCCAAGCCGGGGCATGATCTCGTTTTCGTAAACGGTGCGGTTAGACAATACCTCGCGGTAAGGCACGTTTTTCCAGCGCAAATACCCGCGCGCTTTGCCAGAATATAAAGAAAGGGGGGCGGCCAGAAGCTGGTAAGCGGTCATCGCGGTGTCCTTTGTCTTTCAGCTATCAACGCCATCATCTTTGGCGGGGTGTAAATCACGCTGCACATCCGGTTGGTGCAATAGCGCATTAATATGGCTGGCCTCGTCAAAGCTGGTATCTATTTCAAATACCAGTTTGGGGGTAAATTTCATTTCAATCTCGCGCCCCAGACGCCCGCGCAAAAACGCCGCACAGCGATTCATCGCCTTGATTACCGTGGCGGTATCCTTGCCGCCCAGCGGCACGCAATAAATACTGGCATGGCGCAAATCCGGCGAACAGCGCACTTCAGAGAGGGTCAATGACACGCCCTTCAGATCCGCATCGCGCAGCTCTTCACGGGCCAATATATCGACCAGCGCATGACGCACCAATTCTCCGGCGCGCAATTGGCGCTGGCTGGGCATTTTGTTTTTCTTGCTCATGGGTTTTGATAGTCTGCCAGGTATGCGCAGGCAAGATGAATGCACACAGAAACTCACCGCCGCCAGGGTATAATACTGAATATTGGAATATTGCCCGCTATTGATTTTCCGTCTTCGCGGTCGCGATCATATTTTCGCACTTGCGTTTGAAGGTGGCGATCTCTTCTGAATCAGTAAAGAGGCTCTGCGGAATAAAAAAAATAGGGGCTGACATAGATAAGGGTTAAAACATTACTTGAACCACCATTTGTGGAGGGTTTTGTTGAGGTTGGCAACTGGCCGGTAATTGAAGCGCCACTCACACTCTTTAATGAACAGGTGGAAGTGG
>JALWSB010000114.1 GCA_027080345.1 Robiginitomaculum sp. | reverse complement strand
GACGGGCGATTGCCATTTGGGGCGTCGGGGTGATGATCGGGCCGGTTTTGGGGCCGACATTGGGGGGCTGGCTGACCGAAACGCTGTCCTGGCGCTGGGTATTTTATATCAATCTGCCGGTTGGATTGCTGGCCATAACCGGCCTGTCGCTTTTTGTTAAGCGCACATTTCGGCAAAAAAAACTGCCCTTCGACTGGGCCGGGTTTGCCCTTCTCAGTCTTTCCATCGGGGCTTTGCAAATGATGCTGGACCGGGGCCAGTCGCAGGACTGGTTTTCGTCATATGAAATCATCATAGAAGCGGTGTTGGCGGGGCTGTGTTTTTATCTTTTTGTGGTCCATGTCCTGACCGTAAAGCGGCCCTTTCTTGACCCGGCGATGTTTGCCGATCGTAATTTGAGCATGGGTTTGGGATTTATGTTTCTGGTTGGCATTATTTTTCTCTCGACCATGGCCATTTTGCCGCCGTTTTTACAAACCTTGAAAGGCTGGCCTGTTGTATTGACCGGCATGGTGTTGGCCCCGCGCGGCCTTGGCATGATGTTTGGCATGATGGTTATGGGGCGGTTGAGCGAACGGGTTGATGTGCGGCTTTTAATTGCCGGAGGGCTGATGCTGATCGTGATTTCCCTTCATGCCATGAGCCGCTTTACGCTGGATGTGCGCAGCATCGACATTATCTGGACCGGGTTTGTGCAAGGTCTGGGCCTTGGCTCTGTATTTGTGCCCATGGGGGTGATTACCTTTGCCACGCTGGATGAAAAATACCGCACCGAGGCGACGGCGCTGTTCTCTTTGGTGCGCAATATTGGCTCGTCCATTGGCGTATCGGTTTCGTTTGCTTTGCTGGCGCGTAATATTCAGATCAACCATGCTGAGCTTGGGGCGCATATCACGCCGTTCAACCCTTTGCTGGGGGCGCTGGATATCGCCGCACCGGGGGGCATGGCGCGGCTGGCGCTTCTGGATGCGCAAATCACCCGTCAGGCCGCCCTGATCGGCTATTTAAACGATTTTCGTTTTATGATGTTTGTTGCGCTTCTGGCCGCACCGTTTATTCTTATTTTACGGAAGGGCCCGGCCCGGGCGGCGTAGGAAAGGAAAGCCAATGACCTCTTATTCACTTGACGGAACAGGGGTTAAACTACCCCAAAGCGGCGCCTGCTGGATCGCCCCCGGGGCCATTACCATTGGCAAGGTCGAATTATGTGAAGATGCATCCCTTTGGTTCAATGTGGTGGCGCGCGGGGATAATGAGCTGATTTTGGTCGGCGCGCGCTCCAATGTTCAGGACGGCAGCGTTCTGCACACCGACATGGGCTATCCGCTAACCATTGGCGAAGGCGTCACCATTGGCCACAAAGCCATGCTGCATGGCTGCACCGTGGGTGATAACAGCCTGATCGGCATTGGCGCGACTGTGCTAAATGGTGCGCGCATTGGCAAAAACTCACTGGTCGGGGCGCACGCTTTGGTTACAGAGGGCAAAAGCTTTCCCGATAATTCCCTGATTGTCGGCGCGCCGGCGCGGGTTATTCGCACGCTGGATGAGGAGGCGATTGCCATGCTCACCGCCTCGGCGGATCATTATGTGCAAAACTGGAAACGCTATGCCGCCGGGCTAAAGGTCATCAAACCATAAAATCCGAAAAAATTCAGCCCCGGGTCATAAAGTAATAAAGCCCGATCCGGACCATAACCGTCACAAGCGCAGTGACAAGCAGGCGCTTGCCCGACAGCCACCCGGCCAGAAGGCCGATAGCGGCAGCCAAGGCCGACACCCCGATAAAACCGCCAAGATTAAATACCCCAAAAGCAAAGCGAAAAAATATCGACAGGCCATAAGAGAGCAGCGCGGCAACAAGAATGTGCGCCAAAAATGATTTTGATTTCATCATCTTTCCTTACGATTCGCTGTTTTGCCAAAATTCCCGAATACGGGCATCCGCTTCTTGCCCAATATTAAACCAGGCCGATTGCCCCATGCTGGCATCGGCAATGAAGATTTGATCGTCCTCTTGAAGATTATGGGTCAGGGCATTGCGCAATTGCGTCGCCGCACTATTGGCGCTGAGCAGCCACAGGCCGGGCATGACCTCAAGGGCGACACCAAAATCGGCCAGCGTATCGACAAATCCGGCGCGTGATGCACTGCTTAATTGTGTAAAGATCACAAATCGGCGCGGCCCAGACTGTGCAGAAACGGTGGCAACCGGTGTCTGTTGCGGCGCACTCTCTTGCTCAAGGCTCAGCCAATTGGCCATAACCGGGTTGTCATCGGCGCGCTCAAAATCACCATCACGATCATGGCTGACCAATGAGCGGGCACCAACACGGGATTCTTTGATAAACCCCTGCATGCGATCATCCGAATATGGGCCATAAACCGTGCCGCGCACCTTGATAAACCAGGCCCCTTTATCTTCGCTCACTCTATTTTTCTCCCCTCGTCTCTTAACATGACCGGCAGCTTGAATTCCACATTTTCAGCAACACTGTCCAGGGTGTGAATGTCAATGGCAAAGCGCGCCCGCAATGCGGCCATCAAGGCATCGATCAAAGATTCCGGGGCCGAGGCACCGGCCGAAAGCCCCAACACCCGCACATCACCAAACCAGTTCCAGTCAATATCCTCGGCGCTTTCAATAAGCCTGGCTTTTCCAGCCCCGGCCCTTTGCGCCACTTCGACCAGCCGCATGGAATTGGAAGAATTTGGCGCGCCGATCACCAAAACAAGATCGCATTTGCCGGCAATGCTTTTCACCGCCGCCTGACGATTGGTGGTGGCATAACAAATGTCTTCCTTGTGCGGCTCTTTTATGTCGGCAAAGCGGCGCTTTAGAAGCGCCACAATACCCGCCGTATCATCAACCGAAAGCGTCGTCTGGGTAACAAAGGCCAACGCAGTGGCGGCGGGCGGCACAAAGGCGCGCGCATCATCTTCCGTTTCAACCAAGGTTACCGCGTCCTCCGGCAATTGCCCCATTGTGCCGACAACCTCCGGGTGGCCCCGATGGCCGATCAGAATAATGTGCCGCCCGGCTGCATGGTGGCGTTCGGCCTCGACATGAACCTTGGAAACCAGCGGACAGGTGGCATCGACATAAACCAGATTGCGCCGCCGGGCCTCTGCAGGTACGGATTTGGCCACCCCATGAGCAGAAAAAATAACCGGCCGATCATCGGGACATTCATCAAGTTCGTCGACAAACACCGCCCCCAGGCTTTCAAGGCGTTGGACCACATGTCGATTGTGCACAATTTCATGACGCACGAACACCGGCGCCCCAAATTTCTCAATCGATTTTTCAACAATCTGAATCGCCCGGTCCACCCCGGCGCAAAACCCGCGCGGCGCGGCAAGAAACAAGGTCAGTTTTGGTAAGGTGCTCATGCGCTTTTTCTCTTGGTCGCAGGTTTTTAAGATATCCACCGTTGCGATAACCCCGCCAAGGCGTTACACATTTTGGCCTGTCAGTCACCCGCGCGCCACTCTTGAAGACATGGCGCGCCAGAAACGGAAAATTCCCATCATGTCATTCTTGCGTTTCGCGTTAGCATTGTTTGTTCTGCCTGTCGCCCTTGCCGGGTGCAAAACCCTTGGCAAAAAGGAAGTCAATGTTGGCCCCTGCCCGAACGCGGTGGTGCTGTGGGATGCGGCCCGCAAAGTTGAGATCAAGGGGGCCGAGCGCTATAACAATATCGCCTGGACTGCCGAAGTTACCGGCGCGCGCTCTTTATGCCGCTATACCGGCGCCAAGCCGATCAAGGCCAATCTTCAAATTGATCTGGCCTTTGGCCGTGGGCCCAAAGCGCAAGGGCAAACCAAGGATTATCAGTACTTTGTCTCCGTAACACGGCGCAATCTGGCGGTCATCGACAAACAGGTTTTCCCGGTTCGTGTGCATTTTAACAAGGGCCAAAGCGTGGTCACCAGAACCGAACGTATCAACACCATCACGATTCCGCGCGCCAAGGCCGACACCTCTGGTGTTAATTTCGAGATTGTTGTCGGGCTGGTTTTGACCCCGCAAGAGCTGGCCTTTAATCGCGCCGGCAAGCATTTTCGCATCAATGCTGGTAAATAACCCCAATGCGCGCATTATCAGAACAATTAAGCGCCTGTTTGGGGCAGGCGTTCGCGGCGCAAGGCCTGCCTGAAGCCTTGGGGCAGGTGCGCCCCTCGGACCGGCCCGATTTGGCCCCGTTTCAATGTAATGGCGCCTTGCCGGGGGCCAAACAGCTTGGCCGTAATCCACGCGATATTGCCACCGCAATAAAAGAAAAACTGGCGGATGAGCCGTTAATTGCCGATATACAGATCGCCGGGCCGGGGTTTTTGAATATTGTCCCCTCCGATGCGGCCTACAAGGCCCGCGCCAATGCGTTGGCCAAGGATGAGCGGGTCGGCGCGCATCAGCTTGCAACGCCGCAAAAAACCTTGATTGATTTTGGCGGCCCGAATGTCGCCAAGCCCATGCATGTGGGGCATTTGCGCTCCTCTGTTATTGGTGATGCGCTGCAAAGGATCGGGCGTTTTGTCGGGCATGATATAACCAGTGATATCCATTTGGGTGATTGGGGCCTGCAAATGGGCCATCTGATCACCCAGCTTGAGGATGAACAGCCCGATCTTCCTTATTTTGATGCCGATTTTGACGGCCCCTGGCCGACGCAGCCGCCGGTCGATCTGGACGATTTGTCGCGCATGTACCCGCAGGCGGCGGCACTGGCCAAAGCCGACCCGGAGCGTATGCAACGCGCGCGCACTGCAACGGCGCAATTACAGGCCGGCCGCGCCGGTTATCTGGCCTTATTGCGCCATTTCATTGCCGTTTCGCGGGCCGGTCTGGAGGTGGATTTTAACGCCCTTGGGGTGCATTTCGATCTGTGGAAAGGCGAATCAGATGTTAACCCTCTAATCCCCGCCATGGTCGAGGATTTAAAGGCACGGGGCATTGCATATTTAAGCGACAATGCGCTGATTATCCCGGTTGAGCGCGATGATGACAAAAAGAAACAACCGCCGCTAATCCTGGTTTCTTCCGAAGGCTCGGCGCTTTATGGCACCACCGATCTTGCCACCATACTTGATCGGAAAAACAGTTTGGCGGTAGAGCGCATTCTCTATGTGGTGGACCAGCGCCAGAGCCAGCATTTCGAACAGGTTTTTCGCGCCGCCGACAAAGCCGGTCTGATGGCGCAAGACACGCTTGAACATATCGGATTTGGCACGGTAAACGGCAAGGACGGCAAGCCGTTCAAGACCCGCGAAGGCGGGGTGATGCGGCTTTCCGACCTTCTTGATATGGCCTGGCAGGCCGCCCGCCAACGCATGAACGAAGCGGGCATCGGCGAAGGCATGGACGAGGGCGCATTAGATGATGTGGCCCGTAAAATCGGGCTGGCGGCGATAAAATTTGCCGACTTGCGCAACCAGCGTTTGACAAATTATGTTTTCGATATGGACCGTTTTACCGCCTTTGAAGGCAAAACCGGGCCGTATCTTCTCTATGCCGCCGTGCGCATTAAATCGATTTTGCGTAAAGCGGCGGCGCAAGGTTTGAGCGCGGGCGAGATTATCCCGGCCGCCCCTGAGGAAAAAGCACTTGTTCTTGCCCTCGATCAATTCGATGCGGCGCTTTACGGGGCTTGGGACAAGCGCGCACCACATATTTTGTGCGAACACACATACGACCTGGCGCAAAGTTTTTCGCGCTTTTACGGGGCCTGCCCGATCCTGCCAGAAAAAGATGCGGCGGTGCGTACCTCCCGCCTGGCGCTAGCCGCCTTGACCTTGCGCCAACTTGAAACCGCCTTGGACCTTCTGGGCATCGAAACCCCGGAGCGGATGTAAGGGGGCTTATACATTGCGGTTTACCAAGACAATCACTTGATGGCATAATCCAGATTGATCAGCTCTATAAATTACAGGCGATTAAATGAACCCGACGGAAAACAAAAGCACAAAAAAAGACAAATCCTCCTGGATTATAGATGTATTCAAGCACCCCCTTGTTATTGGCGGATATTATTTGAGCGTAGTTGTTGCGGCAATCTCTTTTGATTTTCTTCTTGGTGCCTTCGACAGTAAAGTTATTATTGCCGCAGCCGCTTTGCTTGGCGCCCTTATTTTTCTTGTTATTGCAGTTAGCGCACTGTTTTTTCGTATCGGGCGAAAGAACGAATTTGAAGACCGCATTTCAGATATGAAAGAATTTATCAATGCCCAGCATATGGGGTGGATTGTTAATGACAAATATATACGAGCTTTGGAATTTGGTTCGAAAAAAACATGGGTCTTTACAAGAAACCTCGTTAATGACCTCGATGAAACAGGCGAAATATTCCAGGCCGTCAAAGCCAATTTGGAAATTGGCAACAAATATGTGTACTTCATTCCCGACACCCCAGGAAGTTACGACGTTATCGCAAAATACAATAAGGTGCATAAATTCAGCAACGATCAGGTTTTATTTTATCTGATACCTGAATCCCAATATACGTTTTATACTGAAGTGGTGGCCTATAATATCGATGAGGACGAGCGGATAGCCATAGAATGGCTTCCGCAGAACGATTTGAATTATTATATTTCTATGGATGCCGCCCACACAGATTATCTGATTGGAATTGGGCGGATGTACCAATCGAAATTTAACGATTTTGCCGAGGAAAATCTGACGTGATTTACGATATTATCGGCATTTTTGGAGTAACGCTGGTCCTGTTTTCTTACCTTTTGCTCCAACTCGGTAAAATTTCATCAGAAGACTTGCGATATATACTGATGAATATGTTTGGGTCTGGCGGCATTCTCGTATCTTTAACACAAAATTTCAATGTTGCCTCGGTACTGATTGAAAGCAGCTGGGTGACGATCAGCCTGATTGGCTTAATTCGTTATTATAAAAAACGCCGCGCCTGACGTGCAAAGGTGTCATCACCCGACGGGTTCGGGTGATCCAGATTTATGCCTGAGAAAACAAACTGGATTGCCCGGATAAACCGGGCAATGACAATGGTGGGTTTACTTCTAAAACCTATGTAATACCGCCCCCTACTCTTCGCGGACGACATTCACCTGATGTGGGTAGGGGATGGAGATGCCATTTTTGTCGAAGGCTTCCTTGACGTTTTTCATGGCGTCGAAATAGACGCCCCAATAATCGCTGCCCTTGCACCAGACCCGGGTGGTGATATCGACAGATGAGGCACCATGGGCCGAAACGCCGGTAAAAATATCGGGGGTTTTGTGCACCCGTTTGTCGGCGCGCAGCGTGTCGTGGATAACCTTCATGGCCTTGCCGATATCGTCGCTGTAATCAATGGAAAAGACAAAATCGACCCGGCGTTTTCCGTTGGCCGAATAATTGGTGATGATATTGCCCCAGACACTGCCATTGGGGACAATAATTCTTTTATTGTCTCCGGTGGCCAATACGGTGGTAAACAAAGTGATGTCCTTGATCGTGCCGGCCTGTCCGGCCACCTCGACAAAATCGCCAAGGCTGTAGGGGCGAAAAAAGATAATCATCACGCCGGCCGCAACGTGGGACAAGGTGCCTTGCAAGGCCAAACCAATGGCGAAGGTTGCGGCGCCGAGGGCGGCGACCAGCGAAGTGGTGGGAACGCCAAATTTTTCCAAAACGGCAATCAGCACCATGGCCATAATGGCGTAATAGGCAATCGAGGCAAAAAAGCTGCCAAGGGTATCATCAATGCGTTTGCTGTTAAGCGCCATGGTACGGATCATTTTGCGAACCATACCGGCGACAATCATACCGACAATAAGGATCAATGCCGCCAAAATGACATTTACCCCACCGCTAATACCCTTTGCTATCAGGGCGCTTATGGTGTCGGCGTTCAACAAAGTTTCAAAATTCATAATGGGCCTCATCAAGCTGATTATTTGCGCCTTCTTTAACAGAAAAAATCGCCGCGTATAGTCTTTTTATAACCGGCGTAAAAAGAGAATTCTAGCCGCGCCATATGTGCGCTCATCAAGAGTTTCCCAATCGTTCAGCACCGGGCTTTCTTCGGCGGCGCATTCCAGAACGGCGCAGGTATCAGAGGTGATCCAATCGCCGCGGATAAGCTCCGCCAGGGCCTTTGGCCCCAACCCCATATGATAAGGCGGGTCAAGAAAAACCAGATTAAACGCATCGCCCAAAGGGGCGGGCCGTTTACCAAGGGCGGTGGCGCTGCGCCGGTGAATACGGGTGTGTCCAAAGAGCGCCAGCGTATCAATATTTTCGCGAATGGTGCCGCGCGCGGCGGCATCATTTTCAACAAACAGGCAAAACGCTGCGCCGCGTGACAAAGCCTCAAACCCCAGCGCACCCGACCCGGCAAACAAATCAATCACCCGCGCGTTTTCCAACACGCACCAATCATTATGAAGAAGTACATTAAACAGCGCCTCGCGGGTACGCTGCGCCGTTGGGCGGGTATTGCGTCCGGCCGGGGCGGCCAATATGCGCCCCCGATACGTGCCCCCTGAAATCCGCATTATTTACGCCTGCGCTTGGCCGGGGCATCGAGCAGCCCGCCCAATTGTTCTTTTAATTGCTTGGGGCGCACTTCCTCTACCGCGCCGCGTTTCAAACTGCCGAGGATAAACGGACCATAAGACAGCCGGATCAGGCGGTTGACTTTTAATTCGAGCGTTTCGAGCGCCCGGCGCACTTCGCGGTTTTTGCCCTCGCGCAACCGCACATCAATCCATGTGTTATCACCTTTGGTGCTTTCCAGCGTGGCGGTTATCGGGCCACTGCGCCGCCCGTCAATCATCACGCCTTTTTGCAAGTGATCGAGCCTTTTTTGCGTCACCCGGCCCCAGGCGCGGGCGCGATAGCGCCGGGTCCAGCCGGTTTGGGGCAATTCGAGCGTGCGCGCCAAGGTCCCGTCATTGGTCAGCAATAAAAGGCCTTCGGAGTTTAAATCCAATCGCCCGACCGAGATCACCCGCGGCATGGTATCAGGCAAGGTGTCAAACACGGTGGCACGCTCTTTTTCATCACGGTGCGAGGTAACCAGACCGGCGGGCTTGTGATAACGCCACAGGCGCGGCGCGGGCGGTGGCCCGACGCGCTCTCCGTCAACGCGGATGTCTTCATCGCCGCTGACCAGAAAAGCCGGTGTTGTCAGGGTCACGCCATCAACACGGATACGCCCGGCGGCGATATAACGCTCGATCTCCCGGCGCGAGGCAATGCCCGCCCGCGCCAGATATTTGGCAATGCGCATGGCTTGCGTTTGTTCTTGTGGTTTGTCCACTTGACCTGACCTTCTGTTCGCCCGACCCTCGCCCCATGACGAGATCAGACTTTGATATGCGCTACATGTCACAGGCCTTGCGTCTGGCGCAAGCAGCAAGTGCGGCGGGTGAAGTCCCCGTTGGCGCAATGATTGTCGACCCGGCAAGGGATTGTGTTGTCGCCAAGGCGGGCAACAGCCCCATTGCCAGCCATGACCCGACCGCGCATGCGGAGATTGCCGCCATACGTCTGGCGGCGCAAAACCGGGGCAATTACCGCCTGTCCGGCCTTTGGCTTTATGTCACGCTGGAGCCGTGCACCATGTGCGCCGGGGCGATTGCGCAAGCCCGTATCGCGCGATTGATTTATGGTGCCGCCGACGAAAAGGGCGGTGCGATCAGTAATGGCGTCAAATTTTTTGACCAACCCACATGTCATTGGCGGCCTGAGGTTACGGGCGGTATAATGGCAAAAGACAGTGCAAGGCTGTTAAAGGATTTTTTTCGCGCCCGGCGCGGATGAGTACACCGGATCAGCTTTCGCGCACCATAAGATTGGAAACAATAAAACGGGCATTTTTTGAACCCAGCACCCGATTGGTGGCGGCCTGCATGCGCACCACAAGATAGTTTAAATCAGGCACCTCACCGCGATGATAAAGATTGCCCGCATACTGAACCAAAATCCGACTATAGATGTCGCGCAAACGCGGCATTAACGCCGTGGCCCGGCTACGCAATTTTGCATCGGGAATATCCAGCCCATATTCAAAGAAAATCATGCCGCTTGGGCGATTACCCTGATAAAAAGCGGCAATGCCCGGCGAAAATTCCAAAAAGCTTTCAATCGCCGTGGTTTTTTTGGGCTTGTCATGGCCCTCTTTCTTTTTGGCCGCCTTGCCATGACCGCTGGCCAGCGCCGGTGTGGGTGCGGCGCTGACAAAGCCGGCGCACAGGCCAATAAGACATATGATCAGAATTTTTCTCATACAGTGTCATAACAGCTTTGGGTAAAGGAAGTCTTGGCGTGGGTGAAAAAGCACGATACCGATTGTATTTCACGCACAGGCGGCAAAGAGGCTTTCTAGAATGGCAGACAAAAAGAAACAAAAAAAACTCCCCCGCCCCCTGCCCCGCGCCGTTACGGCACAAATTTTTGAAATATTAAGCGCCGCCGACCCGAATCCCAAAACCGAGCTGAATTATACCAATGCCTACACCCTTCTGGTCGCCGTTGTGTTATCGGCGCAGGCCACAGACAAGGGCGTCAACAAAGCCACAAAAGATCTTTTCTCCACCGTTGATACGCCGCAAAAAATGCTCGCCCTTGGCGAGGATAAACTGCGTGAGAAGATAAAGACCATCGGTCTTTACCGCACCAAAGCGCATAATGTTATTACCTTGTCGAGACAATTGATTGACGATCATAATGGCCAGGTGCCGTGTGATCGCGAAGCCCTCGAAGCGCTGGCCGGGGTTGGCAGAAAGACCGCCAATGTCGTGCTCAACGTAGCGTTCCATAAACCCACCATGGCAGTGGATACGCATATTTTCCGGGTCGCCAACCGCACCCGCATGGCCCCGGGTGCCACCCCTCTGGCGGTGGAAAAGGGGTTGGTTAAAGCCATCCCCGAACGCTATATGCTGCACGCCCATCACTGGCTGATCCTGCATGGGCGCTATACCTGCCTGGCGCGCAAACCGCGCTGTTGGCTGTGCCCGATCGAGGCCTTGTGCCCTTACACGGACAAAACCCCGGCTCCGGATGCCTGACAGTGTTTTATAGTCCCAGGCTTTGGCGCAAATCCTGTACGCTGGCTCCGCTTTTACGCCAATCGTCCAATGTGCGCGCAGAATCGCGTGTGGCCAGCCTTTTGCCCTGTGCATCGGTAATCAGCCTGTGGTGGTGGTAAACCGGCGTTGGCAGGCCAAGAAGAGCCTGCAAAAGAACGTGTATGTGCGTGCTCTCGAATAAATCCTGACCGCGCACCACATGGGTAATGCCTTGCGCCGCATCATCATGGGTGACAGCCAGATGGTAGGATGTGGCAATGTCCTTGCGCGCCAGCACCACATCACCCAAAAGAGCCGGACGGGCGCTAATCCGGCCATGCTCACCGGCCGGCCCTCTCCCCTCTTCGATAAAATGCAGATCGTCCCAGCGCGCGCCCAGCACCCGCCGCGCCGCGCGCAAGGACAAACGCCAGGCAAAGGCTTCGCCGTTTTGCAGACGCTGCGCCTCTTCATCGGCGCTTAAAGGCGTTTTCGGGCCGTGATAAACCGGTGCCCGGCCATGCGGCGCGCGGGCAATATCTTCTCTGATCTGGCGGCGGGTTAAAAACGAGCGGTATAAAACCCCCATGGCCACCAGCTTTTCACGCGTTCGCGCATATGCGTCAAAATGTTCAGACTGGCGCCGCACCGGCATTTCCCATGACAGCCCCAGCCAGCGCAAATCATCAAAAATCGCCTGCTCATATTCGGCGCGGCAGCGGGTGCTGTCGATATCTTCAATGCGCAGCAAAAAACGTCCGCCCGCCTGTTGCGCGTATTTATGCGCACAAAGCGCGCTATAGGCATGGCCCGCATGCAACAGGCCGGACGGGGATGGCGCAAACCGGGTCACACATGTCATGCCCGTGTTTTGCCCCGGACCGGGGCGCAGGGCAAGAGATTGCCGCGCGGGCGCTGCGCCGTTATGCTTTGCTCTTAGGTAATATCACAGGTAGATTTCATGTCTTTATCCGGTCCGCGTCTGGCGCCCCATTCTGGCGGTCCCGCCAAGTCCCTGGTTATTTTTTGTCATGGCTATGGCTCCAACGGCGATGATTTAATTGGCCTTGGCCAGCAATGGACCAAAGGCCTGCCCGATACCGCCTTTGTCGCCCCCAATGCCCCCGAAGCGGTGCCCGGCGTCCCTGGCGGCTATCAATGGTTCGGGATTTCGCAACTCAACCCCAAAGCCATGGCCGAAGGCGCGGCCAGCGCCGCCCCGGTGCTGGATGCCTTTATCGATGAAGAGCTGGCAAAGGCCGCGCTGCCGCCCTCCCGACTGGCGCTGGTTGGCTTTAGCCAGGGCACCATGCTGGCTTTGCAGGTAGGCTTGCGCCGCGCGCAACAGATCGCCGGCATATTAGGCTATTCGGGTGCCCTCGCGGCACCGGAAAAGCTACAAAGCGAAATACGCTCCAAACCACCGGTGCAACTGATCCATGGGGATGCGGATGATGTTCTTCCCGTGGCGTTCAGCGTCCATGCATTGGAGACCTTGCGCCGCGCCGGGGTGCCAACGGGCTGGCATATCAGCCACCGGGTGGCCCATTCCATCGATCAGGACGGGCTTGCCCTTGGCGGCCAGTTCTTGCATGATGCGCTTTATGGAGTATAGATTCTACGGGTAGCAGGAGTATTTGCGCTTTCAAAAGACACACCACAACATCTTTTTATTTCACTGACGGGGCTGTGTTATGAGCGCCTTGGCCGCCCGGGCGCGCGGCTGGCCATGCCTCGTGCTGAATGCGGATTATCAGCCATTAAGCTATCATCCGTTGTCTTTAATGCCTTGGAAAGAAGCCATCAAGGCGGTGTTTCTGGACCGGGTAAACATTGTCGCCCAGTATGATCACAAGGTGCATTCGCCCTCGTTCAGCATGGCCCTGCCCAGTGTTGTGGCGCTCAAAGACTATGTCACGCAAAGCCGGATACCGGCCTTTACCCGGTTTAATGTCTTTTTGCGCGACGGGTTTTCCTGCGTCTATTGCGGCGCTGATCATGACCTGACGTTTGACCATCTGATCCCCCGCTCAAAAGGCGGCACCACCCGATGGGACAATATCGTCACCGCCTGTTCGCCGTGTAATCTTAAAAAAGGTGGCCGCATGCCAAAACAGGCCGGGATGATTCCCGCCCGTGCGCCGCGCCGCCCGTCGGCTTTTGAGTTGCAGGCGCAAGGGCGGCGTTTTCCACCAGGGTTTTTGCATGAAAGCTGGATGGATTATCTTTATTGGGATAGTGAGCTGGAAGCCTAGCGCGCAAGGATGTTTGGTAATTTTTGCAACACATCCATACACTGCTCAAGCTGGGCCAGCTCGACATATTCATCCGCCTTGTGCGCCTGATCGATAGAGCCGGGACCGCAAATAATGGCTGGAAAGCCCGCTTCCTGAAACTGCCCCGCCTCGGTGGTGTAGGCGACGGCGCGGCGCGCATTATCGCCGGTCAAAAGCCGGGCGATCTGTTCGGCGGCGCTTTGCGGTTCTGCCTTCAAGGGCGGCACAGCGGCCAGACGCTTAAACACAATACCCGCTTCATCGGTCACGTTGCGTAACTTGGCGTCCTCAGTCTTCACGGCGCGAGTAAAACGCGCCTCTATCGCGTCGCCATCATCTTGCGGTGTCAGGCGCAAATCCCACGAAAAAATGCATTCCCCGGCGATAATATTACCCGCCGTGCCGCCCTTGATTGTGCCAATGGTCAAGGTCGAATACGGCGGATCAAACAGCGCACCTGGCATCGGGTTTTGACGTAAGCCTTGCGCGATTTTGTCCAGCTCGCCCATCAAACGAGCCGCGGCAAAAATCGCCGATGCGCCCTTGTGCGGCTGGCTGGAATGGGCTTCCTTACCGCGGATTTTGACCCTGTAGGCCCGCAAGCCCTTATGGGCGCTGACCACCTGCATCAGGCTTGGCTCGCCAACAATCACCGCCGCCGGTTCGGGCAGGTTCTTGGCGATGGCGGCAATCAGGTCCGGCGCCCCAAGACAACCAATTTCCTCGTCATAAGAAAAAGCAAAATGGATGGGCCGGGCCAAATCGGCCCTGGCAAACGCCGGGGCGCAGGCCAAAGCACAGGCGATAAAACCCTTCATGTCACAGGCCCCGCGGCCAAAAACGCGGCTGCCGCGCACATCCATTAAAAACGGATCGCCGGTCCAGTTTTGACCATCCACCGGCACCACATCACTATGCCCGGAAAGCACCACACCGCCTTTGGCGTCTGGCCCGAAGCTGGCATAAAGGCTGGCCTTATTGCCGTCTATGCTGTGTACCAATGCGGTCCGCGCGCCGTGGGATGAAAGATAGTCATCCACCCAGCCAATCAGCGCCAGATTGGAATTGCGCGATGTGGTGTCAAAACCAATCAGTTTTTGCAAAATTTCCAGCATGTGAACGGGCTGGCGCCTAATCATCCGCCTTGTCGCTAAACGCGCCGAACACCTCGTCCGCATCAACCTTTTTGTCGGCCAGTTTACGCAAGTCTTCTTCGGCCGTTGGCTCTGACGCTTCAGGGGTTGGTGCATCCGCCGGGGCCAATGTGGCATCGGGGTCTTCACCGCGCGCTTTGGCGGCTTTGGCATCGGCTTTGCGTTTTTTCTCGGCGGCGGCAGCAACTGTGGCATCGAGGTCGATTTGCGAGCACAGCCCCAGGCTGACCGGGTCAACAGGCTTGATGTTGGCGGTATTCCAATGGGTCCGGTTACGCACCGCTTCGATGGTGGTTTTGGTGGTGCCAATCAGTTTGGAAATTTTTGAATCCGGCACTTCGGGGTGATTGCGCACCATCCAGGCGATGGCATCGGGGCGATCCTGTCGGCGTGACAAGGGGGTATAACGCGGCCCCTTACGCGGCGGGTTCATTTTCTCTGCATGCTTGGGTACGACCAGTTGCATGTGATAATTTTCATCCGCCTCAGCCTTTTCAATTTCTTCGCGGGTGACCTGACCGGCACCGATCGGATCGAGGCCGCGCACCCCGGCGGCGACATCGCCATCGGCAATACCGCGCACTTCGAGGGCGTGCAGGCCACAAAATTTGGCCACCTGGTCAAAACTCAAAGCCGTATTGTCGATCAACCAGACGGCGGTTGCCTTGGGCATTAAAATTGTGGCCATGAGAAATCTCCATAAAAAAAGCCCGGCGCAGGGCGTCGGGCTGACGTCTTGCGGATCGCGGCAGTAATTCAACGATCCTTGTTGGCCGCCTTATAATCCTTTTTTTGCGGAAAGAAAACACCTGCGGTACAGCCACCAGCATGTAAAAACCGCCCCGTTTTCTTTTGACTCGCCCTTGCGGCCCTCTTGGCGTAAAGTGTGCGCCCGATAAAGAGGCATACAATGTTTGATGATGAGCAACCGACGATCAAAAGAGAAACCGTAATTGGTGAAGACCTCTATGATTTTTCCGTATCTGATCTGGAAGAACGCATCGCCATCTTGGAAGATGAAATCGAGCGCGTTCGCAAGGCGATGAAAGAAAAACAGCAGGGCCTGAGCGCCGCAGATGCTGTTTTTGGAAAATCTTAAGGCCTGCAGGGCCAACATGCTTACACCGTGCGAATCAGCACGAAAAAAGGGCAGAGGACTAATGAGCGAGACCGGGACTGATTTTTCAACACGCCTGCATGATTTTGCCAAATCCGAGCTTTTTAACAAAACTTTTCGCGAGGGCATGGATCTGGTTGAAGAAACCGCCGCCTATCTTGACGGGCCGGGTCGCGAGGAATCGCGCGCCCTGACCCGCACTGCCGCGCTGGCCTATGCGGGGGAAAGCATGCGCCTGACCACATCTTTGATGCAGGTGGCGTCATGGCTTTTGGTGCAGCGCGCTTTGCGCGATAATGATATGAGCATTGAAGATGCCCGCGCTGAGAAATACCGCATTGGCAAAGGTCTTGTGCGCAAAAGCTTTGCCGGCATAGAGGAATTGCCAGAGACCTTAAGCAGCCTCATCGCCCGCGCCACCCGCGTTTTTGAACGCATTAAGCGGCTCGACCAACAGCTCTATGTAGAGGCCGAAGACAATAGTGGCGCCAATGCCGTGTCGGAACAAATGGACCGTCTGAACGCCGCCTTTGGCCGCCCTTAAGCGCGCAACCGCCCGTTCCTTCGCTGACCATAGGCATACCAGGCAATGCCAAAAGTCAAACCGATAAAGACCACCGAAGAGGCTATGCCAGTTTGCCCATAATTTTTAATCCCGTCGGCCAGCAAAATATCATGGGCGACCAGACCGGTACCCATCATCATCCCCGCCAGCAATAAAAGCGGCGTTTTCATGTGTGCCCCGTCTGCTTATTGTCCCGATATACTCATAAAGCATACTTTACCGGATGGCGCATGTGCAGAGGTCTTGTTTAACGTTAAACTTTATGATATTAATTTAACGTTAAACTTAAAAGGAGGCACATTATGCCCGTATCCCGCCGCCGTTTTCTTGCCATTGTCGGCAGTAGCGCCCTTATTTTTCCCGCCACTTCGGCGTGCGCGTTTAGCCCCGCTACAGCCCGGCAACCCTGGGTTCGCGCGGGGCAGTATGAGGATCCTATGCGCCGTGCCCTGTCTTTTGCCCTGTTGGCGCCCAACCCCCATAACCGCCAGCCCTGGCATGTTGATTTAAAATCTGAAACCGAGGCTGTTCTCTATTGTGATCTACAGCGGTTGTTGCCACATACAGATCCTTTCAGCCGCCAGATTGTTATCGGGCTTGGGTGTTTTCTGGAGCAGTTTCGTATTGCCGCCGCACACTTTGGCCTTGCCGCAGACATCACACCATTCCCGGATGGCGCGGATGACATGACGCTGGACAAACGCCCGGTGGCGCATTTATCACTCGCTCCGGCACCAGACACTCCGGCCAGCCCGCTATTCGCCCAGATATTAAACCGGCGCACCAATCGAAATCTTTATAGCGAAAAAACCCCGGGCCGGGACACCTTGCAAAAGCTCACACATGGGTTGGGGCGCGGCATATCAGCCGCCTTTACCAAGGCCCCGCAAGAGGTGGAAAAATTGCGATCCCTTGCCATAGAGGCCTCCAACATCGAGTTTGACACAAAGCGCACCTATATGGAAAGCGTCGATGTAATGCGCATCGGGGCGCGCCAAATCAATAAAAACCCCGATGGCATTGCCCTCGAAGGCCCAATGATGGAGGCCTTACATAGCGTTGGGATAGTAACGAGAAAAACCTTGTCTGATCAGAGCACAGCCGCATTTCGAACAGGCCGCGAAAACTATGCCAAAGGCATAAGCAGCGCCCGCGTCTTTATCTGGATTATCACAAAGGGCAATACCCGGCTGGACCAGATCAGAGCCGGCGCGGCCTATTTGCGGCTTAATCTTGGAGCCACCGAAGAGGGTCTGGCCATGCACCCTTTAAGCCAGGCTTTGCAGGAATACCCGGAAATGAGCGAGGCGCTGGCGCGCCTGCATGCCATGCTGGGTATCCGAACCGAAGAGCGCATTCAAATGTTTGCCCGTATCGGCTATGCTAGGAAAGTGCCGCCTGCCCCGCGCTGGCCTCTGGAGACGCGATTGAAATCATGACAGATCATGACGCCCATCACGATATATTCGCGGTTTTTACCGAGATTGGAATTATCAATCAACTTGGCCAGACCATGCTGGAACGGGCTTTGCCCGATGGATTGCGCATGGCGCATTTTGGCGTACTCACTCATTTTGTACGCCGGGGTGGATATGAAAGCCCAACCGGGCTGGCCCGCGCTTTTCAGGTCACCAAGGGGGCCATGACCAACACGCTGAACCGGCTTTCAAAACGCGGCCTGGTTGCTATTACGCCCGACCCGGATGACCAGCGCGCCAAACGGGTTGAGATTACCGATGCCGGCCGGGCCATGCACGCCCGCGCGCTGCAAGCCATAACACCGGTTATGCAACAGGCTTTATCTTCTTTTACCGGCGATGAATTTACCGCGGCCTTGCCCTTTTTAAGCCGCTTACGTGAAGCACTGGATAGCGCCCGGGATTAACCTCACGCATGTCATTATCCGATTTATTCGGGTAATCAAGTTTTACCGCACCGTCGGGTGAGACCCAAAATGCAAATCCATATCCCCTCACCTCATTCCTCTCCCCAAAGGAGAGGAGGGCATAAATTTCCCAAGCGTGATTCCCTCTCCCCAAAAAATAAAGAG
>JALWSB010000113.1 GCA_027080345.1 Robiginitomaculum sp. | reverse complement strand
TCATACTCAACCATGGCCCGGCTGCCGACATAGGAAAGACCGGTTTGAACGCCGCGCCGGTCCTGACAGAGCTTTAAGGTGGCACCGACATAATCGTCCGGGGTCAGAATGGTGGCTTTGATCCAGGGTTCCTGAATGCTCTCAATCTTCATCACATCGGGCATGTCCGCCGGATTGTGCAAATCCATTTGCGTGCCGTCATTCAGGGCGATTTTATAGACAACGCTGGGGGCGGTGGCGATCAGATCGAGGTTAAACTCGCGCTCCAGCCGTTCCTGGATAATCTCCAGATGCAAAAGTCCCAAAAAGCCGCAGCGAAAGCCAAAACCCAGCGCCGCCGATGATTCCATTTCAAATGAAAAGCTGGCATCATTGAGCCGTAATTTACCCACCGCAGCGCGCAAATCTTCAAAATCGGCCGCATCAACCGGGAACAGGCCACAAAACACCACGGGCAAAACCGGGCGAAAGCCCTGTAATGCGGTTGTGGTCGGGCGTTTTTCCTCAGTGATGGTATCACCTACGGCGGCGTCCGCCACTTCCTTGATCGCGGCAGTCAAAAAGCCGATCTCGCCGGGGCCAAGCGCGTCAACACTGTGTGGCTTGGGCAAGAATACACCGACTTTGTCAACGGTATAGGTTGAGCCATTTGACATCATCTCAATGCGCATGCCTTTTTTGGCTGTGCCTTCCAAAACACGAAACAACACCACCACCCCCATATAGGGGTCATACCAGGCATCAACCAGCAAGGCCTTCAAGGGTGCTGCCGGATCTCCTTGTGCCGGTGCGGGCAAGCGCTCTACGATGGCTTCGAGCACGTCATCAATGCCCTGACCGGTTTTCGCCGAGACCTCTATGGCATCGGAGGCATCAAGGCCGATAACATCTTCAATCTGTTGCCTGATCCGGTCCGGCTCGGCGGCCGGCAGATCGATTTTATTCAGAACCGAAATAATCTCGTGATCATGATCCAGCGCCTGATAGACATTGGCCAGGGTTTGCGCCTCCACCCCCTGGCTGGCATCAACCACCAAAAGCGAGCCTTCGCACGCCGACAAAGAGCGCGATACCTCATAGGCAAAATCGACATGTCCCGGTGTATCCATCAGGTTGAGAATATAATCCTGGCCGTCTTTTGCCTTGTATTCGAGACGCACGGTCTGGGCCTTGATGGTAATACCGCGCTCGCGCTCAATATCCATGCTGTCGAGCACTTGCGCGGTCATTTCGCGGGCGCTCAAGCCCCCGGTCTGCTGTATTAACCTGTCAGCAAGGGTAGATTTGCCATGATCAATGTGCGCGACGATGGAAAAGTTACGAATTTTATCTGGTGCTATGGTCATGGCGCGGACTTAGCACCAAGGCGGGGATGCGCCAAGCCCTCTTCCCACACGGGATAAATCAGGACATGGTGCCGCATCCGATGGAGATCTTTATGACCCGTATATTTGCTCTGCTGTTCTTGTTGATCGGCCTTTTAGGCTATGGCCCGGCGCAAGCGCAAGAGCCGCAAAACCCGCCCGCGCAAGGGCAAACGCAAAATCCTGACGAGACGTTCTCCAACGAGCAAATCGGCACCGCCGTAAGCGATTATTTTGGTGTCTCATCCGAGGCGGCAGGTTCTGTCGTTGAGCGGGTTTTTGCCGATCAGGGACGCCCGGTCGGCTATATTTACGGCGAAGAAGGCTCGGTCGCCTTCGCCGTTGGCCTGCGCTATGGCACGGGCATTATGGTTCTTAAAGACGGCACACGCAAAAAAGTCTATTGGCAAGGCCCATCCGTTGGCTTTGATGTCGGGGGCAATGGGGCCAAGGTTTTCACCCTGGTTTACGGCCTGCACGATCCAGAAGATATTTACCACCGTTTTCCCGGCGTTGAAGGCTCTGCCTATCTGGTTGCCGGCATAGGGGTTAATTACCAGCGCGCCAAAAACATCACTTTGGCCCCCATGCGTACAGGGGTTGGCCTGCGGCTTGGGGCCAATGTCGGTTATCTGAAATACAGCCGCAAACGCAAAATTCTGCCGTTTTAACCGTATATCAAATAAAACGGGCGCGAGGTTATCCCCGCGCCCGTCTCAATTCAATCAATCGGTTTGATCAGGCTTTTTTGGCCTTGTCCTGCTCGTGCTTGATTTCCATGGTCACCACACGCTGCCAGTTGGTTTGTGACATCTGGTGCGCGTAGATCGCCAGCAAAGCACCATTATCACGCAGCTCTGCCAGTTTTTCCGGTGAAATTTTATCCAGCTTGGTTTTGGAAACACCGACATATTCGCCAATTTTGCGATAGCCATTTGCGTCAACGCCTTCCGTGCCCGCTTCGCCGGGAATGAACGCGTCAATAGTGTCAAAAAGGTCAAGATCTTCAAGCATTTTAACGAAATTGCGGGTGCCCGCCATTTCCTGCTCATAGGATTGGACAAAGTCGATACAGCGCTTGGTAAAGTCCGTCGGTTGGCCATCTTTAAAGAACGGCTCGTCGGGTTTATCGGAAATAAAATGCGAGGCCCGGTCAATGCACACCATCATATTATCCGGATTGTCATTATTGCGCGCCGCAATAAATGGATAACGACGGATATAGGCAGGCAGATAAACCCCGTCCGGCACATGACCTTCTTCGTCAACAAAGGCATTACGGCCCTCTGTCATACCCAAGATAACCGCCGGGTTTTTGTCCGGACCGGCAAAAATAATAGGGTAGCTAAGCGATGCGGCAGGAAATTCGCCAACGGCGATGGGCAAAACCTGCACATCCTTGATATAGGTGAACGGGTGTTCCGGATCACCGGAAATCCCAAGATTGCCGTGTGCTTCCAGGCTTAAGGGTTCGGGTTGTTTATAGAGCGGCAGATTGCCGGTGATTTCCAGTTGTCCTGTGGGGCTGGTGTCGGTCATGACGATATTCCTGATGCTTAAATCCTGTTGTCTGCGCGCGTCATAACGGATCGTGACGCATTAGCCAACCATGAACATGTATTTGGGGTAGTCGGGCAAAAAAAGGCCCGCCTCGGATGAGGCGGGCCGACAGGTCTCAATCAGCTGTCATTAGAAGCGTTTGCCGATACCAACGCCAAACAGCCAAGGATCAAGATCGACATTGGCTTTGACAATACCCAGCGCGCCCGCATCCATGGTCGCCTTGGTATTCATCCATACTTTTTTGACATCAAAGTTCAAAAACATGTTGTCCTGAAGCTTGATATCCACACCGGCCTGAAGCGCAGGTCCAAAGCTGTCGCCATGTTTTACACTGACCAATGGGGAGCTGGCCGGCAGGCTTTGACTGAAAAAGATCGTGTAATTGACGCCTGCCCCGACATAGGGATTAATCGTTGCGTCGGGGGCAAAATGATATTGCAAGGTCAATGTTGGTGGCAACAGCCAGATATGACCTGCATCAACGGTGCCCAATGTGGTGCCCACCGCTTTGGCCTTGTGGCGCGTTACACCCAACACCAATTCGGTCGATACATGCTCGTTAAAAAAGTACGAAATATCCAGCTCCGGAATAACCGAATTGCTGTGGTGCGTATTGCCGCCAATCGGTGTGATTTTGGCGCTGTCATCCGGGGCCACGACAACGGCCCTGACACGAACCATCCACGGGCTGTCCGCAGCAAAAGCGGCACCAGAACTTAATACAGTTGCGGTCAGGGCCGCAGCAACAATTTTTGAGATGCTCATCGCATATCCCCTCATCTAGGTATCGACCCGCACCCGCGAACCGACTTCACAAATTCGTGAGTGGAAATAACCACATTGGGTATCAGGAAATAAGTGCGCATTTTGCCGCATGGCAGAATGCCGCACCAACGGGGCACCCGGCCTGGATGTTAAGCGGTTTTCTTTACCCTGGGGCCTCTGGCACGTACCGGGGCCTGGCTGTCAAAAAGGTCTGCCAGTTGTTCGGTAATCACGCCGCCCAATTGTTCTGCGTCGGTCAGGGTTACGGCACGGCTGTACCAGCGCGTCACGTCATGACCAATGCCGATGGCAATCAATTGCACATCAGAGAAGTTTTCAATTTCGCCAATGACCTGGCGCAAATGCGCTTCCAGAAACCCGCCCGGATTTTGCGACTGGGTTGTGTCATCAACCGGCGCGCCGTCGGAAATGACCATCAGTATGCGCCGCCCCTCGGGGCGCGCCTGCAGGCGTTTATGCGCCCATAACAGCGCTTCGCCGTCAATGTTTTCCTTTAAAAGCCCTTCACGCATCATCAGCCCCAGATTATTGCGCGCCCGGCGCATAGGCATGTCTGCGGGTTTGTAAATAATATGGCGCAAATCATTCAGCCGTCCCGGAAATCTTGGCTTGCCCGCGGCCAGCCAGTCTTCCTTGGATTGCCCCCCTTTCCAGGCGCGCGTGGTAAAGCCGAGGATTTCCACCTTGACGCCGCAGCGCTCCAGCGTGCGGGCCAGAATATCGGCGCTGAGCGCCGCAATCATGATCGGGCGGCCGCGCATGGAGCCTGAATTATCAATCAGCAAGGTCACCACAGTATCGCGAAAATCGGTTTCGGTTTCACGTTTGAAGGAAAGCGCCGACAAAGGATCCGTTATAATGCGGGTCAGGCGCGCCGGGTCCAGCATGCCTTCTTCAAGGTCAAACTCCCAGCCTCTTTGCTGTTGTGCCATCAGGCGGCGTTGCAAACGATTGGCCAGCCGGGCCACCGCGCCACGCAGTTTCTCAAGCTGGCGATCAAGATAACCGCGCAGGCGCGTCAGTTCCGCCTGTTCGCACAAATCCTCGGCGCGGACGGTTTCATCATATTTGGTTGTATAGACATGGTAAGGCGCACCTTCGCCGCCGCCGGGCTGGTAATTGGGGCGCAAGGGTAAATCCTCGCCCGCCCCGTCCTGCGATTCGCCAACATCGGCATCATCATCAAGAAGCGATGATTGCTGTTCCGATTCGTCCGCATCGCCGCTATCGGAACTGCCATCATTGTCGCTGTCATCCTCGCCCTCGTCCTGATCATCCCCATCCTGGGCATTGGGATTGCTTTGCTCGTCTTCGCTGTTGTCTTCCTTGTCTTCTTCGGAATCGGCCCCCAGATTGTCATCAAGGTCAAGGTCGCGCAGCAATGCCCGCACCGCCTTGCCAAAGGTTTTCTGATCCCCAAGATCGCCTTGCAAGGCATCCAGCGCGGCCCCGGCCTTGTTTTCAATTTCTGCGCGCCACAGATCCAGCAAGCCGTCTGCCTCTTGCGGCGCGGGCGTGCCGGTCAAACGCTCGCGGGCGATCAGCGCCACCGCCTCGGCCAGCGGGGCCTCTTCGCGGGTGTGCATGTCGGCATAGCCGCGCCGGGCGCACCGGTCCCGTAGCGAGGCGTGCATATTGTCGCTGGCACCGGGCAAGGCATTGGCCCCGATGGCCTCGCAGCGTACCTGCTCCAAAGCCTCAAAAACCGCCTGGCCTTGCGCATTGCCCGGCGCGCCCCGCGCATGGGTGCGGGCATTATGGTGCGCCAGCCGCAAAGCCAAAGCATCAGCCTTGCCTCTGGCAATCGCCGCCGCTTTGCCATCCAGCGCGGCAGGTGGAGAGGGCAATGAAATCGCCCCGTCATTTATACCCGCTTGATTGCTGCCAAAACGCACATCAAGGTCTCGCTGCCCCGACAAGGCGCGGGTGGTGGCCCCAAGGGCCCGTTTGAAAAGATCGCTGCGGGTTTCTGTATTGCTCATGAGAAGCCGTATGGTCAGGCCACCTGAACCCGCGTGGCGCTTTCGGGTAAGTCATCGGCAAAGGCGCGCTGGTAAAACTCGGCAATCACCGGACGTTCCAGCTCGTCGCATTTGTTCAAAAACGTCAACCGGAAGGCCTCGCCGGTATCGCCATCGAAAATGGCGGTGTTTTCGGCCCAGGTCAGCACTGTGCGCGGGCTCATCACCGTCGAGATATCACCATTCATAAAGGCATTGCGGGTCATATCAGCCACCCGGACCATGGCGGCAATCAGGCGGCGCCCCTCAGCCGTGTTCATGGCCGGCATTTTAGCCAGAATAATGCCCTCTTCGACATCATGCTCGAGATAATTCAATGTTGCCACGATTGACCAGCGGTCCATCTGCCCCTGATTGATCTGCTGCGTGCCATGATAAAGGCCGGTGGTATCGCCCAGACCAACCGTATTGGTGGTGGCAAACAGCCGAAAAGACGGATGCGGCCTGATCACCTTGTTCTGGTCAAGCAGCGTCAACCGCCCGGAGACCTCCAGCACGCGCTGAATGACAAACATTACATCGGGACGCCCGGCATCATATTCATCAAACACCAGCGCCACCGGGCGCTGTAGCGCCCAGGGCAAAAGCCCTTCGCGAAACTCGGTGATTTGCTGGCCGTCTTTCAGGACAATCGCATCCTTGCCAACCAGATCAATGCGGCTGACATGACTGTCGAGATTAACCCGCACCAAAGGCCAGTTCAGGCGCGCCGCGACCTGTTCGATATGGGTGGATTTGCCGGTCCCGTGATAGCCCTGAATCATCACCCGCCGGTTATGGGAAAACCCGGCCAGAATGGCGCGGGTGGTCAGCGGGTCAAACTGATAGGCCGGATCGAGATCCGGAACAAATTCATTGGGGCTGGAAAACGCCGGGGTTTTTTCGGCCGATTCAAAGCCGAAGGTTTCACCAACCGGAATTTCCGTATCCGGGGCCCACAGGGGAAAAGCAGCATCGTGTTCTGACATGTCTGGTCTCTTTTAAGCTAACGATCATATCACTACGCCCGGCGCCCGCGCGCATCAAGCCAGTTTGGCGGTTTTGAGAATTTGATAGGCGCGAATGACCTGTTGCAGCCGTTCTTCGGTCGAGCGATCGCCTTTATTGGCGTCCGGGTGGAACTGTTTGACCAGTTTCAGGTAACGGGCGCGAATCATCTTTCCTTCGCAATTGTGATCCAGCCCCAAATCATCCATAGCGCGCGCCTGCAACCGGCCAAGGCGGCGCTTTGGTGCCGCTTCTTGTTTGAACGCCGCATCTTTGGCCAGATCAAACGGATCGGCAAATCCGCTGGTATTTCGGCTTTGTCCCCTGACATTACGGTGCATATTCCAGGTCGGGCGGTGACCAGTGGCGATATTATCGTGATAGGAGCGCACAGCCCCTTCGCTCATGCCATGGAAAAAATTCCATGCCTTGTTGTATTCACGGGCATGGCGCTGGCAAAAATAGAAATAATCCGTGATCTTGTCCGGCGATTGCGGGGCCTTGCACATCCCCTTGGAGACACAGCCATCCCACTCGCACGTGCGTTCGCCTTTGCGCGCTTTATCCTTGCCCGGCGGTTTGACCCGTATGTCAAAAAGCTTGGGGCGGTATTCAAATTCATCGCTCATGGGGCCATGTTATGCGTCGAGCGTTAAAAAATATCTACGGCCTATTGCAGATAGAGATAAAAATATGAGCACAATGGCAAAAACGATTGAAAGCAAACTGAACGCCGCTTTTGCGCCGAGCGCACTAACGGTGCGTGATGTTTCGGCGGCCCACGCCGGTCATGCCGGGGCGCGGCCCGGCGGGCAGACGCATTTCGAGGTGGATATTACCGCCAAAGCCTTTGACGGCATGAGCCGCATTGCCATGCACCGCGCCATTATGGCCGAGCTGGACGACGAATTTGCCGCCAGCCTGCATGCCCTGAACATTAGAGCCAGTGCGCAAAACAAGCCTTAACTCAGGGCCGTTCCATACCCGCCGCCCATTCGTCCTTGACCGTTTGGTCCGGCTCATCTGGTATGTGTGTTTTCGCCAATGCGGCAAAATCCTTTGCTGGCAACAAGCGCGATAATGCCCATATGGCCGCGCCCCTGATCATCGGATATTCATCGCCAAGCCGGGCGCGCGCCCCGGCAACAAGCTCACCATTACCACTATTGCCAATGGCGATCAGCACATTACGCACAAGTTTTTTATAGCCAGCCCGCTTGACCGGGGAGCCGACAAATAATTCGGCAAACCCGGCTTCATCCAGCGCGCACAGGGCGGCAAGGTCCGGCGCGGCATTTTCCGGGCGTGGCCACAAGGCGGCCTCATGACCCAATTGCGCATATTTATTCCATGGACAGACCGCCAGACAATCATCACAGCCAAAAATATGATTGCCCATTTTTGCCCGCAAATCACGCGCAATCGGCCCATCGTGTTCGATGGTCAGATAGGAAATACATTTACGGGCATCCAGTTGGTAAGGCGCAGGAAACGCCCCGGTCGGGCAGATATCAAGGCAGGATCGGCACGAGCCGCAATGATCGGCCGTTGGCCGGTCCGCTGGTAATTCAGCCGCGCTGAGAACAACCCCGAGAAACAGCCAGGAGCCAAAATCACGCGATACCAGATTGGTATGCTTGCCCTGCCAGCCCAGACCCGCCCGCGCCGCAAGGGGTTTTTCCATCAGCGGCGCCGTATCGACAAAAACCTTGACCTCTTCATTTGTCTCATCAGCCAGCCAGCGGGCCAGTTGTTTAAGGCGTTTTTTGATCAGGACATGATAATCCTGCCCTTGTGCGTAAACCGAAATGACGCCTCTCGATGTGTGCTCAAGCGCCGCCAGCGGGTTATCTCGCGGCCCGTAATTCAGCCCCAGAACCACGGCGCTTTTGGCCCCGGCCCACATGGCGGTCGGGTGCGCGCGCCGGGTCATGGTGCTGTCCATCCAGCTCATGGTGCCATGATGTTCTTGCGCAATATAATTACGCAACCCTTGCGCCGCGTCCCAGGGGGCCCTGGCATCGGCAACGCGGCACACGTCAAAACCCTGTGCCTTGGCGGCACTGCGCAAAGCGCGCACCAGTTCGCTAGAAGTCGAGGTCGGCATAATGGGCCACCGGCATCAGACCGGGCAGGGTATCGCCCAAAAGGGGCCGAAATGATGGTCTGGATTTAAAGCGCACATACCAGGACTTGGCCATGGGAAATTCTTCCCAGGGGATATCACCAAAATAATCAAGGCAGGAGAGATGCGCCGCCGCCGCCACATCCGCCTGCGTCAGTTCCGCCCCGGCCAGCCAATCGCGGGTTTCGGCAAGGGTGTTGATATAATGCATATGCCAGCGCACATGCTTGCGCCCGTCGCGCAAAACGCTCGTATCCGGCGGCCCGCCTGCGCACAAAGGCTTTTCAACCCTCTCATGCAAAATATATGCATTGACCTCAGCATGAAACTTGACACAAAACCAGTCCACAAGCCGCCGCACTTCGGCCCGATGCGCCGGGTGTTGCGGCAAAAGCGGTGCCGGACTGCGCACCTCTTCAAGATATTCCAGTATTGGCAGGCTCTGCGCCACCACGACATCGTGCGTGCCGCTTTTATCGACCAGAACCGGCGTTGTGCCCGCTGGATTAAGCGCCAATATTTCCTTTGGATCATCGCTCAGCTCAACCCGCGACAGCTTGAACGTCAGGCGTTTTTCGCCCAGCGCCAGACGCACCATGCGCGAAAACGGATCCAGCGGCCAATGATAAAGAATACGCATCAGTCCCGATTCTTCTCACGTTGAAAATAGCGACTGCCGTGGGGTTCGGCCTCGCCCTTGGGGTCCGGATGGATCAAAATATCCGCAGCCGGAAAAGCGTCCAGCAAGCGCCGCTCGACCTCGACAACAATGGTGTGCGCCGCCGCCAAGGTAATTTTCGGGTCAAGATCAACATGAAACTGGATATGCACAAACAATCCCGAAGCGCGGGTGCGCAATTCATGAACCGATAAAACACCCGGCACCTGGCGGGCAATATCAATAATGTGTTTACGCTCTTCGTCGGGAAGCTCCCGGTCAAGCATTTGGTCAAGCGCCTGTCGCGCCACCTGCCAGGCGCTCCATACCAGCCAGGCGGCAATGCCCAAGCCCGCCAGCGCATCGGCCCAGACCAGCCCGGTAAGAACACTCAGGCCAATGCCGACAATAACGGCGATATTGGCGGCAAGATCAGAGGCGTAATGGGCTTTGTCGCCGGCAATGGCGATAGAGCTGGTTTTGCGTAAAGCCAGGGTTTGCATGCTGATCAGAAAAACCGTCAAAACAATGGAAAATCCCATCACCCCCATAGCCAGCATGCCCTGATGCACATCTTGCGGCGTGATCAGGCGCGCCACCGATTCGCGCGCCACAAGGGCCGCCGAGACGGCCACAAGAAGGGCCTGAAACAGGCTGGCGAAGCTTTCAGCCTTGCCGTGCCCGAACCGGTGTTCATGATCGGCCGGCGCAGCGGCATAACGCACGGCAAAAAACGTCATCAAAGACGCCGCCAGATCAAGCGCGGAATCGGCAAAACTGGCCAGCATGGCGATGGAATGGGAAAACAGATAGGCCCATATTTTAACTACCACCAGAACACTCGCCACAGCAACCGACAGGCTGGTCACCAGCCGCGAGGCGCGCATGGCAAATTCCGGGGCGTGACGGCCAGGATTGGCGGATGAGGGGGCATCATGGGGCATGCCTTGCACATATCCCGCCAGACCAAGGGGGTCAATTCTTTGTGAGCGGTCCGGTGTTTGGATTTGCCTCCCCCATAAAAAGCTTTATAGGTGCGGAGCGCGCAGTTTCGCGCGCATCGTCATCATGACCGGGGCCTTCATCATGCGCGTGCTTGCTTTTCTGCTTTTACCAGTTTTATTCCTGACCGGATGTGGGCCAGGTGGATCCAAAACCACCGCCGACGCCGTAAACGCACAGCCCACAGTCGATACGATAAGCCCCGAAGCACACGAGGGCGCCAAAGGCTTGCTGCTTGGCCCGGACCCTGTGCAGCCGCCACAAGGTAAACTTGGTGATACGGTTGAACCTTTGGGCTATGCCTTGAACCTTGTCATTGACCCGGAAGAAGACGATTTTTCCGGTCTGGCCACAATTAATGTGCGGTTTTTACGCCCGCAAAGCGCTTTTTGGATTCACGGGCAAAACCTTGTTGTCGAAGCGGTGCGGGTGATCCAGGCCGATGGTTCTGTGATTAGCGGGCAATACCATGAATCAGAAGAACCGGGTGTGGCGCTTGTCACCCTTGATGACGCCGCCGCCGCAGGTCAGGCGACACTGGAAATGGAATACCATGCGCCGTTTAACAAGGCGCTTGACGGGCTTTACAAGGTCAACCGCGATGGCGCGGCTTATATCGTCAGCCAGTTTGAAGCCATTGCCGCGCGCAAGGCGTTTCCGGGCTTTGATGAATCGCGCTTTAAAGTGCCGTTTGATATCGCCATTACCGCGCCATCGGACGATGTGGTCATCGCCAATACGCCGGAAGTCAAGAAGAGTGCCGCCGCCAACGGCATGACACGCCATGAATTTGCCCGCACCAAACCTTTGCCAACTTACCTTATTGCCATGGCTGTCGGCCCCTATGATGTTGTAAGGGTGGACGATATTCCCGCCAATGATGTGCGCGCCCGCGCCGTGCCCTTGCGCGGTATTGCGACCAAGGGCAATGGCAAAAAAATGGCCTATGCCCTGAAAACCGCCGGGCCGATTCTGGCCACTCATGAGGCTTATTTCGGGGTGCCTTACCCTTATGCCAAGCTCGATCTGATTGCCGCGCCGGACTACGCCTTCGGGGCCATGGAAAACCCCGGCGCGGTGGTGTTTACCGAATACCTTCTTTTGTTTGGCGATAAGGCGCCTTTGCGCCAGAAACGCGCTTCGGCTTCGGTTATATCGCACGAATTGGCGCACCAGTGGTTTGGCGATCTTGTGACCCCCAAATGGTGGGATGATATCTGGCTGAACGAGGCCTTTGCCACCTGGATGGGCAATAAAACTTTGGCCGCCTGGGAGCCGGAAGGCGAATTTGGCCGCAATACGCTACGCGGCGCTTTGGGGGCGATGAATCAGGACGCTTTGGCATCGGTCAGAAAAATCCACGAGCCGGTGAAGCGCAATGCCGCCGTTATGGACAGCTTTGACGGTATTACCTACCAAAAGGGCGCCGGGGTTCTGGCCATGACCGAAAGTTTTGTCGGTGCAGAGGCGTTTCGCGCCGGTGTACAGACACATATGAAGCGCTTTGCCTTCAAAACCGCCACAGCGGATGATTTTTTCACCTCCCTTGGCGAAGGCTCCGGCCACCCTGAGATTACCGCCGCTTTGCGTTCTTTTGTTGATCAGCCCTACACGCCGCGCATTGATGCGCGTCTTGAATGCACCGCCGCCCCAACCTTGAGCGTGCGCCAATCGACTTACGCCCCATTGGGGTCGCGCATTGCCGGCACAGGCTTGTGGCAAATACCGTTTTGCGCCTCGGTCAGCCGTAATGGTGAAACCACCAAAGTGTGTAAAATGCTGACCAGCGAAAATGAGACGCTGGATCTGGGGGCCGGATCCTGCCCTGATTATATCATGCCCAATGCGGGCGGGGCCGGGTATTACCGCTTTAATCTTGAAGAAAAAGACTGGACGGCATTGATCGCCAAAGCCGCTGATCTGCCTGCCAGCGAAGCGCTGGTGGTGCGCGATAGCGCCAGCGCCATGCTGCGCGCCGGGGCAATGCGTGCGGATGGGTGGTTGAACCTGATGCAGGTTCTGGCGCAGCACCCCTCCTGGGATGTTGTCACCTCTTCGGCCGGCGCTCTTGCCAATTTACGCGGCGGCGCCGTTAGTTGGGATAATGCTGATCTTACCGCCTTTACCCGAAACGTCTTTACGCCGCGCTTTGAACAGGCGAAGGGTGATGAGCGCGGGCAGGTTTTGCTGCGCAATGCCTTGAAGCGCACCTTGGCGATAACTGGCAAAGACCCGGATTTGCGGGCCAGCCTTGCCGCCTCGGCGCGCAAATATATTGGCGACAAGGCCGCCGATAATGCGGCTGATTTATCCCCGTCTGATATGGGCCTGGCGTTTACCATTGCCGTCCAGGATGTCGGGACATCTTTTGCCGATGTGCTGATGGCGCGGCTGGACACGGAACGCAACCCCGCCTTTCGCGGCGCGGCCCTGCGGGCGCTGGGCGCAACCCATGATGAAAAACTGGCGGCGCGTTTGCGCGACTGGGCGTTGAGCGACACCCTGACGGGGCGCGAGGCAACCGGACTGATCACGGGCCTTCTCTTTGGTCCGCTTGGGGGGCAAAGCTGGAACTGGTTTACGGATAATTTTGATGCGGTGCTGGCGCGTATGCCAGATGTGCGCCGTCAAAGCGCGCCCAATATGGCAAGCGGGTTTTGCTCTGATGACAAGGCGGCGGCGGTAAAGACCTTTTTCGAGAGTCAAAGTGAGAAAATCCCCGGCTATGAACGGCCCCTGGCGCAGACCGTCGAGGCCATTGAATTGTGCGCCAGCTTTAAAAAAGCAAAAGGCAAAGAGCTGGCAGTGGCGCTGGCCACCAGCACGCATTAGGGAACACTGCCATTATGACACTTATTCAAATGGTCCTTTTGGCGCTGATTCAGGGGATTACCGAATTTTTACCGGTCAGTTCTTCTGCGCATTTGATATTGCTGCCCTATGTGATGAAGGTACCCGATCAGGGGCCGCTGATTGATCTGATGGCGCATGCCGGATCGCTATTGGCTGTCATGGCGTATTTTCGCCGTGATGTCTGGCTGATGCTGGCGGGCAGTGTGGATTTTGTTACCGGTAAAAGAGAAACCACCGCCGGGCGGTTGTTTTTACTCATCCTTGTGGCCACGCCGCCGGCGCTGATTACCGGCGCGGCCCTGTTTTATTTTGGCCTGGCATCGGCCTTGCGCCAACCGGTTATTATCGGTGTGGCCAGTCTGGTGTTTGCTTTGCCTTTATGGCTTGCCGATCGTTATGGCAAAAATGAAGGCAGTGTCGAGGGCAAAGGCGTTGGCGCGGCGTTTGTGATTGGTCTGGCGCAAATTCTCGCTTTTATTCCGGGCACCAGTCGTTCGGGCATTACCATGACAATGGCGCGGGCTTTGGGCGTTGAGCGCAGTCAAGCGGCGCGCTTTTCCATGCTGCTGTCCATTCCGGTTCTGGCGGCCATGGGCATGGCGGCAGGGCTGGAACTGGCCACCCATCCAGCGCACGGCGACGGTGATCTTGCCAATGGCCTGATCGTGTTGTCATTATCTGCACTGACGGCCTATCTGTCGATTGCCATTTTTATGCGTCTCGTCGAGCGCATCGGTTTTTTCCCGTTTGCGCTTTATCGCATGGGGCTTGGCGCGGTGTTGTTAGCCCTGACCTTAGGCTGAAACTTCTTCGTGAAACTGCCCATGATGGCGAAACCGCACAAGATAAGGCGGCACAACCGCTTCGGCGGTTTCAAGGTCCGTCACACCAAGATCGGCAAAGCCGGGCATGGTTTCATCGGCGATATTGTCATGGCGCAAGGATAGCACCTGATCGCGGGTTAAAAACGGCGTCACAAAAGGCACCCACCCGGCAACCTCGCCCATCAGGCCCAAAAGACGCGCGGCAAAAAATGGCACGGGCAGCAAAACCCGTTTGCGATCAATGGCCCGCAATACAAGCTGGTATATTTCGCGCAAGGTCATAATGCCCGGCCCGCCCAGCTCATAGGTTTTACCCTGCGCCTCAGCGGCGCACAGTGCATGGCTTATGGCCTGCGCCACATCGCGCACATAGACGGGCTGAAACCGCGTGCCCCCGCCATTGATCAATGGCAAAACCGGCATAGAAACCGCCATGCGCGCAAAGCGCTCGAACAGGCCGTCACCGGGGCCAAAAATAACCGATGGGCGCACAATCACCGCGCCGGGAAACGCCTTACGCACCCGCGCCTCGCCCTCGCCCTTGCTGCGGGCATAATGTGACGGGGCGGCGCTGTCCGCGCCAATGGCCGACATGTGCAGAAGCGTTTTTACCCCGGCCGCCGCTGCCGCTTCGGCAACAATACCGGCCCCGCGCGCATGTACAGAGGTGAATTTCTGACGCCCCTGCTCGAACAATATGCCGGTTAAATTGACCACCGCATCCGCCCCGGCCACGGCGCGCGCGATAGAGGCGGGCATACGAATATTGGCCTGCACCAATTGCACCTGGCCAACCGCGCCGCCGACTTTCAAATGCAAGGCGCGATGCGGATGACGGCAGGCAATGCGCACGCGCCAACCCGCTTTGCACAGCGTCCGCACAAGATGCGCGCCGACAAAGCCCGAGCCGCCAATGACCGTAACCAGTTTATTATCCATCATATGCCTCGCCCAATCGTTATAAGCTGAGGATTAAAACGATTGCCGGGCTGTGTCCATGGCTGTTTTCAGGGCGCCCGCCTGCAAATAAAACCGGCCCGCCACAACACCCCTTATGCGAAAGCCTGCCAAGGGTGATTGACCGCGCCCCGCATCATGGGTATTTCCTCTCGCTCGCGACCTGCCCTGGTGGCGGAATTGGTAGACGCGCTGGCTTCAGGTGCCAGTGGCCGCAAGGCCGTGGAAGTTCGAGTCTTCTCCAGGGCACCATTTTTTGTCTCGCGGCGGGATGCTTCGCATACGCCTCCGACGGGGCGGCGAACACGCCAAAATATGGTTGAAATTGCCTCGGTTATTCACACCCGCCGAATCTGGCCCGATCAGCTTTAGTGATCATCCCAGACAGGTTTCGTGCGGCCAATGGGCATGCATTCTTACAGATTTGTAGAAAATTCAATATTTTCAAAGAGATAATGGTGGAGCCAGGCGGAATCGAACCGCCGACCTCTTGCATGCCATGCAAGCGCTCTCCCAACTGAGCTATGGCCCCAAAATCTGCCCGGCTAACCGGCCCGGCAAACGGGGTGGGTAAGGGCGTGCTAATAAGCTGGCATGGGCTGTACTGTCAAGCGTCTCTCTGCTTGCGAAGTGAGCCGTGGGGGGGTAAGTGTCTTTCGATCAATCAGGAGGCGTTCATGGGCCGTGACATATTCTGGCTGTTAAGCCAAATCATCTCACTATATCAATTCGTTATTATCGCCGGGGCGATATTAAGCTGGCTGGTGGCATTTAATGTTGTTAATCCGCGCAATGAGATCGTTGCCGGGATTGCCCGTTTTGCTTACGCGGTGACCGAACCGGCCCTGCGGCCCATACGGCGCTTTATCCCGGCCTTTGGCGGGGTTGATATAACACCGATTGTGCTGCTTCTGGCGCTGGCCTTTCTAAAGCGTATTCTCTTTCGGCTGTTGGTTGGCGGCTTTTGAGCGAAGGGCCGATAACCCGCTGTGATAATGCCTGCCTTGTGCGGGTGCGTTTGCAGCCGGGGGCATCGCGCGACCGGATCGATGGCATGGGCGCGAATGCTGACGGGGTGGAACATATCAAGGCGCGGGTGCGCGCCATTCCCGAAAAAGGCAAGGCGAATGCAGCGCTGGAAAAACTCATTGCCAAAACCCTGCGCCGCCCAAAATCGAGTATTTGCGTGATTAAAGGCGGCACGGACCGGGTCAAAACCGTGCGCATTGAAGGGCCGGGCGAAGAGCCGCAGCGGCTTCTTGCCGCGCTATTGGAGGCGTCAAAATGAGCGCAAAATTAATCGACGGCAAAGCGTTGGCACAAACATTACGCGAAGACGTTGGCGCAGCGGTTGCCGCCTTGCGCACAGCCCACGGCGCGGCCCCGGCCCTGGCTGTGGTGCTGGTCGGCGACGACCCGGCCAGCCAGGTTTATGTGCGCGGCAAAGTGCGCCAGACCGAGGCAGCAGGGATGATATCCATAGAGCGCCGCCTGCCTGCAACCAGCACACAAGAAGAGGTGGAAAATACCGTCGAGGCACTGAATAAGGATCCGGACGTTGATGGCATATTGGTGCAATTGCCCCTGCCCGCCCCTCTTGATGAAACGGCGGTGATTGAAAAGATTGACCCGGCCAAAGATGTTGACGGCCTGACCAAGGCCAATGCCGGGCGGCTGCTTTTGGGCATGCCCGGCCTGCGCCCGTGTACGCCCACCGGCTGTGTAATGCTCGCCAAACAGGCGCTGGGGGATTTATCGGGCAAGGATTGTCTGGTCATTGGCCGCTCGGTTTTGGTGGGCAAACCGGCCGCGCTTTTGTTTTTAAACGAGAACTGCACCACCACAATCGCCCATTCGCGCACCCGCGATCTTGCGCAAAAGTGCCGCGCGGCAGATATTCTTGTCGCCGCCATCGGGCGGCCAAACATGGTGCAGGGCGATTGGATAAAGCCCGGCGCATGCGTTATCGATGTCGGTATCAACCGGGTTGACGACGCAAGTGCGGCGCGCAGATACCGGTTGGTCGGGGATGTTGATTTCGACGCCGCCAGCAAACAGGCCGGGCATATTACGCCGGTGCCCGGCGGGGTCGGGCCGATGACCATTGCCTGTCTGTTGCGCAATACGGTTCTGGCGGCATGCGCGCGCCGGGGCTGGCCCCTACCGGCGCAGATACAATGATGAGAGGCGGGCATATGGCGCTTATTGCGGCGCTTTTCTGGGCCGCTTTGCCGGCCTGGGGCAGCGCCGATGCGCCACCGGTCCCGGCCGCAGCCAAGCACGAATACACATTAACCCCTGCGCAGCTTGAAGAAATACGCCTTATTGAAATCGCAAAAGCGGCGCAGCTTTATACGCAGATTGCCTTTTCAAAAGAAAACCTGCGCAAAATGCACCAGAATCTGCCCTTGAACGCAGATGAGGCCAAACGCCTGACAACGCAGCTTTCGACCCGGTTTCAGGCGTGCATGGAGGGCGAATTCGAGGCGCGACTGGCCAATGCCTATGACGCCCAGGTTTTGCGCAAAACCATGCAACATGCGCTCGACCCGGCGCTTCCCGAGCCAAAAGACTCAAGGACGGTCCTACCAGTATTTCGCGCCAGCAATGCCTATTGCGCCAGCCGGGTCAAGGCCTGGACCGCCGCGCAAATCCAATAATGGATACTCTCCTTTTGAGCTTGACCTGTTCACTTCCGGCCTGACACGCTATAAGTGGCAAAATTAACCAACGTCTGTTTTGCAGGTTATTTTAATAGTCCAGTCATGCGATGGGATATGTTTTGATGGCACGGGGGATATATATATGTCAAAAATCCGGATTGGCGCGATCGCCCTCGCCGGAGTGATATTAACGGCGCTGGTGTGCCTCTTTGCTCACATCCATGCCAGACCAAAGCCGGTGAAATTTCCTGATCTGGCTTATTTTAAAAGCGTGCCAGAACGCGAATTAATGTCTGACGAAGAGTTTAAATATTACACGCGGGCGCTAAAAAATCTGGACTGTGGGCTGGCCAATATACTGCTCAACACGGCATTTGTTCGGCAATACCCGCAATTTCAATCTGCCCGACTTAAACGGCAATGCGATGGCGATAAGGGGTGTATTGACTGGAACATTGCGTCGGGCATTATTTTCAAAGATTACGGGTATTGCAAAGCGGTATCGGCATTTAACTTAGGGGCTGACATAGATAAGGGTTAAAACATTACTTGAACCACCATTTGTGGAGGGTTTTGTTGAGGTTGGCAACTGGCCGGTAATTGAAGCGCCACTCACACTCTTTAATGAACAGGTGGAAGTGG
>JALWSB010000112.1 GCA_027080345.1 Robiginitomaculum sp. | reverse complement strand
GGCATGTCCAGCCCGGCTTCGGTCCAAAAGGCCCGCAGGCTTTCATAGGCCTTTGTTTTGGCGATATCGGATTCCCTGTGCATGAGCCAAGTCTAGGGCCACGGCCTGTTGATGTCATGTGATTCCTGCATCGGGCCTTTGCGGGCCTGCGTGCATTGGGTAAGGTGATGTTTGACGAAAGCTCTTGCGAGGAAAAGATAATGAGCACAGAGGGTGTGGCGCGCGAAGCCATGGATTTTGATGTGGTGATTGTCGGGGCTGGCCCGGCGGGCTTGAGCGCGGCGATTCGGATCAAGCAATTGGCGGCGGATGCCGGGCGCGAGATTTCTGTGGTGGTTCTGGAAAAAGGCTCCGAAGTGGGCGCGCATATTCTTTCCGGCGCGGTTTTGGATCCTGGTACGCTGACGGCTCTTTTGCCTGACTGGCAGGCGCAGGGCGCGCCGGTCAAAACGCCGGTACGCCAGGACCGGTTCTATTATATGGGCGCTGGCGGCGCGCTGGCATTGCCGGGCTTTATCATGCCTTCCATGATCCATAATCATGGCAATTACATTATCTCTTTGGCCAATTTATGCCGCTGGCTGGGTGAACAGGCCGAGGCCTTGGGGGTGGAGATTTATCCCGGCATGGCCGCTTCTGAAGTGCTCTATAACGAGGCCGGTGCGGTACGCGGGGTTGTCGCCGGGGTGTTTGGTATTGACCGGGAGGGCAAGCCCAAACCCGATTACGAGCCGGGCATGGAGCTTAATGGCAAATATGTGCTGATTGCCGAAGGCGCGCGCGGCTCTTTGGCCAAACAGCTGATCGCCAAATTCGGGCTTGACGATAAAAGCGGCCCGCAAAAATTTGGCATTGGCCTGAAAGAGCTGTGGCAGGTGCGCGATGAGGTGTTTCAGCCCGGTCTGGTGCAACACAGCTTTGGCTGGCCGCTGGATAATAACACCGGCGGCGGCTCGTTTATGTATCATTTTGAGGATAATTATGTGGCCATTGGCATGGTCGTCCACCTGAATTACAAAAACCCTTATTTATCGCCTTATGACGAATTTCAGCGCCTGAAAACCCACCCCCTTTTGCGCCCGGTTTTTGAGGGCGGAAAACGCATTGCCTATGGAGCGCGGGCGCTCACCGAAGGGGGCTTTCAGGCGGTGCCGGACTTAAGTTTTGCGGGCGGGGCGCTGATCGGTTGCGCCGCCGGGTTTATGAATGTGCCGCGCATCAAGGGCAGTCATAACGCCATTGGGTCGGGCATGCTGGCCGCCGAAGCGGCGGTTGCAGCCCTGATGGAAGGGCGCGGTGGTGATCGGTTGGAGGCCTATCAGGAGGCCTATAATACCAGCGCCATAGCCAAAGAGCTTAAAAAAGTGCGCAACGCCAAACCTTTGTGGAGCCGTTTTGGTACGCTGCTTGGCGGCATCGGTCTGACGGGTCTGGATTTATGGACCAACACTTTGTTTGGCGGGTTTTCCTTTTTTGGCACCTTGTCTCATGGCAAAAGCGATGCGCAATGTCTGGAACCGGCCAGCAAACACAAGCCGATTACCTATCCCAAACCCGATGGGGTGTTGACCTTTGACAAACTGACCAATGTGTCGTTTTCGGCCACCAATCACGAAGAAAATCAGCCCATTCACTTGCGGCTGGCCAACCCGAATATCCCGGTAGATGTCGATCTGAAAATCTTTGCCGGGCCGTCGCAACGTTATTGCCCGGCCGGGGTGTATGAATTTGTCTATGACGAAGCGGGCAAAAACCCGCGCTTTCAGATCAATGCGCAAAATTGTGTGCATTGCAAAACCTGTGATATCAAAGACCCGGAACAAAATATTACCTGGACGTGCCCTGAAGGGGGCGGCGGGCCAAACTACCCCAATATGTGATGCGCCAGAATCAAGGTCGGAATATGAAAATGAAATCCTCACTGGTTTGTCTTGCGGTGCTTCTTGGCGGCGCTTTGATGCTGGCCGGGTGCAGTACGGGGCCTGCCGCCGGAGCCTTGCATGGGCTTAATGCGGGTGCCAGCCGTCCGAAAACCGCCTATGGGGATTATCTGGCGGGGCGTTATGCCAGCGCCATGCGCGATGTTGATGCGGCGGCTGAATTTTATGCTGCGGCCTATAAAAAACAGCCCCATGATACCCAACTCCGCCAGCGCGCCTTTGAAAGTGCATTGGTCGCCGGGCGTATCAAAAAAGCCGTTATTTATGCCAAAACGGCGCTTGGGGAAGGCAAAGCGGATCGGTTGATGCGTATGACGCTGGCCGTCGATGCGTTGAGAAAAGGCCAGTATAAAAGCGCTGATCTGGCCCTTGCGGGTGGCAAATTCGGGCCGTTTGATCGCATTATTGCGCTGCAATTGGAGGCCTGGGCCAAATACGGACAACACGATAATGCGGCGGCGTTGGCATTACTTGATAGCGCCCCGGTTGCGATGTCATTTTCTTCCGGGTTGGCTCTGACCCAAGGCATGATCCGGGAGCTTTTGGGCCAGAGCGATGAGGCCGGCATCGCCTATGCCCGGGCGACGCTGGGCAAGGGCGCAAGTGATCGGGCAATCGCGATTTTTGGTACGTTTTTGCAGCGTCGGGGCGATGCACAAAAGGCCAGGGCGTTTTATGAAAAGCGGGTCAAGCAGTTTTCCTTTTCGCCCATGGCGCAGACATTGTTGAAGCGTATGGATGCGGGGTCAGGCCCCCTTGATCTGGTTAAAAACGTGCGTCAGGGGGCAACGGAATCGCTTTTTGCCGCGGCCAATACCCTGGCGGCGCAAGGCCAGTTTAATGCCACGCAGATTTATTTACAGCTGGCCCATTTTTTGACGCCGGGCAATGATGCGGTGACCGAGTTTCTGGCGGGCCTTTTAGAGGTGCAAGAGCGCCATGAGGAGGCGCTGGCGCTTTATGACTCCATCGGTCCGCAATCGCCCTATCGGGTGTTGGCCTTGTTGGACAAGGCCAAGCTTCTGGACAAGATGAAACGCAAAACCGAGGCGCTGGACATTTACCGCCAACTGGCCAGCACCTATCCGGACAATGTGCAATTGAAGAAGTCTTATGCCGCCGCTTTGCAGAGCGCAAAAAAATATGACGAGGCCTTGCCTCTTTATAACGCACTGATTGCCGCTGGCGGGGAGGGGGCCGATTGGCGCTCCTATTTTTTCCGGGGTGTGGTGCGTGAACGTCTGGGTGACTGGCGCGCCAGCGTTGATGATATGCGCGAGGCTATAAAGCTCAGTCCGAACCGGCCTGATGTTCTGAATTATCTGGGCTATTCCTATATTAATGCGGGTGAAAACCTTGAAGAAGGCTTGGCGCTGATCAAACAGGCGCTGAAATTGCGCCCCAATGCGGGCTTTATTATCGATTCTCTTGGCTGGGCTTATTATCGCATGGGGGAATATGAAAAAGCCGTTGAGTTTCTTGAGCAGGCAGTGGAGCGCGAGCCGGGTGAGCCAACCATTAGCGACCATCTGGCCGATGCCTATTGGCGGGTCGGGCGGCATTTGGAGGCGCGGTTTCAATGGCGTCATACATTGACCTTGCAAGAAGACGAGGACATTGATTTTGCCAAGGTCAGAGAAAAGCTCGACCATGGCCTGCCCGATCAGCCTGAACTGGCGTCTGCGCATCCATGATGGCTTGCCGGGAGGCTGCACCAGCCAAAATCAATCTGTCCTTGCATGTCGGCCGGGCAGGTAAAGACGGGTTTCACCCGCTCGACAGCCTTGTGGTGTTTACCGACTTTGCCGATCATATTGTGGCGGCGCCGGCTGATGAATTGACGCTGACCATAACCGGCCCGTTTGCCCGGGGTCTTGCGGCCGACAAGGATAATCTGGTTTTGCGGGCGGCGCAGGCCTTGCAAAAATATGCAAAGGTCGTGTGCGGTGCGCATCTGGCGCTTGAAAAAAACATCCCCGTGGCGGCCGGTCTTGGCGGAGGGTCCGCCGATGCGGCGGCGACTTTGCGCGCCCTTAACCAATTATGGGATTGCCAGCTGGATTTACCAACGCTGGAGGCAATCGGTGCCGGACTTGGCGCTGATGTGCCGGTCTGTGTGCGCTCACAACCGGCGCGTATGCGCGGGCGCGGCGAAAGACTGGATAACATTACGACGTGGCCAGGTCTTTACGGGGTGCTGGTTAACCCGGGCTTTGCCCTGTCCACGGCGCACGTGTTCGCACAATTTGACACCTTGGGTGGGGCTGATGAAATACCGCGCAAAGCGGTGCCGGATGCGGCGGTAAAGGTGGGCGAGGCTGCGCTTGCCGCGCTTGCGGACTTTGATAACGCGCTGACCCCCGCCGCCATAGCGTGTGCGCCGCGCATTGGGGCATTGCTGGATGTACTGACCCGATTGCCGCACGTCCGGCTGGCGCGGCTTTGCGGCTCTGGCGCATCATGTTTTGCGCTGTGCGATACGATGCATGATGCGGAGGCTCTGGCAAAAGAGTTGTTGGCGACAGATGCGGGTTTGTGGTGCGTGCCTGTGCGTTTTGTCGGTACAGGCGAAATGATTTGACACAATCAGAGGTGCAGGTTACGCCAGCTAATTCCATGAATTTTATGTGTGATTTATGAACATAAATATTGTCATCGGGGTCGGTATTCTGACCGCTATTCTTTTGTCTTTTGGTTTGGCTTGGCTGGTTTATCGCCGGGCATTATTGATTGACCGCCCCAATGAACGCTCATCGCATGAGCGGCCAACCCCATCCGGCGGCGGGCTTGGGGTGGCGGTTGGTTCTATTGTTGCCGTGATGGTGATGGTCTGTATGTCCGGGGCCGGGGCTTGGCATGATAGTCTTGTGCTGGTCATGTTTTGTGGGTTAGTCGCCGCGCTTGGTTTTTTTGATGATCGGTATAATTTGTCACCGCCGTTTAAATTTACCCTGCTGAGCCTGATTACCCTGGCCATGGCCTGGCAATTGGGGCCGGTGCCGGGGTTTGCGCTGGATAGCGGGTTTTTTACCTTGCCGTTTTTGATCGGCCTTGCGGGGACGGCTTTGTGGCTGTTTGTGATGATTAACGGCGTTAATTTCCTTGATGGCGCTGATGCATTGGTCACCTCC
>JALWSB010000111.1 GCA_027080345.1 Robiginitomaculum sp. | reverse complement strand
GTTTGCTTTCTGTGGCGCTTTCCCTGGGATCGCTCCCGCCGGGCGTTACCCGGCACCCTGTCTTCGTGAAGCCCGGACTTTCCTCGATGCGTTGCCGCACCGCGATCGCCCTGTCATCTGGCCCGGGGTTAAAGAGGCGTTTTTGACCGCGCCGTCAAGGGGAAGGGATCATCTTCGCCAGTGCATGGGCGATGGCGCGGGTCTGTGCATCGGCTTTGCCGCTAAGGTTTTGTGGGCAATAGCGGCGCTGAAACGCGGTGATGAGGTCGGTTTTGTTTGTCAGATCAAGGCCATAGCCAATTTTGGCCAGATCATCAAAAAAGCGTTCCTCTGGCGGGGCCTCGGTCGGTGTGGGCCAAAGACCGATGCCATCATTGGCCAGTCTTTGCCAGTCAAAGCGCTCGCCGGGGTCTTGCTTTCGCCCGGGGGCAATGTCGCTATGGCCAACAATATTGTGCGGGGCAATGTTATGGCGCGTGAGTATACCCTGACACAGCGGGATCAGGGCCTGCATTTGTGCCTCAGGGAATGCCGGCAGGCCAAAATCATGGCCGCCATTGACGATTTCTATGCCGACGGAGGCGCTGTTTATATCGGTGATGCCGCGCCAGAAACTGAGCCCGGCATGCCAGGCGCGGCGGTGTTCCTCCACCAGCTGGAAAATACGGCCGTCTTCTTCGAGCACATAATGCGCCGAAACCCTGGCCGCGGGGTCGCGCAGACGTTCAATGGCGGCCGGACCGCTTTCCATGCCGGTATAATGCAGCACCAGCATGGAGACCGGCAATGCGCGTTCATTGTGATTGGGCGATGGGGCGTTGATCATCGCCATAGGGTAAGGGCCCTAGCGCGAGCCAAAAGGCCCAATGCCATCCACGGTCCAGCCATGGGGGCCGCGCCGGGCGTTCAGGGTGTTGCCGTCGCCTTTTGGGCGTCGCGAGCCGGCAATGCGAAAGATCAGCCAGACCAGCGCCAGTGTGCCAACAATGATAAAGGTGCCAGCCAGAGCCGCCAGAGCAAAGAAAAATGCCGCCAACGCTGCCAGGGCCGCGAAGGCTACGGCACCCAGCCAAAGCGCACTGTTGCGCAGCGTATTCATCAGCCGGGATAAAAAGCCGGAAGGCCCGTGGTTTTCAAGTTTTGCCGTGGTCATGGCATTCTCCACTCATCAATGCCCCCCAAGGCAGGATGATCTTTATATCTTGGCATGAAACACGCCAAGGTCAATGCATAGTGTTGTGACTAAATGCAGGCAAAGCCTCAGGCAGCCAGGCCGCGTTCGGCGCAAATTTTCTCGTAGGCCAGATTGATCATGGCCATTTTTTTACTGGCCAGTCCCTGCATTTCGGCGGGCAGGCCCCGAGCCATGATGCGGTCCGGGTGATTGGCGGCGGCCATGCGCCGATAGGCCTTCTTAATGTCCTCGTCGCGAATGCTCTCATCAATGCCCAGAATCAGATACGGATCATCGGGTTCCCGGCCAAGGCGGCTGGCACGAATGCGGCGGTATTCACGGTCAGAAAAGCCAAATATATCCGCAACATGGCGTAAAAACTCTTCCTCATCATCGGTCACTCGGCCATCGGCGCGGGCAATGTGAAAAAGGCCATCCAATATGTCTTCTAATATACAGGGGCAACAGCGAAACTTGCGCGCAATGCGTTTGGCGTAAGACTCATAGCCCAAGGTGGTCTGGCGAAAGAGGTTGAATAGCCGCGCTACGTCGTTCTGGGCGCTTTTGGGGGCGGAAAATACTTCGCGAAAGGCGGCAATTTCTTCGGCGGTGACCAAGCCATCGGCTTTGGCCAGTTTGGCCCCCAGCGCAATCAGGGCGGTGGCAAAGCCCGCATCATCCACCCGGCGACCGGGTTTTTGTTCATGTTCATGCTCGACAAAAAAGGCTGCAGCTCCGGCGGCGATGTCGGTAAATTTTTGCCAAATGCCCATAATGCGTTATCGCTCCTCCTTATGTTTGAGCAAATGCGCGAGGGCGTGGCAATGAGAAATGGAAGTCCAAGTGCAGGCAGGCCATGCCGGGGGCCTTCCCTTTGTCGCCAAAGTACGCTCAATGTCTGACTGAGAAAAAAATTGAGCCGGCACATGCATAATCAGGAAAAATGGTCGTTCTGGATTGATCGCGGCGGTACGTTTACCGACGTGATCGGCCTGCGTGAGGACGGGCATTTTCAGACCATTAAAGTTTTGTCAGAAAACCCGGATCAATACGCCGATGCGGCGGTCGAAGGCATTTCACGCATTCTGGGGGTGTCCGGCGACAAGGCGCTGCCAACCTCATGTATCACCAGTGTTAAAATGGGCACTACCGTTGCCACCAATGCCTTGCTGGAACGCAAGGGCGCCAAAACCCTGTTTGTCACCACCAAAGGCTTTGGTGATGCGCTGATCATAGGTGATCAGACCCGGGCCGATATCTTTGCCATGGATGTGTGCCGCCCTGCCCCGCTTTACGAGGATGTGCTGGAGGTTGAAGAACGGATCGCCGCTGATGGTACCATTCTTGTCCCCCTTGATGCGGCGGCGGCCAAGGCAGGGATGCAGGTGGCCTATGATCGTGGCTGTCGCGCGATGGCCATCTGTTTGATGCACGGGTTTTCCAACCCGGTCCACGAACAATTCTTGCATCGTCTGGCCCGCGAGATTGGCTTTGTGGCGATCAGCACCAGTGCCGTGGACCCTTTGCAAAAACTGATCTCCCGGGCCTCGACCTTGCTCGCCGATGCCTATCTGTCGCCGGTGCTGAATGATTATGTGGGCAGGGTGCGCGGCGCGCTGGGTGCAGCGCCCTTATACTTCATGAAGTCTTCTGGCGGTCTGGCACCCACTGAGGCCTTTCGCGCCCGCGATGCGGTGCTGTCCGGCCCGGCGGGGGGCGTGGTCGGCATGGCCAAAACCGCGCTAAGGGCCGGGTTTGAAAAGGTGATCGGTTTTGACATGGGCGGCACCTCCACGGATGTGTCGCGTGCCGAAAATGGCGATGTGGAACGCATGGACGGCATGGCTTTGCAAGGGGTGATTTTGCGCGCCCCCATGGTGGCGGTGCACACCATTGCGGCGGGGGGCGGCTCGGTCCTCAAATTCGAGGGTGGGCGTGCTCAGGTGGGGCCACAAAGTGCCGGGGCGGCCCCGGGGCCGGCGGGCTATGGCCGGGGCGGCCCAGCAACCCTGACCGATGCCAATCTGGTATTGGGGCGGCTGGACCCGACGTTTTTCCCCAAAACCTTTGGGCCACACAGTGATGCCGCCCCGGATGTAGCGGCATCTCGGGCGGTCCTGGGCGAATTGGCCGACTCTATGGGGGCCGGGAATGCTCACGAGGCGGCGCTGGGCTTTATTGAAATCGGTGTTGAAAATATCGCCCAGGCCATTCGCTCTATCTCATTGACCAAGGGCATTGATCCGGCGGGGTATGCGCTGGCTTCCTTTGGCGGTGCGGGCGGGCAATTGGCCTGTGCGGTGGCCGGGGCGCTGGGGATGAAAACCGTGCTGGTGCATCCCTTTGCCGGGGTCTTGTCGGCCTTTGGGATCGGCTTGGCCGATTTGCGGGCCGAGCGGCGATGCGCCCTGTTATTGCCGCTGGATGGTGCAGGATTAAAGGCGGCGCAGACCCATGCCGAAGCGCTATACGAGGAGGCGGTGGCCGAGTTGCGCCGCCATGACATTGAGGCGGCCAAGATAAAGCGCCGCGATGTGGTCTATCTGAAATATGCTGGTTCGGATTCGGTGTTGCCCGTGCCGCTGGATGCCGCCGCAGCGATGCGTACGCGCTTTGAGGCCGATCATCAGCGCCTTTACGGATTTGCCCGCCCGGGTGCCGCCATCGAGATGGAATCCCTGATCGTGGCATTGGAGGCCGCCCCCAAAGACGCCATCACCCTGTCCATGGGTAAATCCAAAACCGGGGAGGCCTTGGTGCCTATGAAAACCGGCGTGTTGCACACCCGTACCGGCGAATTACCCCTGCCGGTGTATGCACTGGCCAAAATGGGGGCGGGGCAGTGCCTGACCGGACCGGCTTTGTTGGTCGATGACCTGTCGCAAATCCTGCTGGAGCCGGGTTGGCAGGCCCGGATGCACGAGGATGGCATGTTGGTGATGACTGGCGGTGCCAAAGCGGTGCAAAAAGAGGATCAGAGGGTCAATCCGGTGCAATTGGAGCTCTATAACCGGCGCTTTATGGGCGTGGCAGTACAGATGGGCCAGGTGCTGGAACGCACGGCGCTTTCCGTGAATATGAAGGAACGGCTGGATTTTTCCTGTGCGGTGTTCGAGGCCGATGGCGCGCTGGTGGCCAATGCGCCGCATATGCCGGTGCATCTTGGCTCCATGTCGGCCAGTGTACGTGAAGTGCTGGCCCGGGTGCCGGATTTGCGCCCCGGCGAAGCGGTGGCGCTGAACTCTCCCTATGCCGGGGGTACCCATGTGCCCGATATTACGGTGGTGATGCCGGTGGCCGATACGGCGGGGGAACGATTGTTCTGGGTGGCGGCGCGTGGCCATCATGCGGATGTGGGCGGCATTCGCCCGGGCTCTATGCCGCCGTTTTCGTCCTCGATCGAGGAAGAGGGCGTCATATTTGATTGCCTGCCGATTTTGCGTCGCGGCGTGTTTCAGGAGGACGCCGTGCGTGATGTGTTGGCCAGCACCAACTGGCCGGCGCGCAATCCGGATCAGAATATTGGCGATCTACAGGCACAGATTGCCGCCTGTACCTGTGGGGCGCAGGCCCTGATGCGCATGGTGGATGAACACGGCCAAGGGGTGGTGCAGGCCTATATGGGCCATGTACGCGCCAATGCCGAGGCTGCGGTGCGCGGCGTGATTGATCGTTTGCAATCAGGCGCTGCCGAAGTACCCATGGATTGTGGGGCGGTAATCAAGGTGCGCATTGATGTGGACCATAAAGCCCGCAGCGCCGTGGTGGATTTTACCGGCACCTCGGCGCAAATGGCGGGTAATTTCAACGCCCCGGCGGCGGTGAGCCGGGCGGCGGTTCTGTATGTCTTTCGCTGTCTCGCCAAGGCGGATATTCCTTTGAACGAGGGGTGTTTGCAGCCCTTGAAGGTCATTATTCCCAAAGGCTCTTTGCTGGATCCAAACCCGCCCGCCGCCGTGGTAGCAGGCAATGTGGAGA
>JALWSB010000110.1 GCA_027080345.1 Robiginitomaculum sp. | reverse complement strand
TCATTGACGCCGGTGTGCGATGCGGCATCCATTTCCAGCACATCAACATGGCGCGAGGCGGCAATGGCGGCGCAATGCTCACCCGGCGGGTCAAGGTTGATGCACGGCTTGTCAACGGTTTCGCTTTTGTAATTCAAGGCCCGGGCCAGCAGTCGCGCGGTGGTGGTTTTGCCCACCCCGCGCACCCCGGTCAGCATAAAGGCATGGGCCACACGCCCGGCATCAAAGGCATTGGAGAGGGTGCGCACCATCGGGTCTTGCCCGATCAGATCCTCAAAGCGTTGCGGGCGGTATTTGCGCGCCAGCACCTGATAGCCCTGTCCATCGGGTGTTTCATCCGCAGGCATATCAATCGCCAAACCGGTTTGAGCCGGGTCTGGCTTGGCATCAGTATCAGAAGAAGAATCGATTGGCGTCATACATTCATTCTAGCGCGCCGAACGCAGACATGCCAGCGCCGCCATGTGACAATTAAGGATAAAAGTGGAGACTGAACACCGACCCGAACAAAACTCGTTGCGGCTGCTTCCTTCCGGACCTGACCGGGTTGGCGAGACGCCCGTCCGATGCCAGCCTCCAAGGCGGAGTATATCAGGCTTGCAAAACAAGAAAACCGCACGGGCGCGGGAAAAACAGTGCTGCGGGCTTGTTTCGGGCGACAGAAAAGCCAAAAGTGCAGCGTTAAACAAGAGTGTGGCACGCAAGAGAAAAATATTATGAAACGGATACCACTATTGGCGCTTGTCGCCATCCCGATTGTTATTGTCCTTGCCGTGTTCTTGTGGCGCGGACAGGGGAAGGCATCGGGCGATCGCTATGATATTGAAACGGCAGTGGTCAGTCGCGGCGATGTGGCGCGGGTGGTGTCCGCTTCGGGCGCGGTGCGCGCCCTGACCACGGTCGAGGTTGGCTCGCAGCTTTCAGGCCAGGTCGTTGAACTTTATGCGGATTTTAATTCGCAAGTCAAAGCCGGGCAATTGGTCGCCCGCATCGACCCGCAGACCTTTGCCACACGGGTGCAGCAGGCCAAGGCAGACCTGTTGAGCGCCACCGCCAATGTCGCGGTCCAGCAAGCCGGGATTGCCCGGGCCAAGGCCACATTGGAACAGGCGCAAAAAGACTTTCAGCGCCAGCAGCAGCTTTTAAAAGAAGATGCGATTTCCCAGGCGCTTTTTGATGCTACTGAACGGGCGCTGGCCGTAGCCCGGGCCGATCTTGATCTGGCCAAAGCCCAGTATCAAAGCGCTCTTGCCAGCAAAACACAGCGCGAAGCGGCGCTGGAAACGGCCAATGTGGATATGCGCCGCACCTATATCCGCTCGCCGATTGACGGGGTGGTGATTGAGCGCGCCATTGATGTGGGCCAGACGGTGGCGGCGTCTTTTTCTGCGCCGGTGCTGTTTCGTATTGCCCAGGACCTTGGCGATATTCGTATTGATGCGGCAGTTGTCGAGGCCGATATTGGCGGTATCGATGCTGGGGACAAGGCCGTTTTTACTGTTGATGCCTATCCCGATGACCAGTTTGCCGGCACGGTGGAACAGGTCCGTCTGGCGGCCACTGAATTGCAAAATGTTGTTACCTATACGGTGGTTATTGCGGCGCAAAACCCGGATGGCAAATTGCTGCCCGGTATGACCGCCAATGTGGAGATTACCGCCGATAAACGCTCTGGCGTGTTACGCATTGCCAATAATGCCTTGCGCTTTTCACCGCCCAAAAACGGCCCGCCCGTGGCCAAAGCCGAAGCGGGCAATCGGGGCGGTGGGCGTGGGGGGCGTGCCAGGTTCGCCCGCCAGCTTGCCCAATTGGGCGTCAGCGCCGATGTGCAAAAAGCCATTGGCGCCGACATGCGTAAAGAAATGCAGGCATTTGCCAAACTGGCGCAAAGCCCGGCGGCGCAGTTTGATCGCAATGGCATGCGCCAGCGCCGCCGCGCGCTGATCGCGCGGGTGATGAAAAAACATCTGACGGCGGACCAGTTGGCCGCCTGGGAAAAACAGCAAAAAGCCAATCTGACGGTCAAACGCGCGCAAGCCTGGCAGCAAAATGCGGATGGCGCTTTGGTTGCCCGCACATTGCGGCTGGGCCTCGATGACGGGGAAAATGTAGAGATTTTGGGCGGCGCAAAGGAAGGCGATGAATTTATCACGCGCCTGCGTGTCCGGGCCGGGAAAAGCTAGGTGACCAAGACGCCCTTCATCAAGGCCCGTGCCGTCAGCAAAACCTATATTATGGGTGATCAGGAAGTGCACGCCTTGCGCGGCATTGATCTTGATATCGCGCAAGGTGAATTTACCGCCATTATGGGGCCTTCAGGGTCGGGCAAATCAACCTTGATGAATCTGATCGGCGCGCTCGACCAGCCGACCAGCGGGCATATGCTGATCGAGGGGCACGATCTTTCCACCATGCGCCCCGATGATCTGGCGGATTTGCGCAATCGCACCCTTGGTTTTGTGTTTCAGCAATTTAACCTGCTGCCTCGGGCCAATGCCCTGCAAAACGTCAAACTGCCACTGCGTTATGCGCGCCACCGCAGCATTGACGCCGATGCACGCGCCCGTGAATGCCTCGAGCTGGTGGGTCTTGGGATGCGCATGGATCACCGCCCGGCGCAGCTTTCGGGGGGCCAGCAACAGCGCGTCGCCATTGCCCGCGCTTTGGCCGGCAACCCGCGCATTATTCTGGCGGATGAACCAACCGGTGCGCTGGACACCAAAACCTCTGAAGATATTATGGATTTGCTGGGGCGCCTGAACGCTTCGGGGATTACCATAATCTTGGTAACGCACGAGCCGGAAGTCGCGGATTTTGCCCGGCGGCAAATTCATTTTCGTGATGGGCGCATCGAGTCAGACACACGGAGGCCCAGATGAAGCTATCAGTTGCCATTGCCTCGGCCATAGAGGCCCTCTTTGCCAATATGTTGCGCAGCTTTTTGACCATGCTGGGGATTATTATCGGTGTGGCCTCGGTGATGACCATGATGGCCATGGGCCAGGGCGCAAAAGCGCGCATTGATGCGCAAATATCCGCCCTTGGGGCCAGCACATTGACCATGCGTCCGGGGGCGCGGCGGCGCGGCGGCCGCTCGCTGGGGGCCGGGGCGGCCACGCCGTTTACTGAGGCCGACGTCAAAGTCTTACGTTCACTTCCGTTTGCCCACCTTGTCAGCGGTCAACTCAATAGCTCCGTTACCGCCGTTTCAGGGCAGACAAACTGGTCAACCTCGCTAACCGGAAGTGATGAATCCTATTTCGCCATTCATGACTGGAAACCGACGCAAGGGCGGCTTTTTAATGCCCGCGAAGTGCGTTCCGGGGCGGCGCTGGCGGTGGTTGGTAAATCCATTGTCAAAAACCTTTTCGATGGCATGGACCCCATCGGCCAGCGTATTCGCATCAACAATGTGCCGGTCACTGTTATTGGTGTTTTGGAAGAAAAAGGCCAAAGCAGTTTTGGGTCTGACCGTGATGACGTCATCATCATCCCTTTGACCACCGCCCGCAACCGGATTATCGGGGCGCACCCGACGACACCCAAAAATGTCTCGCGGATCGAGCTGATGGTGGCCGATGGCTATGATCTGAAACAGGCGCAAAATGACTTGGGTGAATTTATGCGGGAACGCCGCCATATCAAGGCCGGGGCGGATGATGATTTTATGGTGTTCAATATTGCGGACTTTATTCGCGCCCGCGCCGCGACCCAGTCAACCATGGGGGTTTTGCTGGCCTTTATGGCAGCGGTGGCGCTGTTTGTTGGCGGCGTCGGGGTGATGAATATCATGTTGGTCTCGGTGACTGAACGAACCCGCGAAATTGGTCTGCGTATGGCCCTGGGCGCACGCGGCAGCGATATTATGGTGCAGTTTCTGGCCGAAGCGCTGGTCTTGTGCGGCACGGGTGGTTTGATCGGTATTATTTTTGGGTTTGCCGGGGCCTGGGTGGCCGCAAAAACCGGCGATTGGGCCTTGTCCATCAGCCCGCAAATTACCCTGATTTCGCTGGGGGCCGCGGTTGCTGTTGGTCTCTTTTTTGGCTTTTTTCCGGCCCGGCGGGCCGCCCGGCTCAACCCTATTGATGCGTTACGTTATGAATAAATTGATCCTTCTTGCCCCAGTGGTTTTGCTTAGCGCCTGCGCCTATCAGGCCCCGAAAGATGTTATAAACGCGCAAATGTCCGCGCAAATGCCCGCCCCGCAAAACTGGTCTGAAGAGGCGTTGGCCGATGCTGTCAGCGGGCATTGGCTGGACGATTTTAACGATCCGCTTTTAAGCAGGCTTGTTGGTGAGGCGCTTGGTGCCAATCGCGATATTGCCATTGCCGCCGATAATGTGGCCCGCGCCGCCGCCCTTCTTGGCCAGTCGCGCGCGGCGCTTTTGCCGGTGTTGAATGTCAACGCTTCGGCCAGTCAGGCCGATACCTTGCAAAGCGCAAATCCGGCGCGCAGCACGTTGGGCGCAGGATTGGGGGCCAGTTGGGAAGCTGATATCTGGGGCAAATTATCCGCCGGCAAGGTGGCGGCAGCGGCGGATCTGGTGGCGGCGGACGAGACCCTTGCTGCGGCGCGCCTGTCACTGGCGGTGCAAACGGCGCGGGCATATTTTTTGGCCATCGAAGCGGGGCTTCAGGCCGATTTAAGCGCCGCAACCTTAAAAGACCAGGAATCCACCCTTGAAATTGTCAAAGCGCGCAAACGGCTGGGCTTTGCTGCCCGGCAGGATCTCGTTCTGGCGCTTTCCGATGTGGCCACCGCCCGCGATAATCTTGCCGCCGCGCACAATGCCCACCGTAGCGCCGTGCGCGCCTTGCAGGTTTTATTATGGCGCTATCCCGACACAAAAATCAGCCTTGGCGCGGTATTGCCGCAAAATCCGCAGCCCATTCCCGCCGGCACACCAACGGATCTTTTGCAACGTCGCCCGGATGTGCGCGCGGCGCAAGCCAATGTGCGCAGCGCCTTTGCCCTGAGCGCACAGGCCAAGGCCGATCGCTGGCCCAGCCTTGATCTGTCGGCCAGCCTTGATGCCGCCGGACCAAACACCAAAACCCTTTTTGATGCCCAGAACATTGCCCTAAATCTGGGCGCGCGCCTTGCCGCGCCGTTGTTTGACGGGGGCCTGCGCAAAGCACGTATTGCCGGGGCATTGGCCAGCCAGCGTCAGGCGCTTTCGCGCTATGGGCAAAGCGTTCTTAATGCCTATAGGGATGTTGAAAACGGGCTTGATCGCTGGCGCACCTTGCAAGAGCGCGGCGGGTATCTGAGTGAAGCCGAAGCGGCGGCAAATGAGACATTGCGGCTCGCGCAATTGCGCTATGCGGCCGGTCAGGTTGATCTTTTGGATGTTTTGACCTTGCGCCAGCGCGCCTTTGCCGCCAGTCGCGCCCGTCTGGCCAATCAGCGCGCCCGCCTTGATACGCGGCTCGATCTTTATCTGGCTCTTGGCGGGGATTATTAACCCAGAACGTCATTCATGTCATAAAGACCCGGCGCCCGCCCGTGCAGCCAGCGCGCCGCGCGCAAGGCCCCGCGCGCAAAAATACGGCGGTCCTGGGCGTCATGGCCCAGCCTGACCGTTTCATCGGGGCCGGTAAAACACACATCATGCTGCCCCACATGCGCCCCTTCGCGGGTCGAGGTGATGATAATTTCCCCGCCACCGGGCGGCGGCGCGGCTCCGTCAGCGGTCATAAATGTTTTGATTTTGGCCGCACACCCCCATCCAACCTCAATAGCGCGGGCCAAAAGAAGCGCCGTGCCTGATGGGGCGTCTTTTTTTGCCGCATGGTGCAGATCGTGGATATGCACCCCCCAGTCCGGCCCCAGCCGCGCCGCCATATCCGTGCAGGCACGCGCCAAAGCGGTAACGCCAAGAGAAAAATTGTCGGTTTTAAGAAGTGCAATATCGTGCGCGGTGCGGGCCAGCGCCGCCTCTTGGTCGCTTGTCCAGCCGGTGACCCCGGTAACCAGAGGCGGGCCATTTTGTCGCGCCAGATTGCGCGCCAGATCAAGCGCGCTGATCGGGGTGGAGACGTCTATGACCAGGGCGCAATTCATCAGCACGTGCGGGTCGCTCTCAATAAGGAGGCCCGTTTTTTTATCGCTTTTCGTCAAACAACAGGCATCTTTACCAACAAAAGCGGAACCTTCGCGCACCACCACCGCCGTCAGCGCAAACGCAGGATCACGCAAGGCGGCGGCGACAATCAGACGGCCAAGACGGCCCGCGCCGCCATTTATGCCCAAGGCAAGGGGTGTCATATATCCTGTCCGCTAAATCATATCTGCGCGCAAGATGCCTTCCCGCGGCGGTGAAGGCAAGCGGGCAAGGGTTGATTTACGACTGGTCAGCGGCCTCTAAAAGCGCTAGAAAGGGCTATGGGTTTTGTAATACCAGCGGTGTTTTTTGGTTTTTTTGGCGGGTGGATTACCCTGACCGGCTTTAGTCGGCTGGTCCGTCTGAAGATAGCGTCCGGGGGTGCACGCACCTTGACCGGCCTTGTTATGGGCGCTGTCGGGGTTGGTTCCGGGCTTTTGGGGTTTAACCTTCTGACCTATCAGCGCCTGACCGAAGAGCGCCCCGCCGCCACCATCAGCTTTACCCGCACCGCGCCGCAAACCTATCACGCCACACTTGATATTCCCGGTGAAGAGCCGCGTGAGTTTGACGTTCAGGGTGACGAGTGGCGGCTTGATGCGCGGTTTATCAAATGGCATCCGATGGCCAATATTGGCGGATTGGATGCCTATTACCGCCTTGACCGGCTGACCGGACGGTATCGCGACGCCCAGGAAGAAATTGACAACCCGCGCTCTGTTTATGCCCTGGCGAAAAACCCCGGTCTGGACCTTTGGTCACTGGCCCGTGACAAACGTGTGGCGCGGCTAAAAGCGCTGGATGCCTATTATGGTAATTCGGTATATGCGCCGATGAATAATGAGGCCAGTTTTCAGGTTTTTGCCACGCAAAATGGACTGATTGTCCGGCCGCTTAATGAGGCCGCCAAAGACGCGCTGAGCACCTGGCAGTAATTATTGCGGATCGCGGTACATGCGCCATAAGGGCGGGCAATCGCGCCCCGGATGCAGCTCTTCGATAACCTTGAACCCATTACCCTGATAAAAGGAAAGATTGCGTGCCTTTGAGTTTTCAAGATAGGCCGGCAGACCCAAATGATCGCAATGGGCCAGCATTGGTGCCAGAACATGCCGCCCCAGACCCCGCCCTTGAAAGGCGGGGCGCAAAGCCACCGCAAAAAGATAAACATGTGGCTCTGGTGGGTGTAATTTTTCCAAAAGCCCATCCAGCCACAAAGTCCGTGAAACAGAGCCAATGTCCCCATGGCGCAGCACCGCGGCGGCAATGCGTAATGTCGGCAAAAGTGATAATGATTTGGAGGCGTTGGCGTGCAGCCATAAAGCCGCCCCGGCGCTTGTACCCTCTTCATTTTGCAAAAGGGTGCCCGCCCCGCGCGGCAGATAAAGCGCCCGCGCCAATTGGGCAAACATGGTATATAGGGGCCTGGGTGATCCCAAGGACCACAGCATTGCCGCATCATCGGCAAACCCTTCGGCCAGCACACTAGCCAATGCATCCACATCATCCGGCCCGGCCTCGCGGCTCGTCCAGGTGTTTGTTTTCTCTTTCATTGCGTTTGTCCCACCACCCGCATGGTCAGATTGATCCGCCCACCTTTGGGTAAAAGCGTTGATGTACCGGGATATATCCGGTCCACCCCATGATAACAGCGCCGCGCATCCCCCGCCAATATCAGCACATCACCAGAGGAAAGCCGCAAAGAGCGCGTCGGGTCGGTGCGGCTTTGCCCGCCGATCCGGTATAAAGCCTGATCTCCCAGTGAAACCGAAACAATAGGCGCATTTATGGCGTTTTCATCCGCATCGACATGCAAGCCAAGGCGCGCGCCCTGGTCATAATAATTAATCAGACAGGCTTCGGGCAGATCGGGCCAACCGGATACATCTTGCCACAAATCAATCAAGGCGCGTGGCAAGGGGGGCCAGGGTTTGCCAGTAGCCGGGTGGGTCTTGCCGTAACGATAGCCTTCTTTGCTGGTAATCCAGCCAAACGCGCCAAAATTACTCATCCGTACGCTCAACGGCTTGCCAGTACGCGGCATGACCGGGCGATAAAGCGGCGCGCGGCGCACCCCGGCGCGTATGGTTTCCAAAAGGTCTTGCTGCGTGGCGCGGGAAAAATATGCAGGCAAAAGACGAAACCCGTCCGGAAGGGTAAAAGGCGTTGGCCTTTTTCTGGTTTTGATTCTGCCTGTCATCACCATCCACCATGCCATAGACGCCCCTGTGGTTACAAGAAGCCCTTTGGCTTTTCAATTTTTTCCAAAACCCCCATCAAAGTTAATGGCTGTTAACCTCTTGCTTGCAATTCATCAGGCATGATGGGGGATGTATGCGGGTTTGGGCAAGGGTTAAAAATGGCTGAGCAAATTACTCATGAGAACTGGGCCGGGGCGGGTTTCTTTTCAAGGCTTTTTGGGGCGCTGGTGCGGCGCGCCAGTGGCATTGCCTTGCTGGCTGCTGGAACCGGCCTTTTTTATGCGCTTTTAACCCACGCCTCTTTGGATCCCAGCTTTAATAACGCCACCCCGACTGCGGCGCAAAACGGCCTTGGTCTGCCCGGTGCCTATATTTCCGATATTGTTTTACAGGCGATCGGCTGGGGCGGCTTTGCCTTTGCTGTTTGCCTGTTGATTTGGGGCGCCAGCCTGTTTTTTTATCACAAAAAGAAATCCGTCCTGGCCGAACCCAAAAAAATTATCACCTCATGGCGCATTGGTGCCGGTATTTTCGCCAGCCTTCTTGCCAGTTTTATTACCGCTGCTTTGCCGATCCCTGCAACCTGGCCGCTGGCCACCGGTCTTGGCGGGTTGTTTGGCGATGCGCTCTATTTGCCATTACAGGCGCAAAGCGTGCCCGCCTGGGCCAGTTTTTTGGCCCTTGTTCTGGCCACCGTTTTGATGCTTTTGGCGTTCGGCTTTGCTTTTGGCCTGCGTCGTGTCGATGTTTTTGCCACGTTGGACGCGGCGGGCCTGTTTTGGGCGACATTACGTGTCGGGCTTGACCGCGTTATCAGCCTCTTTTACCCCCGCGAAACGGTGCAACCAAAACCACATATTGCCACGCCCGGCACCAGCAGAAAAAAAGCGCCGCCAACCCGTCAACATAAAAAAACCCGTGTGGCCACGCCAAAGCGCAAAAAAACCAGCACTCGCGAGGCGCGTGAAAAACAGCTTGTCATGCCATTTGCCGGCACGGCCAAACCGGAATTGCCGCGCCTTGATCTTCTTAACCGTGCCCTGACCCGCACAACATCCATTGATGAAGAGGCCTTGCAGCAAAACGCGCAATTGCTGGAAACTGTTTTATCGGACTTTGGCATTAAAGGGCAGATTACCCATGTTCAGCCCGGTCCTGTTGTCACGCTTTATGAGTTGGAGCCGGCGCCGGGTCTGAAATCCTCCCGTGTGGTCAGCCTGTCGGACGATATTGCCCGCTCGATGAGCGCCATTTCATGCCGGGTGGCGGTAATTCCCGGGCGCAATGTTATTGGTATTGAACTGCCCAACAGCAAACGCGAAACCGTGTTTTTGCGCGACCTTTTAGCCTCCAGCCTGTTCGAGCGCGCCAAGGCCGACCTGCCGCTGGCGCTTGGCGAAACCATTGGCGGCCAGCCGTTTATCGCTGATCTGGCGCGCATGCCGCATTTGCTGGTCGCCGGGACCACTGGCGCGGGTAAATCGGTTGGTGTCAACGCGATGATCCTGTCGCTTCTCTACCGCATGGGGCCGGATCAGTGTAAATTCATCATGATTGATCCCAAAATGCTTGAATTATCGATCTATGACGGCATTCCGCATTTACTGTCCCCGGTGGTGACCGACCCGAAAAAAGCCGTTCTGGCCCTGCGCTGGACGGTGCGTGAAATGGAATCGCGCTATCAGAAAATGTCCAAATTGGGGGTGCGCAGCGTTGCCGGGTTCAATGCTCGCATTGCCGAAGCGGCGGCCAAAAAGGAGCCGCTGATCCGCACCGTCCAGACCGGCTATGACAAAACCACTGGTGAGCCGGTGTTTGAAAGCGAAACCCTCGATCTTGAACCGATGCCCTTTATCGTTGTGGTGATCGACGAGATGGCCGATCTGATGATGGTTGCCGGTAAAGACATTGAGGCCGCCGTGCAGCGTCTGGCGCAAATGGCCCGCGCCGCCGGTATTCATGTGATCACCGCCACCCAGCGCCCTTCGGTTGATGTTATTACCGGCACAATCAAGGCCAATTTTCCCACTAGGATCAGCTTTCAGGTAACCTCGAAAATTGATAGCCGGACGATTTTGGGCGAACAGGGGGCTGAACAATTACTCGGCAAAGGCGATATGTTATTTATGGCCGGTGGCGGCCGGGTGCGCCGCCTGCACGGCCCGTTTGTCTCTGATGACGAGGTTAAAGACGTTGTTGCGTTTTTGAAAAAACAGGCCCCGGCCCACCATATCGAAGAGATTACCGCCGAGCCGCAAGACGGCAGCCTTGATGGCGATATGGGGTTTGGTGGCAGCAATAGCGGCGATGAATTGTTTGACAAAGCCGTCGCCATTATCATGCGTGATCGCAAAGTCTCGACCAGCTATCTGCAAAGACGTATGCAGATCGGTTATAACCGGGCCGCCACCCTGATCGAGCGGCTGGAAGATGACGGCATTATCAGCGCCGCCAACCATGCGGGAAAACGCACCATTTTGATGCCCGACCATGATGAAGATCCGCATCACGACAAGCTCTGATTATCGAAAGCTGGCCGCGTTTGTGAACGTGCGCTGAATGGCACCGCCCTATTCTTGCCAGATAGGGCCGATAAGGATACGCCTGTATGAGGAGTGTTTTGCCCATGGCGCGATTTTTTATTTTGTTTGTTTGTGTGTTGTGTTCCGGCGCTTTGCCGCTGAGCGCGTATGGGGATGATGCTTTGCCCGAACTTGCCAAAAGCAAACCTGTGCAAAACCCGGTAATTTTGGACGATGCGGCCATGGCCCAGGAGGTTGAGCGCCTGAATAAAGCGGTGCGGGCCATTCGTACATTGCGCGGCCATTTTGTCCAGAACGCCAGCAATGGCGGCGTTCAGACCGGCACATTCTACTGGAAGCGCCCGGATAAATTACGCATTGAATATGACAGCAATCCCATGCTGATTGTCGCCGATGGGTCGAACATTGCCCAGATCGACAAGGATTTGGAGACTATTGACCAGATTCGTATCGGCTGGACGCCTTATAAATTTTTACTGGCGCGCAAATTTGATCTGGCAAAAGGGGCTGAGCTTGTTGGCCTGCGCCGCATGGAAAACATGACATTGATCAGCGTGCGCGACCTCAAAGGCAAGCTCGACGGGGAATTTACCCTGGTGTTTCGCGAGCCGGATCTGGCGTTTCTGGGCTGGATATGGAGCAATCCCTTTGATGGCCAGGTGACATTCACCCTCGATAATGTTGTGCGCGATAAAAAGATGAAATCATCCTTGTTTGTGATCCGTGAATCAGAGCGCCGCAGGGGCGGGCGCCGTCACTAATTGTTAGTGATAAAAATAACACAGGCAAATAGTAACATAAAATTCATTTGATTTTTTTCAAAAATGTGTTTTTAATGTCTCTATCAGTTAAGCAGGATCAGGTTCCGTCCCCCCGCTATCTGCCTGTTTTCTGATCGGCCGGTTCCCCCCCTATCGGCTTGGCGCGCACCATTGAAGCGCGGAACTGCGTAACGCCCGGCCGCCCCCTCTCGGTCGGGCGTTACCATATCTGCAAAGATCGCTGGATTATCACGGCTCTGTCGGGCCATAGTCTGTTATCTGGAAAAAGGGGAAATCGTGTCGACACTTACAATAGCCAGTTGGAATATTAATTCGGTGCGTTTGCGCGCGCCGCAGATTGTGCGCATGCTGGAAAGCCATGCCCCTGATATTGTGTGTCTGCAGGAAATAAAATGCATGGCCGATGAATTCCCGGCCAAAGCGTTTATCAAGGCCGGATATCCGTATCATATGATTCGCGGGCAAAAGGGCATGCACGGCGTGGCCATTGTCTCGCGTCTGCCGCTGCAAGAAGAAGATGACCCGGATCTGTGTCCGCGCGGCGAGGCCCGGCTGGCCTTTTGCACAATCGCCGGCATAACGATTTGTAACTTTTATGTCCCGGCGGGCGGCGATATTCCCGATCCGGCAGCGAATGATAAATTTGCCCACAAGCTGGAATTTCTGGATCGGATGCAGGCTTTTTTCAAAAAAAGACGCGCCAAAAACCCGGATGAGAAAATTATTCTTACCGGTGATTTGAATATCGCCCCGGGAGAATTTGATGTGTGGTCACACAAGCAATTGCTTAAAATTGTCAGCCATACGCCGGTTGAGGTTGCCGCTTTGGCAAAAGTGCAAGAGGCGGGGGCGTTTATTGATGTGGCGCGTATTGTGGTGCCGAACCCTGAGCCGGTCTTTACCTGGTGGAGCTATCGCTCAAAAGACTGGACCAAAAACAATCGCGGCCGCAGGCTGGATCATATCTGGGTCAGCCCGGCGCTCGAAAAAACCATTCGGTCGGCCGGGCAGGGGGGCTTTGCCGCTTTGAGCGATTGCCGCTCGTGGGAACGCCCCTCGGACCACATACCGATTTTGAGCACATTCAAGGTAAAATAGGGCGCGGTTAAAAGGACAGCCGGTAACCACCCGATTCGGTCAAAAGCAGCCGGGACACCGTCTTGTCGCTTTCTATTTTTTGCCGCAGGCGATAAATGTGCGTTTCCAGCGTATGCGTGGTGACATTGGCATTATAGCCCCAAACCTCGTGCAATAATTCATCGCGCGAAACCGCCTTGGGGCTGGCCCGATACAAATATTTCAAAATGCTGGTTTCTTTTTCTGTCAGGCGCACCTTCTTGCCGTCTTCCATGCTCAACTGTTTTTGAGAGGGTCGGAACTCATACGGGCCAAGGGAGAAAACCGCATCCTCGCTTTGTTCATGAGAACGTAAATGCGCCCGGATTCGCGCCAAAAGAACGCTGAACTTGAAAGGTTTGCAGACATAATCATTGGCTCCGGATTCCAGACCCAATATCTGGTCCGCATCGGTTTTCGCTCCTGTCAACATAACAATTGGCGCCTGCACCCCGGCTTTGCGCATTAACCGACAGGCCTCGCGGCCATCCATATCCGGCAGATCCACATCCAGGAGAATAATATCAGCGCGCGTGGCTTTCGCCCCATTAAGGCCATCCGTTGCCGTGGCATGGGTCTGGATTGTAAACTCGTCATAAAGATCGAGTTGTTCGCCGAGGGTTTCGCGCAGATCATCGTCATCATCGATCAGCAAGATGGTTTTCTTCGCAGCCATGGCGTAATGATGACCCGTTAACGCAAATCGTGCAAGTGGGGTTGCGCGGCTCTTCACAAGAATATGATCAATGACCAAGTTTTTTGTTACCAAGGAAAAAAGACTGATCTGGCCGGGTCATGATGTTGCCTGTGTTATCGGGCGCAGCGGGTTTTGCACGAAGGACAAAAAGCGCGAAGGCGATGGGGCCACGCCAAAAGGGCAATATTTTTTGCGCCGGGTGCTTTATCGTCAGGACCGCTTGGTCGCGCCGCAAACCGCCTTGCCCACCCGGCCGCTACTGCCCGATGATGGCTGGTGTGATGCACCGGATGATGCGGGTTATAACCGTCCGGTGCGTCTGCCTTACCCGGCTTCAACCGAAGAGATGTTTCGCCAAGACCATGTTTACGATCTTTTGGTGGTCCTGTCGCACAATGACAATCCGCCTGTGGCGGGTCTGGGTAGCGCCATTTTTATGCACCTTGTGCGCCCGCAAAAAACCCCAACGCAAGGCTGCGTTGCCCTGAGCGAAGAAGATATGCGCGCGGTTCTGGCCGCTGCCAGCCCCGGATCAACACTTGTGATTATTGATTAGTCTGTTTGCCGTGGACCAAACAATGCACTGCCGACACGCACCGATGTTGCGCCGAAGCGGATGGCGGTTTCAAAATCACTGCTCATGCCCATGGAAAGCTGATCCAGCCCGTTCTCTTGCGCTATTTTGTGCAGCAAAGCAAAATGCATGGCCGGTTCTTCACCGACGGGTGGAATGCACATAAGGCCAATGGGGTGCAGATCGAATTCGCGGCGCAGGTTCGCCAGAAATTCGGGGGCATCGCCGGGCAACACCCCGGCTTTTTGCGGCTCTTCACCGGTATTGACCTGCACATAAAGCGCCGGACAGCGTCCCTCTTTCATTGCCGCATTAGCCAAGGATCGCGCCAGTTTTGGCCGGTCCAGGGTTTCAATCACGTCGAAAAACCGGACCGCATCGACCGCTTTATTGGTTTGCAGCGGGCCGATCAGGTGCAAGCGAAGATCCGGATATTGCGGTTTTTTATCTTGCCAGTGCTGCACCGCTTCTTGCACCCGGTTTTCCCCGAATACGCGCTGGCCGGTGGCCAGCATGGCGCTTAGGCGCTCCGCAGGTTGGCGTTTTGACACCGCCACCAATGTTACCGCATCATCGCCGGACCCAGCCGGGCGCGGCGCGTGCGCAATGCGCTGGCAAATGTCTTTGCGCCGGGCGCGAATATCGTCCAAAATTGTGTTCATGACCTCTTCCCCCTATCGCGGTGTTGACGCCCTCGCAAGAGCGGCCATGCGAATTGCTGAGCATGCGCCATACCCTTGCCCGCGCCTGCCTGCACTTTTTGTCATGACCGACCCGGACCGTCTGCCCGACCCACTTGCCGTCGCGCGCCGCCTGCCCGCCGGATGCGGGCTTGTCTATCGCCATTTTGGCGATCCGGAGGCGGGCGCGGTCATTGCGCAATTGGCCTCCTTGTGTGCGCAGCGGAATATTCAGTTAATGATCAGCTATGATCCGGCGCTGGACGGCATAGGCGCACCGGATGCCGGCGTGCATTTTGCGCAAAAACATCACCATGCGATCGCCGCCTGGCGCACACAATGGCCAGACCGGCCCGCCAGCGCCGCGGCCCATGATTGTAAATCAGCGCGCCGGGCGCTGGATGAGGGGGTTGATGCGGTTTTTCTTTCCAGCGTTTTTGCCAGTAAAAGCCCCAGCGCAGGTCCGCCAATGGGCGCGCAAGGTTTTGCGCACAACGTACAAACCATTGGCGGGCCGGTTTATGCTCTGGGCGGCATCACCGCACAAAACGCGCCTGATTTATGCGGCGCCGCCAGTGGCCTGGCCTGCGTTTCGGCGATAAATTCAAACTGGCGCACAAAAAAATAAATTTGACATCTTGCCATGTGTGCGCTCCACCCCACCTAATCAAAACGCCCTGTAATGGCAGCGCGCTTTGTTTTTTCAAGGATAGACATATGACAAACCCGCTTTTTCAACCCTTTTCCTGCCGTGGCATGGACCTTTCCAACCGTATTGTCATGGCCCCCATGACCCGCAGTTTTTCACCAAATGGTGTGCCGGGAGAGAATGTGGCGGCCTATTATGAGCGGCGCGCGGCGGCTGATGTCGGCCTGATCATTACCGAAGGCACCACGATTGACCGGCCCGGCGCATCCAGCGATGCCAATGTGCCGGTGTTTCACGGCGACGCGGCGCTTGAAGGCTGGGGCAATGTGGTTACGCACGTGCACAAGGCGGGCGGTAAAATCGCGCCGCAATTATGGCACACGGGTATCACCCGCAAGCCGGGCACCGGGATAAACCCGCAAGGCAGCACAGACAGTCCGTCGGGCATTACCCATACGGGCAAGCTGGTGGCCCCGGTTTTGAGTGAATCTGATGTTGATGACATGGTCGCGTCCTTTGCCCGCTCGGCGGGCGCGGCGGCGCGACTTGGCTTTGATGCCATCGAAATTCATGGCGCGCATGGCTATCTGGTGGATGAATTTTTCTGGGAGGTGATGAATGTGCGCGAAGACCGCTATGGCGGCGGCTTGAATGAGCGGGCGCGCTTTGCCGCTGATATTATCTCTGAGTGCCGCAGGGAGGTTGGCAATGACATGCCGATTATTTTGCGCTTTTCCCAGTGGAAACAACAAGACTATAACGCTCGTCTGGCGCAAACCCCTGAAGAGCTGGAAGGCTTTTTGAAGGTTTTTGTCGATGCCGGTGTTGATATTTTGCATTGCTCACAGCGGCGCTATTGGGAGCCTGAGTTTGATGGCTCGGACCTCAATCTTGCTGGTTGGGCGAAAAAGCTGACCGGCCTGCCAACCATAACGGTGGGTTCCGTTGGTCTTTCCAGCGACTTTATCGGGGCGTTTATGGGCGAGGGGTCCAAAACATCCTCTTTGGAAGATATTGAAGCACGGCTGGATCGGGGCGAGTTCGACCTTGTGGCCATTGGCCGGGCTTTATTGCAAGATCCCTTGTGGGCGCAAAAGGTAAAAGAAGGCCGCACCGACGAGCTGGCCAATTATGATGCGGAAGCCTTGAAGACGCTTTATTAGGGAGGGTATTCGCCCATATTGTTTATTCCATGAGGATTTGCTAATATAGGGCCGTTGCGTATGTCTGGTCCTTTATCTCGTGGGGAGAAACAATGTCTATTGAACGTCTGGTTTTTGCCATTGCCGGTATTTTTATTCTCGGCAGTCTTGCTTTGGCGCAAATATATTCGCCGTATTGGTTGCTGTTTACCGTTTTTGTCGGGGCCAACATGCTTCAGGCCGCGTTTACCGGGTTTTGCCCTTTGGCAAAAATTTTGCGCCTTTTCGGGGCCAAGCCCGGCGTTGCGTTTAAATAATCTGCGCGCCGCGCCCTGACTGGTTTTGCGCTCTTGAGTCGGTGATGGGGCTTGTGTAAGTACGCCTTATGTCCAGAATCGTCATTGCCGCCTTTTATAAATTCATCCCGCTGGCCGATTATGCCGCGCGGCGCGCCCCCTTGGCTGCGCTGGCGCAAAAGCATGGCGTTTTTGGTACCATTTTACTGGCTGCAGAGGGTTTTAACGGCACCATTGCCGGGCCGCGCGGCGGCATTGATGCCGTATTGGCGCATTTAAAGACATTCCCCGGGGCGGATGATCTTCAATGGAAAGAGTCTTTCGCCGATAAAAATCCGTTTTACCGCATGAAAGTGCGCTTGAAAAAAGAGATCGTCACCATGGGCGTTGCGGGCATTGCCCCGGAAAAAAGCCATGAGCATTATGTGCGCCCCGATGATTGGAACATGCTGATCAGCGACCCTGAAACCGTGCTGATCGATACGCGCAATGATTATGAGGTCTCAATCGGTACATTTGATGGGGCGATAAACCCGAATATCAAATCCTTTCGCGAATTTCCTGCCTGGTTTAAAAATTTACGCGCGCAAAAGCCCCTGTCCAAAGTGGCGATGTTTTGCACCGGCGGCATTCGCTGTGAAAAAACCGTGGCCTTTTTGCGCCAGCAAGGGGTGGACGAGGTTTACCATTTGCAAGGCGGCATATTGAAATATCTTGAAGACGTACCCGAAAATGAAAGCCTGTGGCGCGGCGAATGCTTTGTTTTTGATAACCGGGTGTCGGTTGGTCACGACCTTGAAAAAGGCTCGTATGACATGTGCCACGCCTGCCGCATGCCGATTACCCAAGCCGACAAGGCCTCACCATATTATGAAGCGGGCGTTTCCTGCCCTGCTTGCCACGCGGCCCATAGCGATAAAAAACGCCGCGCCCTGCAAGAACGGCAAAAGCAGATGAGGCTGGCCGCCGCGCGCGGGCAAACCCATCTTGGTGCGCCGCAAGGGAAGCACTCTTGACGCGCGGCAAAACCTTGCCCGTTCTTTATTCTTTTCGCCGCTGTCCGTATGCCATGCGCGCCCGTATGGCGATTGCCATCAGCAAGACACCCGTTTTTTTGCGCGAGGTTGTTTTACGCAGCAAACCGGCCCCAATGCTGGCCTTGAAAGAGACGGCCACCGTGCCATTACTGGTCGATGCCGGGCGCATGATCGATGAAAGTCTTGATATCATGCAATGGGCATTGCTGCGCAATGACCCTGAACACTGGCTGGCCTCGAAAAACGATCTGCTGATTGCAAAAAATGACGGTCCGTTTAAACACCATTTGGACCGCTATAAATATGCCAGTCGTTATGACCCCGCCCGCAAACAAGAACACCGGGATGCCGGTTATGTTTTTCTTGAAACCCTCAATACACGCCTGCATGACGCGCCTTTTCTGGCCGGTTTGACGCGCGGCTTTGTTGACATTGCGATTTTTCCCTTTGTTCGCCAATTTCGTATCGCCGATAAGGGCCATTTCGATAATGCGCCGCTACCTTATCTGCATCGCTGGCTTGCCGCCCTTTGCGCCGCGCCGCTTTTTGCGGCCGTGATGGAAAAATACCCGCCCTGGAAAGATGGCGAAGACGCCCCTGTTTTTCCAGCTATGGCGCAATAAGAAAAAGGTGATGACGCCTGTTATGGCATTTGCGGCAGGGCGATGCCCCGAAACGGGGGAAAATCGCTATAGCGCTCTTTTCGCATATCTTCACTTTCATGGGGCGTAGCCCCCGCAGCAAGGAGTGTACCCAAAGGCGCCGTATATGACTTTATGCTGTGGGCCGGGTCTTCCCGCCAGACAAGATTAACCGCCGCCCGTACCGGGAAAAAATACATCGACGAATAAGGCAGATGGTCGTGTATCCACCAGGCAAGATCGCGCCAATCCCTTCCCGTTTCATATTGATCGGAAAACCAGGGAATAACGATGCAGGCGCAGGCCCCCATTCGCCCCTTTGAATCGCGCTTGTCCCAGATATGATCGGCGTATGTGCGCTCATTCGATGAGCAATTGAGTTTATTCTCATTGCCAAATTTGTTGACCGTGGACGAGCGAAATGCTGACCGCACAATGACATTGCCAAAGGTTTCAAAAAGCGGGTCAAGCAATTCCTGGCAAAGCTTTTCGCCGGCGGCAATGGCCAGGTCCGGGTCGTCTGGAATATTG
>JALWSB010000109.1 GCA_027080345.1 Robiginitomaculum sp. | reverse complement strand
TGCAATACGAGGTCGAGTTCAAAGGCCCGGTGCGCGGGCTGTCAAAATCGGCCGAGGTGCGCTTTAACGGCATCAAGGTTGGCGAGGTGACAAATCTCGGCCTTGATAAAATGGATCCGGACAATCTGGTTATCGCGCAGATCAAGGTGTTCAAGGAAACCCCGGTCAAGGCCGATTCTTATGCGCAATTGGAGCCGCAAGGCATAACCGGCCTTTCTTATATCCAGATCTATGGCGGCAGCCATAATAGCCCGCCCTTAACCAAAAAGCCCGGCTTGGCTTTGCCTCGCATTCCTTCCCATCAGGCGCAGTTGGAAGGCATATTATCGCAAGGCGAAGATATGATTTTGGCAGGCAATGAAGTTCTGGCGCGCATAAACAAGATCCTTGATGAGAAGACCATTACCAATATTTCTACGATTATTGATGATGTGCGCACCTTGACCGACCGGCTGGCGGCTGAAGAGACCTTGTTTTCCGATGTCCACCAGGCGGTGCGTTCGGCCAATGAAGCGGCGATCGCGGTGCAGGCTTTGGCGCAAAGCGGTCAGAAGCTGGTTGATGGCGACGGGGGTAAACTGGTCACCGATCTCGATGCAGCGGTTGTGCAGATCAAGGCCGCTTCGACCAAGGCCAACGCCTTGATTGACCGGATCAGTGACCCGCTTGGCCGGTTTAGCGAAGATGGTTTGAACGAGTTGACCTTGGCCCTGTCGGACTTGCGCGCCTTGACGCAAGCCCTGCAACGGGTGGTCGAAGAGGTGGATCGCAATCCTGGTGAGTTCATTACCGGCGAGCCGATTAAAGAAGTGGAGGTGCCGCGATGATGGCCCGTATTGTCATGCCGGTTATGATTTTGCTGCTTGGCGGCTGCGTCTCTTTATTGCCAAAACCCGGGGCCGATCCGGACATTTTTCGCTTGAGCGCAGCCCCGCAAAGCACAACCAGCGCCCAAAGCCCGTTGGTTGTTTTGCCGGTGGTGTTTGCGCCCAAGGCCTTGCGCAATAACCGGGTGGCCATTAGCGATGGCGGTAATGGGATTGCCTATGCCGCCGGGGCGCGCTGGGCGGCCCCGATGCCGGAGCTTTTTCACACCCTGCAAAGCGATATGCTGAACGCCCACGGCCTGCGCAGTGCCGCTGTGCCGGGCGGTGTGCGCGGTGACTATACGCTGGTTTTGGAGGTGCGCCGTTTTGAGGCGGTCTATGATAATGGCCCGGGCCGTGCGCCTTTGGCGCTGGTGCGCATCAAGGCGCGGCTGGTTGATCGTATCTCCCACAGTCTTTTGCAAACCACCACCATAGAGGCCAGCGTGCGGGCCAGTGAAGACCGGCTCTCGCCGATCATTCTGGCGATTGATGCCGCCGCGCAAAAAGCCACCGCCGATGTGGCGCAGTGGACGGCAGATGCGGTCAGCCGATAAATTGTTTTTGTAAAAGATGCGCGTAAAGCCCGTTTTGCGCCGCCAGCGCCGCATGTGCGCCTTGCTCCACCACCCGGCCCTGATCGAGTACCAATATGTGGTCAGCGTTTTTGATGCTGGCAAGATTATGGGCGATTTTTATGGTGGTGCGCCCGGAAGAAAGGGTGTGCAGGGCGGTTTGGATTTTTTCTTCCGCGTCCGCATCAAGGGCGCTGGTTGCCTCGTCCAGCAATAATATCGGCGCGTCGCGTAATATGGCCCGGGCCAGGGCAATGCGCTGGCGTTGACCGCCGGAAAGATTCTGCCCGCGCTCACCAACGCGGGTGTCATACCCCAAAGGCTGTGCGACAATAAAGTCGTGCGCGGCGGCGGCGGATGCGGCCTTGATGATGTCGTCTTGCGATGCATCAGGCCGGCCAAAGGCGATATTGGCGGCAATGGTATCGTCAAACAAAATGGCGTCCTGACTGACCAGTGCCATAGCCCCGCGCAAAGATGAAAGCCGGACGGCAGCACTATCCTGATCATCAATAAAAACGGTCCCCGAGGTTGGGTCATAGAGCCGGGCCACAAGATTGAGCACGGTGGATTTTCCCGCGCCCGAAGGGCCAACCAGCGCCAGACTTTGCCCGCCTTTTATGCTAAAGCTGATGTCTTTCAGGGCGGTGCTGCCATCCCCATAAGAAAACGACACATGATCAAAGCGCAACGCGCCTTTTGTTATGACCAACGGCGGGGCGTCGGGTGTTTCTTTTATTTGTGGCCGGGCATCAAGCAGCGAAAACACACGGGCCAGCGCCGCGGACCCTTCTTGCCAAACGGCATTGAGCGTGCCCAAGGCGCGCGCCGACGGGGCCAAAACCGCAAAGGCGACAATAAAGCCCATCAGATCAGATACCGGCGAAACGCCGGTACTGGCGCGCCAGCCGGCAAACACCAATACCCCGGCCAGCGCCATGCCCCCCAGCACTTCCATAATCGGATCAATGCGGGCGCGGGATTTGGTCAGGCCCAAAAAAAGATCATAGCGTTCCTTGAAAGCGGCTGCGCCTCTTTTGTTTTCGTAATTTTCAAGCCCATAGGTTTTGACCATGCGCGCGCCGTCAAAGCTTTCGCCCAGCAGTGCCGTTAGCGTGCCGGTCTGTTCCTGGGTGCGCGCCGACAGGGCGCGGATGGTGCGGCCAATGCGGATTACTGGCAGGCTCGCCAGCGGGTAAATGAGGAAAATCAGCAGGGCCAACAGCCAGTCAATGGAAAATAAAACCACAATCTGTATAATCACCGTCAAGCCGTCGCGCACCAGATTGCTGGCGGCGCGCACCAGCGCTTCGCGCACCAGATTAAGATCATTGGTAAAGCGTGATACCAGCGTGCCGGTGCGGGTGGTGGCAAAAAGAGCAAAGTCCGCGCGCAGCAAATGGCTGAACATGGCCTTTTGCATATCAAGAACAATGCGCAGGCCCAAAGCGTTGGTGACCAGTGTTTGTCCATAAAGCGCCAACGCCTTTGCCGCTGTGACAAGGATAATCAACGCCGGAGCGAGGGTCAGAATGCGCCCATCATGGTGTTCAAGAAGCGCCACCGCCCAGCGTATAATCAACGGATAGGTGCCGGTAAGACCGGCAACGCAGATCATCAGCACCATGGCGAGGATCAGGCGCGGCCAATGGGGGCGCACCCAGTCCCGCCACAGCCGCGCCGTTAACCCGGGCGGGCGGGCCGTATTGGAATCAGGATCGGCTATCGTCATGTTCCGGGTCGATCATGCGGTGCGCATGAATGATGAAATAGCGCATATGGGCGTTATCAACGCTGGCATGCGCGGCGGATTTCCAGGCCTGATAGGCGCTGGCGTAATCGGGAAAGGCCCCGACAAAGTCGAGCTTGGCCAGATCGCGAAAATAAACCGTGTCCACGTCTACAAGTTCGCCGCCAATAACCAGATGCAAAAGTTGTTTGTCGTTTTCACGTTGCCGGGGGTTATTCATGTTATGTGTTCCAATAATGATCGATGCGCTGTTTTATCAGGGCATGCAAAGCCGGGCCAGCGCAAATTACGCCCGGTTTTGTTGTTTCGCTTCTACCATAGACGAAAGCCTGGCCGGAAGGGGCGGTGACGCACGCCCCGGCTTCGCGGGCAATGAGGTCGGCCCCGGCAATGTCCCAGTCCGATTTTGTCTTTAATGTTACCGTTGCGTCCCATGCCCCGGACGCCACCAGCACCATGCGGTAGGCCATGGAATTACATTGTCCGCAGTGCATGGTTGGCCAGTGATTGCGCCATTTTTTTTGCAAAAAAAGATCCTGGGGTGCGAGCATTTTGCACCCCTCAAGGGTGTCTTTTTCACTGACATGGATGGGCGCGCCGTTCAGCCGTGCGCCGCCGCCAAGGCGGGCCGCATAAAGTTCGTCATGCACCGGGTTATAAACCGCGCCGCAAATGACCTTGCCCTTTTCTATAATCGCCAGAGCGACAGTAAAAAACGGCAGGCCCTTGATAAAGGCGCGGGTGCCATCAATCGGATCAACAACAAAGCTGCGCGCCGCATTTTGGTGCGAACCATCGTCTTTTGTTTCTTCCGACAACCAGCCATAATCGGGCCGCGCCGTGCCTAAATGATCGCGCAGCAAAGCATCGATCTGCAAATCGGCTTCGGTAACCGGATTGTTCGGGCTTTTTTCAAAAACCTCGAACGGTTTGCCAAACCAGCGCATTGCCAAGGCCCCGCCTTTTTTGGCGGCGGCGCACAATAGCGCCAGATCATCATCCAGCGCGGCGTGTGGTGCTGCGCTCATTGGCCGGCGACACTCAGGCCGTCGACAAGCAGGCTGGGACAATCCATAGAGCCGCGAAACTCCAGGTCAGATGCGGGCTGTATGCGGGCAAAAATATCGTTCAGATTGCCCGCCACGGTGATCTCATTGACCGCCCCGGCGCGTGCGCCATTGCGAATTTCAAACCCGGCAACACCAACCGACCAATCCCCGGTGCCGCTATTGTATGACGGCCCAAAGGCATCGGTAACAATAAGGCCGTGCGCCAGATCGGCGATCAACTCATCGGGGGTTTTTTCCCCGGCGGCAATATAAACATTGCTGGCCCCAACCCCCGGCGGGCCACCCAGATTAAGGCTGGCATGGCCAGTGGGTGTCTGATCCATCTGCCGGGCCGAAGCCAGGGTGTGCATCCAGCCTGTCAGGCGACCCTGGTCAATCAGCGCGCGGCCTGTGCGGGCCAGGCCCTCGCCATCCACCATGCCCGATCCCATGCCGCGCTGCCGCATCGGGTCTTCAATGATATTGACATTGTTGGCAAATATATCTTCGCCCATCCGGTCTTTTAAAAATGAAACACCCCGGGCCACTTGCGGCCCGGATATGGCCCCCAAGAACATCCCTAAAAAACTGCGTGCAGTGCGCGGTTCAAACAAAACCGGCAGACTGGCGCTGGGGATTTTGTGCGCCCCAAGGCGTGCCACTGTGCGCGCCCCGGCCTCGCTGCCGACATCTTCGGGGGTGCGTAAATCAGCGGCCCAGCGCGCGGTGCTTTGCGCCCAATCGCGCTCCATCGCCCCGTTTTTTTCCGCCAACACCATAACACTGCAGCCAAAGGAGGATTTGCGCCGCACCATGCGCAGGCCATTACTGGCCGCCATGCACGAAGCCGCCGCGCCCCACCCGGCATTGCCGCCGCCGGATTTACCAACGCCTTTGACGGCCAGCGCCGCCGCTTCGGTGGCCAGGGCAGTAGCGTTCAAATCGTCAATATCCGGTATCGCCGGATCAAAAAGATCAAGATCAATGTCATCATGGGCCAATTGATCCGGGTCAGCCAGACCGCACCAAGGGTCTTGCGGCGCAATTGCCGCCATGGCGCAGGCCCGTTCGGCGAGGCGTTCCAGCCCGGTCTTCGAAAGATCAGAAGAGGTTATCGCCGCCTGTCTTTTGCCGATCAAAACCCGTAGGCCCAAATCCTGACTTTCTGCGCTTTCCACCTCTTCGCGCACTCCATCGCGGACGCTGACGTCCAGCGATCGTGATTGCACCACTACCGCCTCAGCGTCGCTGGCGCCGTACTTTTTGGCCAGACGCAACAAATCTTCAACAAGCGGGGTAAAGCGCGCAGGGTCTGGCGCGCCAACAGTCTCATCCATGCTCATGTCAGATGATGTAGCGCCGTGCCCGCGCTTGGGCAATCGCCTTTATCCGGTAAAGATGAAATAGAGCAGCGCCACAGACTCAACCAGCAAAACCAGCGCTGTCAGTAATATCCCGTAAAAGCGCCCGGCGGGGCGTTTGCCTTCAGGGGCGGTAAAACCAAAGGCATGGGCGTAGCGTGCGGCGGTAAACACACCACCCAAGACATGAATAAACCAGACCGGCGCACCCAATGGCCCCAAAGCAAACAGGCCGATCAGCGGCAAAGGCACATATTCGGCAAAATTGGCATGAATACGCATGGCGCGGATCATCTCTTCATTATCATCATGGCCAAGACCAATGCCGGTTTTTTGCCGCACCTTGACGGTGCGATAGCCCAAAACAAGAAGCAGGATCATATTAAGCGCGAGATAAAGCGACGCGGCTTGGTAATCGGTAAAGTTTGGCATGTGGTCTCCCCCAGGTTATATGAGCCAGCATGGTCAGGCTTTGCATTTTTCGTCAAGGGTTTGGCGGCCAGATAAAAATGAATGGCGAAGAGATCAGCCCCGCGCTTGACGGCGCGGGGCTTGTGGTGAAGAAGAAGCCCGCCAGCGTCAGGAGCTAAAATCATGGGATTTAAATGCGGTATTGTCGGCCTGCCCAATGTGGGTAAATCGACCTTGTTTAATGCGCTGACGCAAACGGCGGCGGCGCAGGCGGCGAATTATCCGTTTTGCACTATCGAACCTAATATTGGCGAGGTGGCGGTGCCCGAACCGCGCCTTGAGACGTTGGCAAAAATCGCCGGGTCAAAAGATATTTTACCGGCCCGGATGAATTTTGTCGACATTGCCGGTCTGGTGGCCGGAGCGTCGAAGGGCGAAGGGCTGGGCAATCAGTTTTTGGCCAATATCCGCGAGGTCGATGCCATTCTTTATGTGCTGCGCTGTTTTGATGACGACGACATCACCCATGTAAATGGCACCATCGATCCCTTGTCCGACCTTGAAACAGTGGAAACCGAGCTGATGCTGTCGGATCTTGAAAGTCTGGAAAAACGCCGCGTTGGCGTGGAAAAGAAAGCGCGTTCGGGAGAAAAAGAAGCCAAGGCAGCGATGGCGCTGATGGATTTGGCGCTTGCCGAGCTGCGCGACGGTCGCCCGGCGCGCTATGCGACTGTGCCAGAAGATGAGCGCCGGGCCTGGCGCAATTTACAACTTTTGACCACCAAGCCGGTTTTTTATGTCTGTAATGTTGATGAACAAAGCGCCGCCACCGGCAATGATTATGCGCGCGCCGTCGCCGATTACGCCGCCAAAGAGGGCGCGCCGGTGGTGGTTATTTCGGCGCAGATCGAGGCCGAGCTGGCCATGCTGGACGATGCGGAACGGGCCGAATATTTAAACGAACTGGGGCTGGAGGAGGCGGGCCTTAACCGCCTGATCCATGCCGGATACAATCTTCTTGATTTACAAACCTATTTCACCGTCGGCCCCAAAGAGGCCCGCGCCTGGACCATTAAAAAAGGCACGCCCGCACCAAAGGCAGCCGGGGTGATTCATGGCGATTTTGAAAAAGGCTTCATCCGCGCCGAAACCATATCTTACGATGATTTTGTCGCCTGCGGCGGCGAACAAGGCGCCAAGGAAGCGGGTAAAATGCGCGCCGAAGGCAAAACCTATATCGTCCAGGACGGGGATGTGTTGCATTTTCGCTTTAATGTATGAGTTGCGTCATTCCGGCGAAACCGGGAGCGGGTTGATGACACATACACGACAGGGGGGTTACATTATGGACCTCAAACCACAAACCCTTGAAAACGCCCATGTGCGGCTGGAGCCCTTGCGTGAAGCGCACCGCGAGGCCATGCGCGCGGCGGCCGATGACAAGGACACATGGAAATGGATGTCTTTGCGCGGCGATGGGCCGCACTTTGATTTCTGGTTTGATTTTGTGCTGGCCGATCAGGCGGCGGGCCATGCCATTTCCCATGCCGTGATTGTTGATGGTGTGGTTATCGGCCACAGCGCCTATCTGGTGATTACGCCCTATTTTGACCGGGTGGAAATTGGCTGGACATGGTATGCAAAAAATCATCGCGGCACGGCGGTTAACCCCGCCTGCAAGCTGTTATTGCTTGGCCGTGCGTTTGCTTGCGGGGCCGAACGGGTGGAGCTTAAAACCCATCACAAAAACACCCACAGCCAAAATGCCATGGCCAAAATGGGCGCGGTGCGCGAAGGCACATTGCGCCATCATGCCAAATGCTGGGACGGCAGTTATCGCGACACGGTTTATTTTTCGGTTTTGCGCGCTGAATGGCCGGGCGTTAAAGCCGGTCTTGAGGCGCGGCTTAACGCTTAACCCTTACTCCGCCGGCAGGCTGTGTTTTTCGCGCTCTGCGGCGGCGGCATCTTGCCACAGACGGATCAGCGCGTCGGCGAGGTTTTTGCGGCTGGCGCGTAAATAAAGGCTGTTATCGCTCAAACCCTCGACCAGCCGTTTGTGGGCCAGCGGCAGATTATGATAGGGCATGCGCGGATAAAGATGGTGGGTGGCATGAAAACGCAGGCCCACCGGGGCCCATAGGGTGGTGATAATCGGGTGGCCGGGCACATTGACGCTGTCCAAAAACTGTTCGGCAACGCTCATCTGCTCCGGGCCTGGATTGCGATAGGCATGGGCGGCCAGCGTGCGCAAGGAGTTTAGAAGAAAAATCAAGACCGCCACCACATACCACATGACCAGCGCCTTGACGGGCAGGATATGCATCCAGACAAGGCCGATGGCGGTCCAGCCATAAAGGAATGCCATAAACTCTTGCGCAAACCACAGGCCTTTGGGATCGCCCTTTTTGGCAGGTGCGCGTTTATACGTCAGATCAATGGTCAAGGACGAGGCGCTGGCCCACACCAGTTTGCGCAAAGGCAGTAACACCCATGATAAAGGTGCCAGCACCAAAAACCGTACCACAAAAAACGCCGGCAGGATAAAGATCAAAAACATATAACCGATAATGCCCGGCGGATTGCCTGCGCCAAACGGCAGGTATTCGCCATCCTCGGTGCGGCCATAAACATCGTGCACATGATGGTGCCGGTGTACGCCATGATAGGTAAAGCTGGGGATCAGCATGGCAAAGCCGCACAAAAGATTCCACACCAGACGAAAGATTTTAAACGTGCCGGTTTTCAGGTGCGCCAATTCGTGGGTAAACAACACCGCACGATAAAGAAACAAGGTCGCCAGAATGACGCCCGCCAGCCCCGGCAGGGACAAAACCGGATAGATCACTGCCAGCGCCAATCCGCCCCAACCCAACGCGCAGGAGATCAAAAAGTCCGGCCAGTAAATGCGTGGGTTCGGTTTCATCAGGTCCGCGACCAGCCGGTTGGCCTCACTGTGCGCAAACGCGCCATTGTCTCTTTCTATCGCCATAACGACCTATCCAAAGGTTTGACTTTATCCATATGTGTTTCAATAGAAACTTATGGGCATGCGGGCAAGGCAATACAACCAATGGGACGTCTTTGTCGCAGTTCTGGATAAAAGCAAAAGAGCGCTGGCCTATTGGCAAAAGAGAGGGTAAAAGCGCCAAAATCGACGTGAGTTCCCTAGGTCGTAAACCCATAAACAGGATCAAAATGGTATGAGACAATTTGATTGGATAACAGACGCAAGGGCGCAGGAAACCAAGTGGTTTTCGAGCCCTTGCAACGCATTAGCCGAACAAAGTGTCCATACCCTTACGGGCGGGCAAAGCGCGTCACCCTACGGCGTCAAAAGTTCAAACCGTGCGCACGGCACGCTTTTTCACTTTTTCCTGGTATGGTTTAGCGCTTGTGCCCGCCATTATGATCCTGTTTATGGGTTCACGACCTAATGCCAAAACGAGATGATATTTCTTCCATCCTGATTATCGGGGCTGGCCCGATTGTTATCGGCCAGGCGTGTGAATTTGATTATTCCGGTGTGCAGGCCTGCAAAGCCTTGAAAGAAGAGGGTTATAAGGTCATTCTGGTCAACTCCAATCCGGCGACGATCATGACCGACCCGGAGATGGCTGATGTCACCTATATCGAGCCGATCACGCCGCAGATGGTGGCAAAAGTTATCGCCAAAGAGCGCCCGGATGCGCTTTTGCCCACCATGGGCGGGCAAACCGCGCTCAATACGGCGCTGACGCTGAACAAAGACGGTGTTTTAAAAAAATATAATGTGGCACTGATCGGGGCACAGGCTGAGGTCATTGACAAGGCGGAGGATCGCGAAAAATTTCGCGCCGCCATGCAAAAAATCGGCCTTTCCACCCCGCGCTCATATCTGGCCCATTCCATGGCCGAGGCCATGCAGGGGTTTGAGAAAATCGGCCTGCCGGCGATTATCCGCCCGTCTTTTACTCTGGGCGGCACTGGCGGCGGCATTGCCTATAATATTCGGGAATATCGCCAGATTATTGCTTCGGGCCTTGAGGCTTCGCCAACCACTGAGGTGTTGATCGAAGAATCGGTGTTGGGCTGGAAAGAATATGAAATGGAGGTGGTGCGCGATAAAGCCGATAATTGCATCATCATCTGTTCCATCGAGAACATAGACCCGATGGGCGTGCATACGGGCGATTCCATCACCGTCGCCCCGGCACTGACCTTGAGCGATAAGGAGTTTCAGATCATGCGTAATGCCGCCATTGCGGTGTTGCGTGAGATTGGCGTGGAGACTGGCGGCTCGAATGTGCAATTTGCCATTAACCCGGATGATGGGCGCATGGTAGTGATCGAGATGAACCCACGGGTGTCGCGCTCGTCGGCGCTGGCCTCCAAGGCCACCGGTTTTCCGATTGCCAAAATTGCCGCCAAGCTGGCTGTTGGCTATACGCTGGACGAGTTGGACAATGACATTACCGGCGCAACCCCGGCCAGCTTTGAACCCAGTATCGATTATGTGGTCACCAAAATTCCACGCTTTGCGTTTGAAAAATACCCCGGCGCCGAAGCACAGCTGTCTACAGCGATGAAATCGGTGGGCGAGGCTATGGCCATTGGCCGCAGCTTTGGTGAATCCATCCAAAAGGCTTTGCGTTCGCTGGAGACAGGGCTGTCCGGTTTTGATGAGATTGCCATTGCGGGGATGGATGAGGGCGACCGGCGGGCGCTGTCGGCGGCTTTGGCAAAGGCAACGCCGGATCGGCTTTTGGTGATTGCGCAAGCCTTTCGCGAAGGTATGAGCGTCGATGAAATCCACGCCGCCTCCCATTACGAGCCGTGGTTTTTGCGTGAAATAAAAGCGCTGGTCGATAGCGAAGAAGAGATACGCAAAAATGGCCTGCCGCAAGATGCAGCCGGGATGTTGGCGCTCAAATCACAAGGTTTTGCCGATGCCCGTCTGGCACAATTATGCGCTTGTTCAGAAGCGGATGTGCGCGCCGCGCGCCACGCTCTTGGTGTGCGCCCGGTTTATAAACGTATCGACACGTGCGCCGCTGAGTTTGCGGCCAAAACGCCCTATATGTACTCGACTTACGAGGCGCCGTTTTTTGGTGCGGATGGTGTTTTGACACCCCCGGCCTGCGAAACTCTGCCATCGGATCGCAAAAAGGTCATCATCCTTGGCGGTGGACCAAACCGGATCGGCCAGGGGATCGAGTTTGATTATTGCTGTTGTCATGCCGCGTTTGCGCTGGAAGAAGCCGGGATTGAATCGATCATGGTCAATTGCAACCCCGAAACCGTATCAACGGATTACGACACCTCGGACCGGCTTTATTTCGAGCCGCTCACGCAAGAAGACGTATTGGAAATTTGTCATAAGGAACAGCAAAACGGCACACTGGTTGGTGTTATTGTCCAATTTGGTGGGCAGACGCCGCTCAAACTGGCGCAAACGCTGGAAGATGAGGGCATCCCTGTTCTGGGCACGGCGGTTGATGCCATTGACCTTGCCGAAGACCGCGAGCGCTTCAAGGCTTTGCTTGATGAGCTGGGTTTGAAACAGCCACCAAACGCAATTGTAAAAACCGAAAAAGCGGCGCTGGAAGCGGCGCAAAACCTGGGCTTTCCGCTTGTTTTGCGCCCGTCTTATGTTCTTGGGGGCCGGGCCATGGAAATCGTCTCCGGCATGGATGGTTTGCGCCGCTATGTGCGCGAGGCAGTGAATGTTTCCGGTGATAGTCCGCTGCTTCTTGATCGTTTTGTCAATGACGCCATCGAGGTCGATGTGGATGCCATTTGCGACGGCAAAACCGTCTGGGTCGCCGGTATTATGGAGCATATCGAGGAAGCCGGTGTGCATTCGGGCGATAGCGCCTGCGCTTTGCCGCCCTATACACTGGACGCGGCCATGCTGGCGCGCCTGCGCACCCAAACCGACAAATTGGCCCGCGCGCTTGATGTGCGCGGCCTGATGAATGTGCAATACGCCATTCAGGGCGATGTGATTTATGTCTTGGAGGTCAATCCGCGTGCCTCACGCACCGTACCGTTTGTCGCCAAAGCCATTGGCGCGCCGGTGGCCGCTATTGCGGCGCGTGTCATGGCCGGGGCGATGCTTGATGCGTTCGATCTGCCTGACCAGCCAACAACCCATGTGGCGGTAAAAGAGGCGGTGTTTCCTTTTGCCCGGTTTGCCGGTGTGGACCCGGTTTTGGGGCCGGAAATGCGCTCGACCGGCGAGGTTATGGGCCTTGATACCAGCTTTGCGCGGGCCTTTGCCAAGGCGCAATTGGGCGCCGGTATGAAAATGCCCCTAAAGGGCACGGTTTTCATTTCTGTCCGGGATTCCGACAAGGCCATTATTGTTGATCTGGCCCGCGATCTGGTGGCGCAGGGGTATGACATTATGGCCACCGGTGGTACGGCGGGCGCGATTGATGCGGCGGGTCTGCCGGTACAGCGCGTCAACAAGGTTTATGAGGGCCGCCCACATATTGTTGACGCCATGAAAAACGGCCATGTGCAGCTTGTTTTCAATACCACACAGGGCCAGCGCGCGCATATTGACAGCTTTTCCATTCGCCGCACGGCGCTGGAAATGGGCATTCCCTATTTCACCACGGCGGCGGCGGCTTCGGCCATGGTTCAGGCCCTGTGCACCTTGGCCGAGCGGGCGCTGGATGTGCGTGCCATTCAGGATTACGGGTGATGATCCCAAGGCTTGAAATTTGGGTCGTATAATCTTATGTTTGGCGGTCAGGAATGGCGCGGCATTGTAGAGATCGCGCTGGTAAGCCATTGGAAGCACCCCAGGATATGAATAAAGTGCCTATGACCATTGAGGGCCGCGACGCCCTTGATGAAGAATTGAAATTTCTCAAAACCGTGGAACGCCCAACCATTATTCAGGCGATTGCCGAAGCCCGCGCCCATGGTGATTTAAAAGAAAACGCCGAATACCATGCCGCCAAAGAACGTCAGGGCTTTGTCGAGGCGCGCGTCAAAGATATTGAAAGCCGCCTGGCCAGGGCGCAAGTTATTGATATTAAAGACCTTGGTGGCGACGTGGTTAAATTTGGCGCAACGGTTACTGTGATTGATGAAGATACCGAAGAAGAGCTACAATATAAAATTGTTGGCGAGGATGAAGCCGAAGTGGCTGAGGGTAAAATCTCCGTCACCTCGCCTCTGGCCCGCGCCATGATTGGCAAGGAAATCGGTGACGTTTTTGAGGTTATTGCGCCCGGCGGTGCCCGTTCTCTTGAAATTCTCAAAGTCACCTGGGTGTGAGCCGCGCGCCCGGAAAACTCAACATCTGGACCGTTACGGATGGCCGTGCCGGTATCGCGGCGCAGGCCGAAGGTCTGGCCGGGGCTATTGCGGCGCTGGTGCCTGCGCACATTAAAAACATTACTGTTGAAAAAAAACTTTTGAGCGGGGGGAAAGCGGGCAAGCCGACGCATGACATGCAGCCTCCCTGGCCGGATATTTATATCGGTTGTGGCCGTGCCAGCCTGCCTTATGGCCGGGCGATTGGGGGCTGGTCAGAGGGCAAAACGCTCAGCGTGCAATTACAGGACCCGCGCCGCGCCCTGTCTTCTTTTGATCTGATTATCCCACCGACCCATGACGCGCTTTCGGGGGCGAATGTGTTTTCCATTATCGGCGCGCCCAACACGATCACACCCAAGGCTTTAGCGGCGGCGCAAGAGACATTTACCGAGACGCTGGATGCCTTTCCCGCGCCGCGCCTTGCGGTGCTTTTGGGCGGCAAATCCAAACGCCATAATTTTACCAAACCACTGTTGAAAAAACTATGCCGTGACCTTGATACGCTGATTGAGCGCAAGGTCTCCTTGCTGATCAGTACATCAAGGCGCACGCCCGATTTTGTTATCAGGCGCTTGCGTCGCCGCTATGGCAAAAACCCCAAGGTGTGGCTGTGGACGGGCCATGCCAAAGACGGTCCCAACCCATATCTGGCTTTTCTGGCTGCTGCCGATGCGGTGTTGGTCAGTAATGATTCAACCAATTTGCTGACCGAGGCGGCCAGCGCGGGCAAGCCGATATTGATGCTGTCTTTGGATGGCAAGGATGAGAAGCTGAAACAGCTTTATGATGATCTGGCGCAGCGCGGGCATGTGCGCGCCTTTACCGGGGCGCTGGCGACCTGGCCGGTGGAACCGCTGGACGAGACGGCGCGGGCGGCCAAAGAGGTGGTGCGCCGCCTCTACCAACATTGGCAAAAAAACGAATAAGGATTTTTTGCCAATCTGATTTTTCAAATTAATGCAAATACTTGTACGAGGACGTTCTTATCATGTCACAAACCACACACTGCCGCATTGCTATTATCGGTTCTGGCGCCGCCGGCTATACGGCGGCGATTTATGCGGCGCGGGCGATGCTGGAGCCGGTGGTGTTTGCCGGGCTGCAACCGGGCGGGCAATTGACCATTACCTCGGAAGTGGAAAATTACCCCGGCTTTGCCGAACAGATTCAAGGTCCCTGGCTTATGGAGCAAATGCGCGAACAGGCCTTGGCCATGGGCACGCGCATTATTGAAGACACCATCGTTACGGCAAAGCTGGGCGACAGGCCGTTTGCTTTGCACGGTGATAGCGGCCATATCTATAGCGCCGATGCGGTGATTATCGCCACCGGGGCGCAAGCCATGTGGCTGGGCCTGCCCTCAGAAGAAAAGTTCAAGGGCTTTGGTGTTTCGGCCTGTGCCACCTGCGACGGGTTCTTTTACCGGGGCAAAGAGGTTGCGGTGATTGGCGGCGGCAATACGGCGGTCGAAGAAGCATTGTTTTTGACGAACTTTGCCTCCAAAGTCACGCTGGTTCATCGGCGGGACAGTTTACGCGCTGAAAAAATCCTGCAAAACCGCCTGCTCAAAAACCCCAAGGTGGAAATTCTCTGGGACCATGTTCTTGAAGAGGTGTTGGGCGATGATAACCCGCCGGGGGTCACCGGCATGCGGGTGAAAAACGTCAAAACTGGCGAAGAACAGGTACGCCAACTGGACGGGGTGTTCGTCGCCATTGGCCACAAACCGCAAACGGAATTGTTTAAAGACACGCTGGAGATGAAACCTGGCGGTTATCTTGTCACCGCGCCGGACAGTACCGCCACCGCCATTCCCGGTGTCTATGCGGCCGGTGATGTTACCGATGATAAATACCGCCAGGCCGTCACCGCCGCCGGCATGGGCTGCATGGCTGCTCTGGAAGCGGAGCACTTTTTGGCACAAGCGGGGTGAGGGCTGAATTGCCAAAGGTTATCGCCGTTGCGAAAAACAGCAAACACGGTATTTCCAAAATATCATGCCCACAGATAGAATTACTGCCGGATTTGGGCGTAAAGGACGATGCACATTGCGGTAAGTTTATTCAACATCGTTCTCGCATGCTCAAAAACCCGGAGCAAATTAATCTGCGGCAGGTCCATGTGTTGCATAGTGAGTTTTTATCTGAGCTTGCCAATATGGGTTTTATGATTGAGCCTGGCGACATAGGCGAAAACATTACTACTGCCGGATTGGATGTTTTGGCTCTTCCAAAGGATACGCGTCTTTATATTGGTGATGCGGCCTGCATTAAGATCACGGGTCTTCGTAACCCATGCGCACAATTGAACGGCTTGGCTTACGGCCTTATGAACGCCTGCATTTATCGCAATAAAGATGGTGAAGTGATCCGCAAAGCAGGCATTATGGGTGTTGTTGAAAAGGGCGGTTTGATCTTTCCCGGTGCGGCCATAAATGTGCATTACCCGAATGAACCTTGGCAGTCCTTGGCACCGGTATAAGGCCGGACAGGGTGCGCGGACAGTAGGGAGACAGGCAAGGCAAATGACAATAGAGGGGATTTTTGTCTTCGGCCTTCTTAAAGATCCCTTATGTCGACACCCTTCGAGACGATGGTGCAGAGCGCAATCCCTCAGGGTGAGGCGGTCATAAGTATATGCTTGGGGATGAGATAATCTTTGCGCTCAGGGGAGCTTATCGCGTTTGGCACGTAAAGCGTTTAGTTCATCTTCCAGTTTTTGGCATTTGTCTTTTTGTTGCTGCCACTCTTTTTTGAGGTATTTGGTATTGCCGCCATGGTTCATAAAGCGCGTCATTTCTTTTTGAATTTCGGCCGCCTCTTTGGGGTCGGCGGCATAGTGTTTGTCATTCAACAGCCAGTTTTGCAGGTTTGCATCGCCATTATAGCCGCTGCGCGCCGGTGTCAGATCAAGGCGTAAAATATCGACAATGCCATAGCCGGCCTTTAGCGAATCCAGAATAGTGAAAACCTGAACCGTGGCCACATTGGCCAATTCCGCGACACCATCGACAATGGTGGTGGTTACCAGCTCTTTTAAGTCTTTTTTGAAATCCAGTTTGCGGTCCTGCACTGGCTTGCCACCAATGGCACCGATGTCTTTAAGGGCTTTGCTCATTTGCTGTAGAATATAGGCCCTGTGACCAAGGTTTGCATAACAATTATCCCGCTCCCTCTTTTTCTTGTCTATTTTTTTGTCCAGGGCATCGCGCACCTGCGCGCGGGCGTTTTGCCGGGCCTTATCGGCGGCGGCGCGGGCGGCGGCCAGATCGCTTTGCGCCGTAGCAAGTTGCGCGGATAATTGCTTGCAAAGCCGTTCCTTGGCGTGCAAAGCCGCTTCGGCGCGTTGTGCCGCCAGTGCCGCATTGGTGGCCGCCTGATTTGCCTGTTCGGCCTGCTGGCGTTTGGCATTGGCGTCTTTTTTGGCATTTTTGGCTGCGTCTTTTCGTGCCTGTTTGGAGCGTCTGACCTTTTGATAATGCGAAAACGTATCCGCTTTGGCCTTGACGGCGGCATCGATACTGTCCTGAGATGCCTTATAGGCGGGGGTGCCTTTCATAACCGCTTTTTTAAGCGCTTTACGCGCGGCAATCTGCGCGTTGACGGCCTCCAGCGCGTGTTTATCAGCAGCATCGGCGGCAGCAAGGTCGGCATCGTAATTGTCCAGATGCTGTTGCGCGTCTCGCGCTTCTTGTGCCGCTTTATCGGCGGCACTTTGCGCGCTTTTGGCGGTCGCATTGGCCGTTTTTTGGGCCGTGTTGGCAGCGTCTCGCGCTGCTTTCAGGCGCGCCAGCTCTGCCTTGCAATTATCTTTTTTCTGTTTTGCCGCGCGCACTGCGTCAGCGGTCATGCGCACCCGTTTTTGTTTATAGGCAAAGTCTTGCTGTTGGCGCTCACCCAAACCTGCCAGTACAAGCGGAGCAAGGGGTTTTTGGCGGGTGTCTTGGGCGCTCCGATTTTGCTGCGGCGTCCCCGCCCCTTGTGCCACCAGTTCGACCTGCAAAGTTGAGCCGCGTTTGTCGGCCCGGCATTTCTTTTTCAGGATCAGGCCTTTGCAGGTTTTGCATTTGATGACCAAAGATCCCTGATAATGACCCGGTTTATGCCGGTAAAATCAAGCTGGCCCTGTATGGAGCCGCTTTGGCCGGGGCCAAGACCGTGCACCACATCATCGCCGGGCACGCTGAGCCAGGGAATGCTGCCTACCTTGAAGCGAAAATCTTGCGGTGAATTGCAATCAAGATTGACGGCCACCAGACGCAAAGGGTATTGGCCACCGGCCTCTCTTTGCCCAAGGTCCAGTACGGGTGGCGGTTGGTCTTTGGCTGATTTATGTGATTTTCCGATGCGGATGCCGGGAAATTGCGCCGCCATTGACGGCACACCCATGGCCCAAATGAAGGCACTGGCGGCAAAAATAATTAAAAGGCGCATAGCATCCCCCCGTATGTCCCGCGAGGAGTTGTATCACAAATTCGCCTTTTGGGCTATCAGGCGTGCTTTATTCGTGCGGCGCGGGCATTTCGTTCGGGTTATAGCCGGCAAGGCCGGCGGCATAGGCCATGATGTGAAACAGGGTGTTTTCTTCAATCGCCCCATGCACCAGTGCGGCGGACGGACCATCGGCAAACACGGCGACATCTTCGCCAGTGTGCATGGAAAATCGCGATGGGATCAGCGCCTGTTGTTTGTAATCATGCGCTGTGGTGTCAACCGTCGCAGGGTCCGGGCGGCTGACGGTGCGGGCGTCTACGGTTTTTTTGTCCGAACTGAGCGAATATTTGCCAGGCACAACGGTGCGATATTCATCCGGTGTGGCAAAGGGCGATCCCGGTCCGGTTGAAAACAGTAACGTGGTATAAGGTTTGCCATCGGCGCCTTTCATGGTGTTGCCATCGGCGGTACGTACCACACCTAAAATCGGGTTGCCGCGTTGTGGATAACCATTAATGGTCAGGCCATGGCTGTGGTCGGCGGTGACAATAATCAGCGTATCGGCCCGGTCGGTCATGGCGCGCGCCGTCGCCACCGCCTCGTCAAAGGCGACAAAGTCCTCCAGCGCCCGCGCCGCATTATTGCCGTGCAGGGCCATATCAATGCGCGCGCCTTCGACCATTAACACATAGCCGTTCTTGTTTTGTGACAGACGGGTGATGGCGGCGCGGGTCATGGCGGCCAAAGACGGCTCGCCGCTATCGCCTTTAATGCGGTCACCATCATATTGCATGTGCGATGGCTCAAAAAGACCCAACACACGGGTGTTTGTGGTCCAGTCAACGGCATTAAACTGCCCGGTATTCCAAATCGTTTGATGGCCGGGGCGCTCACCCCAAAGCGCCGCCAGATTGCGCCCGTCCCGGCGCTTGCCGTGCTTGTTTGCATATTCCGGGTCGGTCACGTCTTTGGGCAGGAAGTTTTCCCGCCCGCCACCAAGGGCAATTTCCAGCCCGTCCCCATGTGGCCAATCGACCAATTGGCGGGCCAGATCCACGCAGCCGTTTTCAATGGCCTCTTTGCCCATAACGCTGTCACGCTCCCATCCCCGATTGGCAACATGGCCATAAGCCCCGGCGGGGGTGGCGTGAGTAATGCGCGCGGTGGAAACAATGCCGGTGGCGCGCCCGGCGTCTTCGGCCAGCTCAAAAAGCGTGGTCAGCTCATGGCCTTTTTGCGCCGCGCATTTATCGTAAGGCACCGTGTGATCAA
>JALWSB010000108.1 GCA_027080345.1 Robiginitomaculum sp. | reverse complement strand
GCTCAAGCATGGCATTAATGTTGGAATTGATGATGTCGCCCATACGGGAAAAAATGCTCATTTTACTCTCCTTGAAACCATAAAGGTCAAACTTTAAAAAAACAGACCGCCCAAAATCAGACCGGCAATAAAAAAGCCCCAACTTTCCGTTCCGCGGGTGCGCAAATAGCGCCAAAACCGCGCCAGGCTTTCACGCCACTCTGCGCCTTCGGGATCGGCATCGCGCCGGATCTCTTCATAAGGGTCATACTTCTTGTTCATTTTGTTTTGCCTCTTGGCTTGTTATGTTATCGACCGACCGGATCCTTGTCCGCTCCCCCCTTACATTGCAATGGGTGTGCCAGTTTTGGATTTTATTTTAACATATTGATTTTATTAAAATTTTTATTTTTTTGGCAAAATTTTACGCCTTGAGTTTGGTGTTTTTTACAATATACTGGTGTTTTACACCATTTAATTTAGTGTTTTTCACATGCCCGACCCGATAACACCGCCGCCTCTGCTGGGCCAATCCGCCGAATTTCTGGCCACCCTCGATACGGTCTCTGCCGTGGCGGCAATGGACCGCCCCACGCTGATTGTTGGCGAGCGCGGGGCGGGCAAGGAATTGATTGCCGGGCGTTTGCACTTTCTTTCGCCGCGCTGGGCGGGCAAATATATCACCGTCAATTGCGCCGCTTTGTCTGAGGATTTGCTCGAATCAGAGCTGTTTGGCCATGAAAGCGGGGCCTTTACCGGGGCCAGCCGTCGCCATGAGGGGCGGTTTGAGCGCGCCAATGGGGGCACGTTGTTTTTGGACGAGATCGCCAGCGCCTCCTTGCGGGTGCAGGAAAAAATCCTGCGGGTGGTGGAGTATGGCGAATTTGAACGGGTTGGCGGGGAAAAGACCCTGCATTGCAATGTGCGCATTATCGGCGCGGCGAACACGGATTTACCGGCGCTGGCAAAAGCGGGCAAATTTCGCGCTGATCTTCTTGACCGTCTGGCCTTTGAGGTCATCACCCTGCCGCCTTTGCGCGCCCGCTGGGAAGATATCCCCATTCTGGCGCAGCATTTTGCCACCGCCATGGCCAGAGAGCTGGGCGAAGACCGGTTTGCCGGCTTTGGCCGCGAGGGCATGCGCATTTTGATGGAATATGACTGGCCGGGCAATGTGCGCGAATTGAAAAGCGCCGTTGAGCGCGCCGTCGCCCGTCAGATTCGCCAGGGCCAAACCCGCAATCCCTTAAATCAAATTATTCTGGACCCGTTTGCCTCGCCCTGGCGACCGCAAACCGCCAGAGACGAACAAACGGCACAAAGCCCGCAAGAGGTGGCGCCGCCGACGCCAAAGGATGACGAAACGCCCTTTGGTGTGCAGGTCAGTCGCCTTGAAGTGCAGCTTTTGCGCGCCGCGCTGGAAAAGGAAAACGGTCATCAGGGCCGGGCCGCCAAACGCCTTGGCCTCAGTTATGATCAATTGCGCCATTATATGCGCAAACACCACATCAAACCGCAAAAGTCCTGAAGCCGCATTGGCAATGTTGCAAATAGGTGTTGACTTTTTTTGTCCGTGCGCCAGTTTAAGCCCTACTCATAAAGACCAGTCGAGGGAGAGGCCCGATGACGCTGGGGCAACCGCCGGATTTTTTCGGAATGGTGCCAAGTCCTGCGGTGGTTATCACCGGAAGATGAGTGTAGCGCAAACCCAGGCGCAAACGCCCCTCTTCACTGATCTTGATGAGTGCAAGAGGAGGACGGCATGATGCTGACAAAACCGTTTGATACACCAAAGCCCCCGGCGCAGGCGGGCCGCGATATCATTATGCCTACACCCGATCTTGTCCTGAACGCCACGTGCCAGCCCTATTGCGGGGCTATTCGCGCGCGCCTTTATGGTCCCGCCGGGGCGCCGCTTATTGTCGTGCTGGGCGGCATTTCCGCCGGGCGGTATTTGTGTGAAGACAGGCGCGGCTGGTGGTCAGGCATTGTTGGCAAGGGCCGGGTCATTGACACCACTGCGTTTCAGGTTTTGGGCATGGATTATCTTCCCGGTGATGCGCAGGCAGGCACCTGCCCGGACATTCACCCGGCGGATCAGGCGGCGGCACTGGATATGGTATTGCAGCGACTGGGTATCACCCGTGTATTTGCGCTGGTGGGTCTTTCTTATGGCGCTTTGGTGGCGCTGTCCTTTGCCATTGCTTCGCCAGATAAAGCCGGGCGACTGGCGCTGTTTGGTGGCGCGCACCGGCCATTGGTGATGGCGGCGGCGCGGCGTAAAATCCAACGCCGGATTGTTCGTCTGGCCGCAAAACTGGGCGATGCCGAAGCCGGGTTAGCGCTGGCGCGGCAGCTTTCCATGACCACCTATCGCAGCGCCGATGAGTTTGACGCGCGCTTTGCGTGCGATCCAGACGCTGCCGGGAATTATCTTGAGGCGCGCGGGCAGGCCTTTGCGCAAATCATGTCCCCAGCACGTTTTTGCGCCCTGTCGCGCTCGATAGATCAGCACTGGATTGATCCAAAGAAACTCTCTATGCCGCTCTATTTAAGCGCCTGCGAACAAGATGAAATATGCCCGCCATCGCTAATGCATGAACTGGCAGAAAAGGCCCCGGCGGCGCACGCCGTGCACGTTTTTCGCTCGGCCTATGGGCATGATTCATTTTTGAAAGACACCGCCGTCATGACCGCTTTTTTATCCACCACCCTTGAAGGACCAGACAAATGACCGGTACGTTTGACAGTAAATTGGCGCGCGCTGGTCTTTGTAGCGACAAGGCGCACGGGGCGATTATGCCGCCTTTATACCTGGCCAGTAATTATGAATTTTCCACCTTTGGGCAAAAGCCGGCCTATGAATACAGCCGCGCGGGCAACCCCACGCGCGCATGTTTCGAAGACGCTCTGGCCGCGGCGGAAGGGGGCCGAAGCGCCATAGCCACGGCCAGCGGCATGGCCGCGATCGACCTTGTGTTATCGCTTTTATCGCCGGACGATGTGATCATTGCCCCGGATGATTGTTATGGGGGTACCTGCCGCCTGCTGAACTGGCGGGCGCAAAAAGGGCATTTCAAGGTCATCTTCGCGCCGCTTCATGACACGCAAAAAATGCAAAGCCTGTTCGCACAAAATCCCAAAATGGTGTTTATCGAAACCCCGTCAAATCCGCTTTTGCGCCTGACCGATCTTGACGCCATCATTCCCGCCGCGCACCGGGCCGGGGCCGTGTGTGTGGTCGATAATACCTTTCTCTCCCCGGCCATGCAGCAGCCGATAAAATACGGCGCGGACATTGTCCTTCATTCAACAACCAAGCTGATCAATGGCCATGCGGACATGGTCGGCGGCGCGGTGATTTGCGCCAGCGAGGAGACAGGCACCCATTTGCGCTGGGTGGCCAATTGCACCGGCTGCACGGGCGGCGCATTTGATGCCTGGCTGGCTTTGCGGGGGTTACGGACCCTGCCCCTGCGCGCCCGGGCGCAAAGCCAGACGGCGCTGCAAATCGCCAATGCCCTGACCGGGCACACCGCCGTGCAAAACGTTTATTATCCGGGCCTGAAAACCCACCCAAACCACGCGCTGGCGGCACGCCAGCAAAGCGGCTTTGGCCAGATCGTCAGCTTCACCCTGAAAGGCGGGCAGGATGCGGCGCAGCGGTTTTGCGCCGCCAGTGATCTTTTTATCCTGGCTGAATCCCTTGGGGGTATTGAGAGCCTTGTTGCCCATCCGGCAACCATGACCCACGCGGCAATGGATGCGGCGGCTTTGCGCAAAGCAGGCATCAGCCCCTCCCTTTTGCGCCTCTCCATTGGTGTGGAAAGTGCACAGGATTTGCTGACAGATCTGGACAGCGCCCTTGATGCGGCCCATGAAACCTGACCGAAAAAGAAGAATGTAATCCATGTCTGCTCAAGAGAAAAAACCGTTTGTGGTGATGAAATTTGGTGGCACCAGCGTCTCGTCAAAGGAAAGCTGGTGCACCATTGAAAATCTGGTGCGCGCCAGCATTGATGCGGGCCAGCGCCCGGTGATTGTGCATTCGGCCCTGAAAGACGTTTCCAACCTTCTCGAGGCGGCCATTACTGCCGCCCTTGCGGGCGAAGAAGCGGGTGCAGTGGAGGAAGTTGAAACCCGCCATATGACGCTGTGCGAGGCTTTGGGACTGGATGGCCCGGCATTATTGGCACCAATTTTCGAACGTTTGCGCCAATGGCTGGCCGGGATTGCGCTGGTCGGCGAGGCGTCGGGGCGGGTGCGGGCGCGGATATTGGCGCAAGGCGAGCTTTTGTCCACCACCATCGGTGCGGCGCGGCTCAATGCCAAAGGATTGGAAACCACGCTTTTTGATGCGCGGGATGCCCTGACCAGCACGCCATCCCCCGCCGGGCACGGGCAAAACGCCTGGCTTTTTGCCCGCTGCGGTGGTGCTGCGGACCCGGATTTACAACGTACGTTTCACGAATTGCCCGGCGCGGCCATCCTCACCCAAGGCTTTATCGCCCGCGACAGATCCGGCGATACGGTGCTTTTGGGGCGCGGTGGCTCGGACGTTTCGGCGGCGCTTTTTGCCGCCAGGCTGGCGGCGGACGCATTGGAAATATGGACCGATGTGCCGGGCATGTTCAGCACCGATCCCAATCTCACCGCCTCGGCGCGCCTCTTGAAAGATTTAAGTTATGACGAGGCGCACGAGCTGGCCCTGATGGGCGCCAAGGTGTTGCACCCGCGTGCTTTGCCCCCGGCGCGGCGCGCCAATATTCCGGTTCTGGTCAAATGCACGTTCGATCCGCAAAGCCCCGGCACGCGGATCAGCGCCCGGCCCAGTGATTTATCGGCGCGGGTTAAAGCCGTAACCTTGAAAACCGGCATTGTGCTGGTCTCCATGACCGCATCAGCAATGGCGGGCGAGGCCGGCTTTTTAGCCAACGCCTTTGCCGCTTTTGCCAAAAACGGTTTGTCTATCGATCTGGTTTCCACCTCCGAGGCCAGCGTTACGGTCTCTTTGGACGCCGGACAAGATCTCGATGCGGATGTGCTGGCGCGCCTTAACGCCGATCTTGAACCGTTATGCCGGGTGCGGTTTTTCCATAATTGCGCCTCGGTCAGTCTGGTCGGGCGGGGCATTCGCACCATTTTGCACAAGCTGACCCCGGCGCTGGCGCTGTTTCGTGAATACCCGGTGCGGCTGGTTAGCCAGGCCGCCAACGATCTTAATTTCACGGTTGTTGTCGATGAAGAGTTGGCCCCCAAGTTGGCGCGGCAAATGCACGATCTGATGATTGATGTGCGTGAGGG
>JALWSB010000107.1 GCA_027080345.1 Robiginitomaculum sp. | reverse complement strand
GTGTTGATTTTAAAATAGCCATTGGTATTCCCCACAGTTCTTCTTCCCTCCCGCAAAGTGTAGATCAAAAGCGGGATGTTATGCAAGTATCATTTTAAATGGTGGATTGCGTGGGGCAATGAACACTTATTTTGATTTGGTGATGCCCAGCATGTCGAGAACCATTTTTTCATAAAATGGCTCGGCAATGCCTTTGCGCACCTTGCCAAGGAAAAATTTCTCAAAGGCGATTTTGCCCAAATGCACCCATTTGCCTTGCGATGCCCAATTGACATTGCGCGGTGGGATTTGCGGCATGGCGACAAAGGCCACCCCGCCATCACCAAAGTCGGCCAGACAGACGGCATTCCATGTGCCTTCATGGGTTGGCTGTTTTCCATCGCAAAGGGCGCGGATATTTTTGGCGGTGGCGCGCACCATGCTTTCGATCATAAAGCCGGTTTTAGGCACACCCACCGGCACCGGCGTCGGGCCAACCGGGGGAATGGCGATGCACACGCCAACCGAGAAAATATTCGGGTGGGCCTTGTTGCGCTGGTGTTCATCAACGGTGACAAAGCCCCGTGGATTAACCAGACCCTCAACGCCCATCACCGCCTCAATGCCGCGAAAGGCTGGCAACATCATGGAATATTTGAACGGCAGATCGTGGCTGGCCTTTAGCGAACCATCTTCATTGACTTCTTCGACGCTGATACTGCCATCGCTGACCTTGCTGACCCGCGCATTGGTGATCCAGTTGATATGCCGGTTGCGCAATTCGCTTTCCAGCATGCCTTTGGTGTCGCCAACCCCATCAAGACCCAAATGGCCGATATAGGGTTCGGGCGTGACATAGGTCATCGGCACTTTATCGCGAATTTTACGGCGCCGCAGATCGGTATCCATAATCAGCGCAAATTCATAGGCCGGGCCGTAACAACTGGCCCCCTGAACCGCGCCAACAACAATCGGGCCGGGATTTTTTACAAATTCGAGCCATTTATCGCGGGCATGGGCGGCATGGTCCGTGGTGCAGACCGAGACGGTATGGCCGTTCGGCCCAAAGCCCTCTATCTCGTCAAATGCCAGATCCGGCCCGGTGGCAATGATGAGATAATCATATGCAACCGCTTCGCCATTTTCCAGCGAGACGGTATTATCTTTGGGGTTCACCTTGCTGGCCGCGGCGTGGATGAAATTGATATTGCGTTTGCGAAAAACCGGCTCCAGCTTGACCTTGATCTCGTCGGGGGTGCGCCAGTCCACCGCTACCCAGGGGTTGGAGGGGGTGAAGTTAAATGTTGGCGAATCACAAATCACACTGATTTTATCGGTGCTGCGCGCCCGGTTACGCATTTCCAGCGCCATTGGTACGCCGCCAAGTCCTGCGCCAATGATTACAATATGTGTCATGATCCACTCCCCAGCAGGTTGTATGTGCTTTCCCTAAAATAAACGCTTTTCAGGCGTTTCTGGCAAGGCTTTGTAGTGAATTTACGCAGGTAAAGGTTCTGCGCCCGTAATCCATGCGCCGCCGAGCACACGGCTCTCCCCGTCCGACGGGTCATAAAAGACGCACGCCTGGCCGGGGGCAACACCCTCTTCGAACGTATCAAGGACAACGCTTAAATCACCTTTGGCGTTCATCGCAAAGCGCCCCGGTTTGGGCGGGCGTGTCGAGCGCACCTTGACCGCCACGGGCTGTCCTTCAAGGGCGCGGGCATCCGTCGCCAGGTTATCGCCCAGCCAGTTCAGGCCCGAAAGATGGATGGTGCCAATGCGCAAGGCTTCGCGCGGGCCGACCACCACATGCGCCTTGGCCGCATCAATGCGCACCACGTAAAGCGGCGATCCAGCAGCAATGCCAAGGCCGCGCCTTTGTCCGATGGTGTAATGAATAACCCCTTCATGTGGCCCCAGAACATTGCCTTGCAGATCAACAATATCACCGGCGCGCACCGCGCCCGGGCGCAGGCGCTCGACAATGCTGGCATAGCGCCCTTCGGGGACAAAGCAAATGTCCTGACTGTCGGGTTTGTCGGCGGCGGTCAGCCCGAAATCAGCGGCCAGCGCCCGCACTTCGGTCTTGTTTAACCCGCCAAGGGGAAAGCGCAAAAACGCCAATTGTTCTTTGGTGGTGGCAAACAAAAAATACGACTGGTCCTTGGCCGGGTCGAGGGCCCGGTGCATGGCGATGTCGTCACCTGTGCGGGTGCGCTGGATATAATGACCGGTGGCCAGAGCGTGGGCACCCAGCTCTTTGGCGGTGCGCAAAAGATCGGTGAATTTTACGCTTTGATTGCAGCGAATACAGGGGATGGGGGTCTGCCCGGCGAGATACCCGTCGGCAAAATCCTCCATCACGCTTTGCGAAAACCGGCTTTCATAATCGAGCACATAATGGGGAAAACCCAAAGTTTGCGCCGCGCGGCGGGCATCGTGTATGTCATCCCCGGCGCAGCACGCGCCTTTGCGGGCAATGGCCGCGCCATGGTCGTAAAGTTGTAAGGTGATCCCAACCACATCATAACCGGCGGTTTTTAAAAGCGCGGCGGTAACGGTGCTGTCGACACCGCCGGACATGGCCACCACAATGCGAATTTTGGACGGATCGCCGGGGGGTAAATCCAGCACGCGCGGGTCAAGGGCGCGGGCGCGCGCCTGTTCAAGAAGTGTGGTCATTATCGTCTCCACCGGGATCAAAGGCCCGTGCAAACCGTCAAAAGAAAGCGCTATAGGGCGTTTTTGCCCCGCTGGCCAGATGGCTGCGCAGATGCGCCGCATCGTCGCAGGGGCTGGGGGCAGGGCGCGCGCCTTCCCATTTTATGAAATAGAGAAAGAGGAGATAACCATGATTGTTTGTACAACATTGCCCGATGACCCGGTGCAGATTTTCACTATAAGCGGCAAGCTGAGCGCCTCGGATTATGAGGATGTATTGATCCCCCGCATTGACGAGATGGTTAAGCGCGCTGGCAAGGCGCGGGTGTTGATCCGCTGGAAAGAGGATTTTAAGGGCTGGGAGGCCAAAGCCATGCTCGACGATGCGCGGCTTGGCTTTGCCCATTGGAATGATTTTGAACGCCTCGCCCTGATCGGCGCACCACATTGGGTCGAGCCATTTGCCAAACTGTTTGACGCGGTCTCCAAAGGTGCCGTCAAAACCTTTGATGAAGGGGCCTATGAAGACGCCCTTGCCTGGGCCAAAGGTTAGGGCCACACTGTCACCGCTTTGTGCAAGGGGGACATATGAGCATTTTTATCGACGCCGATGCCTGCCCGGTTCGTGATGAGGTGATCCGTGTGGCCGAGCGTCATAAGACGAAGGTCTTTATTGTTTCGAACGGTAATTTGCGGCCTCATCGTCACCCGTTGGTAAAGATGGTTTTTGTCCCTGATGGTCCCGATGTCGCCGATGACTGGATTGCGCAGCGCGCGGCGGGCGGCGATGTCGTCATCACAGCGGATATACCGCTGGCCGATCGCTGCATTGCCGCCGGGGCGCGGGTGATCCAGCCCAATGGCGAGGTGTTGGACATGCACAATATTGGTCCGGTTTTGGCGGGCCGGGATTTAATGACGGATTTGCGCGCCGCCAACCCGCTTATGCAGGGCGGGGCAAAGCCGTTTTCCAAAGCGGACCGGTCACATTTTTTGAATGTGCTGGAAAATGAAATGCGTAAAGTGAAAACCGGTACCTAGCCGTCGCTGCGCAAGAGGTCTTTTATCGTCAGCGTTCGCTTTGGACTAATCCCCGCAAGGACCAAAAGCCCGGCAAGAATACCAAGATTTTTGATAAAGTTTTGCATTTCATGCAGGGCTTCTGCGCCTGAAAAATGCCAAAAATCATGCATTAACATGTTGATAACAAGAATATAAAGCACAAAGCCAAGGGCGGTCAGCCGCACATGGCGATTGGCCATCAGCGCCAGTGCCCCCAGCACCTGCACCGTGCCGGCAATGGGCAAAAGCAGCGCCGCATGGGGGATGTTATGGTGCTGCATCAGGGCCAGTTGAGCTTGCGGCGCCAAAAGTTTGGCAAGGCCCGGCAATAAAAAATAAAGCGCCAGAAGAATACGCCCCGTGGCAATAAACAGACGTGAAGACAGCGGCATTAATTTAACGCATCGCGCTCAAGGCGTGCCATTAAAGAGGCATCAATATGCCCGGTTTGTGCCAGCCCGTTATCGCGTTCATAGGCGATGATGGCCTTGGTCGTACGGGCGTTTATCTTGCCATCCGCCGGGCCGGGTTTATAGCCAATGCGGGCCAGAAGAACTTGCGCGCGGGCAACGGACGGCGCGGCGTTAAGTTGTGGGCGCGCCCAGGCCAGATTTTGAAAAACACCATTGGCTTCCGGGTCCAGCGGGCGCGGCTGATAAGCGGCGATAGTGGCTTGCGCCTGTTTCTTTGCCGCCGCGTCAAGTGTGACCAAAATCGCTTTGGCCTTTTTCGCAGCGGCTTCATCATTGCCTGATTTTGCGGCAATCGTATACCAGATATAGGCGTCTTTTTTTGATTGCGGGACGCCAAGGCCCTCTTCATAGAGAAAAGCCAGATTATATTGCGAATTGGTCAGACCCAAACGCGCCGCTTCCTGAAACCAGCGCGCGGCGGTTTCATAGCTTTGCTCGACGGCAGCCCCTTCCGCATAAATCATCGCCAGATTATGCATGGCCCGGCGATTGCCGCCATTGGCGGCCCGTTCGGTCCAGCGCCGGGTTTGTGCCGCATCCTTGGGTACGCCTGTGCCTTCCTCATAAAGTTTGGCAAGGCGGTATTGGGCGATGGGCAGGCCCCGCTCGGCGGCCTGTTTCATCAATACCGCCCCGCCGGCCACATCCCCGGCATCAAGACGCGCCGAGGCCAATTGATATTGGGCAATCGGATTGCCGCTTTTTGCTGCTTGTTCGACGGTTGGGCGGGCGTTGATCTGTGCGGTTGGTATCGGGGTTGGTGTTGGTGTCGCGCTGGCAATAATATGACTTTGCACCGGAATAACCGGCTGGGCGGCGGGCGCATTAAAAGATGTGGTGGTCTTGCCGTGCGTCGGGGGGCGGTTCGAGGCCTCAGTCACGGCGCTTTTCTGGCGTTTATCTGCCACCTTGCCAGGATATGCTACAGGTGTGGTCGGGGTGTTTGCGGGTTTTGCATCTGTGGTTTCAGTGCGGGCGACATTGCGTGTTTCTTGCGGTGCACCCTCAAGGACAGGGCTTCTATCATCATTGTTTTCGTCGGCATTTGCTGTTGTGACTGCCGCCGTTCTAACAGGCTTTTCGTCTTGCCCATCAAGCAGGGTATCCCACTCACCTTGCGCTATTTTGGTGTTGTCTTGCGGGCTTTTATTGCCAAAAATGCCATTATCAAAAAGCGCCAGCCCGGCGGCGCCGGTAATGGCCAGCAAAGCGACGGCACTGCCGGCAACAAGAAGTTTGCGGCTATGCAAAAATGATCCGTTATGGGCCTGGTCGGGTTGCGCTTGCGTCTGCGCGGTATGGGGGGCGGGGGTGCGTAACGCGGCGCGGGCATTATTGATAAAACTGTGGTCCGCCGCTGCCCCGGCAAGAGGCGCGGCAGGCACTGGTTCTGCCGGTTGCGCATGATCGCTCATTTGCCCCGGATCAGTAAAAGCGTTTGGCGGGCTGTCGGGCGCATCCGTGCTCAGACCAAAGCCGCCGGCAAGGATATCTGGCGCGGCGGTATCATAGGAAAAAGGCTCATCCCCATCGTCCGCTTGATTGACATCGACCGCGGGCAAAGGCGGCAGGGCGGGCGGCACTGTTTCATCTGGCGCAAAAGGCCCTGTGTCTTGCGGGGTTATGGCCTCTTCGCCAAAGTTTGGCTCGCCGGGGCTTTGTTCACTGGTCCAGTCAGTGGCTGCTGCGGGCTGTGATATGTGCGGCGGCTCCGCATCATCAAAAGGCGGGGTAACGGCGCTGCCTTCAATGGCTTCCAGTCGTGCATCAAGGGCGGCAAGCGCTTTGAGAACCGGCGAGTCGCTGTCTTCATCCTGACGTTCAAGGCGCTCATTAATGCTGCTCATCGCCTGTTCGATCAAAGAGGCGGTGCGCTCTTCCGAGGCGGCAATGCGCGCATCCAGACTGTCTTCTTTTTCGCGCCGCTCTTCCACCGCGTTTAGTTTTTCTTCCAGCCGCTCTACGGCTCCGGTTACCCCATCGCCAATGCGGTCAATGGCGGCGGCGTGTTCTGACTGAAATTCACGAAAGCGCGCTTCGAGCATTTGATCGACGCCAACCGCGGCGCTGCGTTCAGACTCAATAAAGCGCCGGTCCACAGCCTGGCCCAATTTACCGACTTCGGTGGCAATGCGCTCCAGCGTGTCGGCATGGCGCCGCTCCGCATCGGCCATTGTGCTGCGCACATTGGCAAGGGCATTTTCCAATTGGTCAAGGCGCGGGGTATTGGCCTGGGCCTCTATCTTGGCGGCGAGCTGGCCACGGGTTTGCGCCACCACATGCACCAATTCGTCGCTGAGAACTTTGAATTTGTTTGAAAATGTTTCACTTAAATTTTCACCGTTATTCGCATCAAGGCGCGCTTCGACCTGCCGCAAACGATCATCGATGGCGGCAAAAGACGCCTCTAACGTGCGCACCGCATTGTCGGTCAGCTTTTCCGCTTTGGCCAAACGCTGGCTTTGTTCGTCGCTGCGGGTGTTGAGCAATTCCAGCTCTTTGGATAATTCATGCTGGGTGCGGCTGGCCTGTAGCTGGCTGCGCTCGGCCACCGTATCGAGCCGTCGCGCCAGATCTTCGACACTGCGGTCCTGCTTGGCCGTCATGGCGGCAATGTCGTCGGTGGTGCGGGCCAGTTGCACGCTGATGCTGTGTAGGGACTCTTCAAGCTGCTCCCCGGCGTGCTCATTGTCTTTTTCAAGACTTTCGAGACGGTTCAAAAGCGCCAGCACAGACTGGTCAATACGGGTGATGGCCAGGGTTGAATGGCGCTCGCTGTCTTCCAACCGGGATGTCAGATCGATAATGGCCTGGCGCACATCCTGATCATTATCGGCAAGCCCAGGACGGTCGTCTGCGGAAATGGAAAAAGACCCTGGACCAGTAAAGCGCCCCTGATTGGGGGCTTTATGCCCAGAACTTTGGGTGCTGATTTGCATGAGCTGGCGATTAAGAAGCTCGCCAATGGTCACGCCCTCGCGCTGCGCAGCGGCCTTGGCCGCCTCACGGGCGCGCGGATCAATTCCCTTAATGCTCCACGGGCCGTTGCCCATTGCGAATCACTCCCCTCGTAACGCGATTCATCGTAATCATACCCTGATGTAGTGTAAATACGCTCTGTTACATACTATATACGGGGGGCCAGCTAAATGCGTCTGGTAACCCGATGTCAATCTTGGTTAACAAAACATGTGTTAACGTTAAGATCGGGTAAACAAGGTTAATAAAACAAGGCGGCGGCGCGGCATGAGCAATTCACCAAACGACAATAAGGCGCGGTTTGTGCCCTTGCCACCAACGGCGCGGCCGGACCCGGCGCAGATGGAAAATCAGGTGCGTGAATTTTATGAACTCATGAACACAAGGCGCACAGTGCGTGATTTTTCACCTGACCCTGTACCACAAAAAATTATTGAATGGGCCATTCGCGCGGGCGGCACCGCCCCATCGGGGGCCAATAAACAGCCCTGGACTTTTGTTGCCATCAATGACCCGGCGTTAAAAGCGCGTATTCGGGTGGCGGCGGAAAAAGAGGAAAAGGCTTTTTATGCGGGCAAAGCGGGCAAGGAATGGCTGCGCGATCTTGAGCATTTGGGCACGGACGAACACAAGCCGTTTTTGCAAACCGCGCCCTGGCTGATTGTGGTGTTCCAGCATAATTATGAACTGGACCCGGACACAGGCAAACGGCGCAAAAACTATTACATACAAGAAAGCGTCGGGCTGGCCAGCGGCCTGCTAATCGCCGCTTTGCATCATGCGGGGCTGGCCACCCTGACCCACACCCCCAGCCCGATGGGGTTTTTACGTGATCTTCTGCAAAGACCCAAAAACGAGCGGGCAGTGATGATTGTGGTTGCCGGATACCCGGCCCATAATGCTATGGTGCCGAACATTACTCGCAAGGCAATCGAAGACATTGCCGTATTTAAAACGTGAAACACCATAGGGAGGATCAGGCTGTAAAAGGAGCAAGCCATGATCCGGGATTTACAAAAACAAATTGACTATTGCCGGGGTGTTTCCCCGCTTTACGGTGATATATTCCAGACGTTTTTAACGTTTTCACTGGCGCATGAAAGCGGCGAAGGCGATCCGCAATTGGTGCCGTTTTTCAAGGCATTGGATGCGGTGCGGGCCAAGCGCGTGTTTGTCAGCTGGATCGAGGTGCCGCTTTTGCTGGCCGGGGCCTTGCATCATTTGGCGCTGATCGGAAAAAGCCCCGCTATGGCGGGGTATTACGCCACCTGCGGCGGTGGCTATGAGGCGAAAGAGCGGGATGCACTGGCGCGCACCATTCGTCAGACTCTTATTGATTTTCCAGACGAAATAACTTCTTTTGTGCGTGATAATTATGTCCAGACCAATGAGACCGGGCGCGGGCTGGGCTGGTTGTTGCCGTTATTGTCGCGCTGGCGCGGGCCGGGGCAAGATATTATTCTTGTTGAACTGGGATGCAGTGCCGGTCTGGGCCTGATTGCTGATCATTATGGTTATGATCTGGCTGTGCCGGACGGGCGCTGGCGGGCCGAGGGTAGTCCGCATTTTTGCCATAAAATCGAGGCCATTGATGCGGGGTATCCGCGTGCGCTTTTGGATAAGATGCCGCTTTTGCGCGGGGCGATTACGCACCGTATTGGCTGTGATCATAACCCGCTGGATTGCCGCAAAACTGCCGACAAGGATTTACTTGAAGCGCTGATCTGGGGGGATAATGCGCCGCGTCTGGAGCGCTTGCGCGCCGCCATTAAAACGCAAATACCCTTTTGGCAAAACGGCAGTATCAGTCAGGTACGCGGCGACATTGCGGCGGCTGTACCGGCCTTGGCGGCGGATGCGGCGGCATTGGCGCAAGAGGGGGCGCTGATTTTCTTTTTTAATACCATTGCCAGTTGCTATCTTGATAATGCCCATTATGCGCGCCTCAAAGCGGCCATCGAACAGGCGTTTTCGGGGCCGCTGGGCGATTTTGAATGTCTGTGGGTCGAAATGGAAATGCCCCGCGATAACGAGGCTTTGCCGGATTTTGCACAAGACCATGAGGTGTTGCTGCGCAGGCACGAATGCGCGGCGCGCGGCGTGCTGGAAACTCGTTATTTTGGGGCCACACAGGCGCATCCGCACACATTTTGGCTTTTTGACGGGTAGACGCGCACAAGGTTGGTGCGTCACACTGGCCGTAAGGGACATGAATTTTGCACGGAGAAAAGACATGCAACGCAGACTGTTTATCTTGAGCCTGATGGCGGGCGGCGCCCTCAGCGCCCCGGCTTATGCCAAAAAAAACTGGTTTTCCTGGGGCAAAAAGATTCTTGGCACGCCTGACAAAAAAGTTACCCCTTCGGCGCAGAATAACGGCCAGACCGGGGCCTTAAGCGCCCTTGATGCAGACCATGGCCTGCGCCAGGCGCTCACTATCGGCATTGATCAGGTGGTCGGTCAATTGGGCGTTGTCGGCGGGTTTTTGAATGATGAGAAAATCCGTATTCCCTTGCCAAAAACCTTGCGCAAAGCGCGTAAACTGGCCAAGCCGATTGGTATGGCGGGGCCATTTGATGATTTGCAGGCGCGAATGAATCACGGTGCGGAAAACGCCATGCCGGCGGGCAAGACGCTGCTTAAAGGCGCGGTGCGTGATATGAGCGTTGAAGACGCCATCGGCATTGTCCGTGGCCCGGACGATTCGGCAACGCAATATTTGCGTGGCAAAATGGAACCGTCTTTGATCGAAGCCTTCTCGCCGATCATCCATCAGACATTGTCAGAATCCGGGGCGATGAGCGCCGCCAAGGGTCTGGCCAATCGCTATTCCATGGGCAGCTATGCGGACCAGGCAGAAGAAAAACTCACCCGCCATGTGGTCAGCGGCGCTCTCGACGGCTCGTTCTTTTATCTCGCAGCGCAGGAAAAACTGATCCGCTCCAATCCGGGAAATTACGCCTCGGACATCATAAAGCGGGTATTTGGCCGGGGATAAGCGGACACCATCATCTGCCGTCATACCGGCGCAAGGCCGAAAGGCATCACTGCCACCCATATGCCGGAGCTCCGTTTACGCTATGCGCTTTGCTATGAGGCATGCGCTTTATCCTCATGCTGAGCGAAGTCGAAGCATGAAAGTACGTACTCGATCACCCCTGTCCACCAGACTTACCGCCAGTGCCAAGATTGCCGATTTTGGCGATGAGTTCTGATGTGGACAAGGCAAAACCGGAGCGGATCCATTCATCTTCCAAAGCCCATAAAAGATCGCCCAGCTCGCGGCCCTCGCTATAGCCTTGCGCCATCAGATCGGCGGCTTTAACGGGAAAGACCGGACGCTCCCACTCTTGCGCAAATTCGATCAGATCTTCAAGGTCGCGGTGATCATCGCCGTCATACCCGGCAATGGCGATTTTGGCCGCATCGACAAAACCGGCCACGACTTTGCGGTAAAAGCGCCGCGAAACGTCCATATAATCTTCTTGCGGATCAACCGGTCCGGCGTCGAAAAATGCTTTCAGGCGGGCTTTTTCAACATTGGAAAGTTTCAAATTTTTCGCAATTTCGCGCCATTTGCGCTCGTCAATCAGGGCCATAAAGCGCAAAAACGGGTCGGGTTTGATATCGTTCTTGTTTTCGTAAGCTATCAGCGTACAGGCCCGATCCACGTGAATGCTTTGCGGCAAAATAACCTGCAAAACCTCGGCAGTACGCATCCAGCGCAAGGCCTTTGACGGGTCCGGCGCCGCCAGTGTTTTTTTGAGCTCGGTCCAGATGCGTTCTGCCGAAAGTGCATCCATACCATCTTTCAGACGGGCGCAGGCTTTCAGGCTTTCGCGGTCCGGGCGGGTCTTGCCATACCAGGCAAAAAAGCGAAAAAACCGCAAAATCCGTAAATAATCTTCCTTGATGCGCTCTTCGGGATCGCCAATGAAGGCGATATGGCCCTCCCGCGCATCCTTAATGCCGTTTTGGGGGTCGTATAGCGTCCCGTCCGGAGCGCAATAAATGGCGTTGAAGGTAAAATCCCGGCGTTTGGAATCTTCCTCCCAATCTTCGGTAAAGGTGACTTTTGCGTGGCGGCCATCGGTTTCGATATCGCGGCGTAAACTGGTGATCTCGAAGGTGCTGCCCATCACCAGCGCCATGATGGTGCCGTGGTCTTTGGCGTTGTCAATGGTGCGGATATCGGCGGCGTGCAAGGCGTCGATCACCGCTTGCGGCTCTAACTGTGTGGCAAAGTCAATGTCGCTGACAGGGCGATCCATCAGGGCATTGCGCACACAACCGCCAACAAAGCGCACACTATCGGCGCGCGCCGCCTGCAGGGCATCTATAACTTTGGTGCTGGCCGGGCTGCACAACCATGTGTGCGTGGCCGGATCAAGACGGGTTGGCTGGGTCATGGGGTTGCGGCTGGTCCTTATCTGTACCGTGGTTTGCGCCGGGGTTTTCCCGAGCTTTTGAATCACTGCCGGTAAATGTGCCCTGAATGACCTTGCCGTTTTCTAAATGCGACGGCACAAAACCCTCATCACTGCCTGTTTTGTGCTGCAAGGCCAGAAAAAGAAAGCTGCCAAGAGCCAGAACGCCACCAAGTATGAACAAACGATGGTAAGGGGCGGGGTCAAAGCTGGCCCCGTCCGTGCGCCGATGGCGCAAGATAAAACCGCGATAGGTGAAAAACAGCACAAATGGAATACTGAAAATAGCAAGCTCAATCAGACTGAGGCGCAGCATGTGTCTGTTCCTTTTTGGTTATACGCAAAGCCAAAGCGCGCACCATGCCCGCCGTCGCCCCCCATATATAATATTCCTGCCAGGGCATGGCGTAAAAATGGCGCTTTTTACCGCGCCAGACCAGCGATTCGCGTCGATGATTGGCTTCGTCCATGAGAAAATCAAGCGGCACTTCAAAAACCTCGGCCACTTCGCGCGGGTCGGGGCGCACGGTAAATGGCGTTTTTACCACGCCGACAAACGGGCTGATATGAAAGCCGCTGCCGGTTTCATAGCGCTCGAAGCGGCCGAGCAGATGGACCTTGTTTTGCGCTATGCCGGTTTCCTCTTCAAATTCACGCAAAGCGGCACGGCTGTGTGTTTCACCGGATTTAACTCCGCCGCCGGGAAAGCTGATTTGCCCCGCATGGGTGGGCAGATCGTCAGTGCGCCGGGTCAGCAAAACCTGCCAGCCGGCCCGCCGCTCGACCAGTGGCACCAGCACCGCCGCCTGGCGCACGGTCGCGGCGGGGGTAAAATCGCGCGCATTAAGGTCGAAATCTGAAAACTGCTGATGCGGGTGCGCCCCATCAGGCGCATCAAGACAGGCTTTGAACCGCGCGGGCCAGTCAATATTCATGGCGCAGCCGAATCGCTGTCTGGTTCCAGGGCAAAAAACGTCCCGCCGCTCCATACGCCCGCTTTGCCTTTATGATGCACGGCCAGTTCGGCCAATTGATAATAGACCGGGCGGGCAATCAACGCCTCAAGGCCGCCGCGCACCAGAATAAAGGGCAAAGGATGGCCGGTTTGCGGATCGGGGCGCACTGCGATGGGGCGCTGCGGCCCCGCTTCAACCACGTCGCCAAGGGTGGTGGTAAACAAGAGCGTTTGCGCTTTGCCTGTTCCCGCCACCGCCAGCGTGCCGGCGATAAACGGCGCGCAAGAGACGCGCACGCGGACCTTTTCCACCGGCGTGACAAGATAGATGAACCCATCATCGTCTTTGCGTAATATGGTGGAAAACAGCCGCACCAGTCGCGCCCGGGTGATCAGACGCCCGTCATGATACCAACTGCCATCGCGGCGAATCTCCATGTCCATTTCGCTACACCGTTCCGGGTGCCATAAATGCACCGGCGGCAGGCCGCCACCATGCGCATTTTTGCGTGCCGCCTCGATCAGGGCATTGACATTGGTTGGCGGGCGCGTGTCCATAGGCTTATTGAAATCTCCTTGCGGCGAATGGTAAGTGTAGGGAATAAAGGAAGGGGAACGCAATGCCCGATAGCAATCATGATAAAGCACTGATCAGCCGCGCCGAGAATGCGATAGAGCAGCTTAATGCCGTGCGCGGGGCCATTGGCCGCATTATTCTTGGCCAGGAAAACGTTGTCGATCTGGCGCTTAATGCGATTTTGTGCGGCGGGCATGGGCTTTTGGTTGGCGCGCCGGGTCTGGCCAAAACCCGCCTTGTGGAAACCATTGGCTGTGTTTTGGGGCTTGATGAAAAGCGCGTGCAATTCACCCCGGATTTAATGCCCGCCGATATTTTGGGGGCGGAAGTTTTAGAAGAAAGCGAAGAGGGAAAGCGGCATTTTCGCTTTATTCCGGGGCCGGTATTTTGCCAGCTCTTAATGGCTGACGAGATTAACCGCGCCAGCCCGCGCACCCAATCGGCCCTATTGCAGGCAATGCAGGAACGCCATGTGACCATTGCCGGGGAAACCCATGCTTTGCCGCGCCCATTTCATGTTCTGGCGACCCAGAATCCGATCGAACAAGAGGGCACCTATCCCTTGCCAGAAGCGCAACTTGATCGGTTTTTATTCCAGATCGATGTGCCTTATCCGGGCCGCGATGATGAGCGGGCAATTTTGCTGGCGACCACGGGCGTGGCCGAGGCCGGGGCCAAGGCCGTACTCGATACGGCCGGTTTGCTGGCCTTGCAGGAGCTGGTGCGGATGATGCCGGTCGGGGCAAAAACCCTTGAGGCGATTTTAACCCTGACCCGTCAGGCGCGGCCGCAATCAACCGATCTGGCGCAGGTGCGCGATGGGGTGGCCTGGGGGCCGGGGCCGCGCGCCGGCCAGGCCTTGATGCTGGGGGTGCGCGCCCGGGCATTATTACAGGGGCGTCTGGCCCCGTGTGTGGATGATGTGGCGGCGCTGGCCGGGCCGGTTCTGGCGCATCGCATGGCGCTTGGCTTTGCGGCCAAAGCGGATGGTCAGACATTACCGGGCCTGATTGAGCTTCTGGTGCGGAAGATCGGCTAGTGAGCTCATTTGTCCCATCGCGCGAACATCATGACGCGCAAGTGCTGGCCAGCCGCTTTGGCCCGCTGCTGGCCGAGGCCAAACGCCATGCGGCGACATTGATGCACGGGGTACACGGGCGGCGTAAAAGCGGTACCGGGGAAACCTTTTGGCAATTTCGTCACGCCCGTACCGAAGACGCCTATGCGGCCATAGACTGGCGGCGCTCGGCGCGCTCTGATGATTTATTCGTCCGTGAAACCGAGTGGGAGGCGGCGCAAGGGGTGTGGCTGTGGCGTGATGGACGCGCCGGCATGGCCTGGCACGCGCACGCCGGTTTGCCCGATAAAAAAGACCGCGCATCGGTTTTACTGACGGCGCTGGCCATTGCCTTGATCAAAGGCGGCGAACGGGTTGGCTGTGTCGGGGAAATGCCGCGCCCGGTGTCTGGCAGTGGCGCGCTGGACCGTCTGGCGATTTCGCTGATTGACGGGCCGGGGCGCGCCGAAGACTTTCAGGCCTGGGGGCCGATCGGGCGGCCCAAACTGGTCATTGCCAGTGATTTTTACGAAGGGCCGGATGTCTGGGCGGCGCGGCTTTATCCCATTCGGGATAAGGGCATAGACGCGGTTTTGCTCAAAATCCACGACCCGGCAGAGGCGCAGTTTCCCTATAAGGGCCGCACCCTGTTTTGCGCACCGGATGATAGCGAAGGCGCCGTTTTATTTGGCCGCGCGCAAAGCGTGGCGGCGGATTACCAGCGGGTATTTGCTGAGTTTAACGTGGCCATGGAGGATATGGCGCGCGCGCTGGGCTGGCCATTAATCAGGCACGATACGGCCAAGGCTCCGGCCCCGGCGCTGCTTGCCTTGCACCGGGCCATTGGCGGCGGGGGGCGATGATGGGCGCATGGGGCCATTTGTCATTTACCGCGCCCTTGGCACTTCTGGCCTTGGCTCTTTTGCCGGTTATCTGGTGGGTGTTGCGGGCCATGCCGCCGCCGCCCCGGCGCGCCGTATTTCCGCCTTTGCGGCTGTTGGCAGGCCTGCAGAGCACGGCGCAAACGCCCGATGCCACGCCGCTTTGGTTGCGGCTTTTGCGTTTGTTGATTGTGGCGGCGGGTGTGAGCGCTTTGGCCGGGCCGGTCTGGTCACCAAAGGGCGTGCAAACCGATAATGCCGGGCCGCTGATCCTGATCGTTGACGATGGGTGGGCCAGCGCCCCTTTGTGGGCAACACTGCAAACCAGTGGCGCGCGTATGCTGGCCAGTGCCGGGGGGCGTGCTGACGGGGCGGCGGTGATTTTTTCTGCCCGGCCCGAACAATCGCAAACAAGGTTTTCATCCCCGGCGGCGGCGCGGCGTATTTTGCGGTCGCATAATGTTGCGCCTTTTGCCCCGACACGCAAAGAGGTTTTGGCGCACATTGCCGCGCTGGTAAAACAATCCGGCGATACCTCGCCGCGTATTATCTGGCTGTGCGATGGCATTGATCATGGCGGCGCGGCTGATTTTATGAAAGCGCTGGCCGGGTATGGCGATGTCCGGCTTGTTTTGCCCCAAGGCGAGCAAAGCGCGCTTCTCATGCAGGCCCCCAAAGCCAGCACTTCGGGTCTTGAGGTAACGCTTTTGCGCACACCAAGCCCGGCGGCACGGCCGGTTCAGGTGGTGGCGCTGGATAAGGATGGCGGGATTATTTATGCGCAAGAGGCCAATTTTGCGCCAGGAAAAACCAGCGCCCGCATAACCATGGTTTTGCCGCTGGCTTTGCGTAATCGCATGGTTTTATTGACAACCGCGACGGCGCAAAGCGCCGGTTCAACTTGGGTGTTTGACGGGCGCTGGGCGCGTCCTCTGGTGGGGCTGATAGCGCCGCGTAGCGGTGGCGACAGCCAGCCTTTATTGTCGGGTCTTTTTTATCTTGAAAAAGCGCTCAGCCCCCATGCGCAAGTGGTGCGCGCGCCGCTGGCTGATCTTTTGCAGCGCCAGCCGGCGGTTTTGGTGCTGACCGATGCGGCGCGTCCGCCGCCCGCACAATGGCAGGATCTGGTAGATTTTGTCGAACAGGGTGGGCTTTTGATCCGCTTTGCCGGGCCGCATCTGGCCGCCAATAATGATACTCTTTTGCCGGTGAAATTACGTCGGGGTGGGCGGCTTCTGGATGGTTCATTTGGCTGGGACACGCCGCAAGGCCTGGCTGATTTTGCCCCGCACAGCCCGTTTTATGGCTTGCGGCGCAGCGACAATATCAATGTGCGCAGGGAGGTTCTGGCGCTGCCGCAAAGCGCGGCACCCGAACGGGTCTGGGCGCGGCTGGATGATGGCACACCGCTGGTCAGCTCAGCGCGCATGGGCAAAGGGCGCATTGTGCTTTTTCATGTCACCGCATCGCCCGACTGGTCGGACCTGCCTTTGGCAGGGCTTTTTTCGACCATGCTGGAACGGGTGTTGATTTTTGCGCCGGGGCAGGCGGCGCGCGCCGATGATGATAGGGCGCAAAACTGGCAATTGATACAGAAACTTGATGCAAAGGGACGGGTGCGCAAACCTGATGGCGCGCCGGTATCTTTGCCCGGTGCTACTGACCTTGACAAGCTAACGGCGAGTGCGGCCACCCCGCCGGGTCTTTACACGCGCGGGGCGCGCAGCGGTGCACTCAATATTGGTGCCGGGCAAAAGGCGCTTTTGGCTTTGCCTCCGCCGCCAATGGGGATGCGCGTGCAAACCAATATGGGGGCGGCCCCTGCGGCGCTGGCCGGGCCATTGGCAGTGCTGGCATTTGTATTGTTTATAACCGATACACTTCTTTCCTTGTGGTTTGCCGGTCTTCTGCGCTGGTCAGGATTTGGGCGGCGTTTTGGGGCAGGGCTTTTGTTTTTGCCCGCATTGGTTTTGGTTTTTGGCACGCCATCGCCGGGGCAGGCCGATGAAGCAGAGGCGGCGCGGGCGCTGGCTTTGCAGCGCGCCGGGGTGACGCGTTTTGGGTATATTCTAAGCGGTGACGGGCGGGTCGACCGGATGAGCAAAGCGGGGCTTTTCGGCCTGTCGCAAACATTAAGGGCGCGCACCACGGTCGAGCCGGAGGAGCCGGTGGCGCTGGACCCGGAGCGTGATGATTTTGCGGTTTTTTCGCTGATTTACTGGCCGATTTTGAACGATCCTGACCTGTCACCAAAAGCCATTGAGACGATTTCGCGATATCTCAAAAATGGCGGCATGTTGGTGATTGACACCCAGGATGCGGGCCTGCGCGCGACCATTGTCGGCGGCGTTGATCCGGCGCTAAAGGCGGTGTTCGCGCAGATTGATTTGCCGCGCCTGCGCCCGATCCCGGCGGATCATGTTTTGACGCGCAGCTATTATCTTTTACGCAGTTTTCCCGGACGCACAGTGCAGGCGCGGGTGTGGGTGGAAAGCGCCGGGCGCGGGGCCTCGCTGGACGGGGTGTCGGGGGTGATTGTCGGGGCCAATGACTGGGCTGCGGCCTGGGCGGTGGACAAGGAAGGCAATCCCCTGGCGGCGCTTTCCGATGATATGCGCAATCAGCGCGAAATGGCCCGGCGCTTTGGTGTTAATCTGGTGATGTATGCCCTGACCGGAAATTATAAAGCCGATCAGGTGCATGTCCCGGCGATCCTGAAACGATTGGGTACGCCATGAGCGGACAGGTGATTTTCGATCCGCTGGTGCCCATGCTGTGGGTTTATGGACTGGGCGGCCTTGGGGTTTTGGCGGTGTTGGCGGCGGCGCTGTTGCGCCTGCGCGGGGCGCTGTGGCGGCTGGCTTTTTTGGCCATATTGGGCGCAATTATTGTGCATCCGCAATGGGTGGTGACGCAAAAACGCGCGCTGAATGATATGCTGGTTTTGCTCGTTGATGAAAGCGAAAGCATGGGGGTTGACGGGCGCACCGCCGATGTGGCGGCAGCGCGTAAGAAAATAGAGGCCCTGGTTGCCGCTGACCCGACGCTGGACATGGTAACCCGTACGGTGTCTCAGGATCGAAGCGGCACCCGGCTTTTTGAGGCCATAAAGCGGGCGCGCGGGGCGGTACCGCCGGGGCAATTGGCCGGGATGATTGTGCTCAGCGACGGGCGCGCCCATGATGGCGGTGAGGCGGTGGAAAAGAGGACAAAAACCCCCGCCCCGGTGCATGTGCTTTTGGCCGGGGATCGGCAAAACGGGGATCGGCGCTTGCGGATTCTGAACGCGCCGAAATTTACCATTGTCGGCCAGGATGCGCGTTTTGTTTTGCGCATTGATGATGATGGCCAGCCCCCGGCGGCCACGGCGCTTTTGACCTTGCGGGTTGGCGGCGGCGCGGCGCGCCAGGTGCGTGTTACGGTCGGCAAGGATGTGCCGGTGAGCATGCCGATCAGCAAACGCGGCGGCAATATTGTTGAAATTTCCGTGGCCCCGGCCAAAGAGGAGCTGAGCCTGATTAACAATCGCGCAGCGGTGCAGGTCAATGGCATTCGCGAGCGCTTGCGGGTTTTGCTGGTTACCGGTGAGCCTTATGCCGGGGTGCGCGCATGGCGCAATTTATTAAAATCCGATCCGGCGGTCGATCTGGTGCATTTCACAATTTTGCGCCCGCCATTAAAGCTCGACGCGACGCCGGTTAATGAAATGGCGCTGATTGCCTTTCCGACCCGCGCATTGTTTGTCGAAAAACTGAAAAGTTTCGATCTGGTGATTTTTGACCGCTATACGCGGCGTGGTGTTTTGCCGATGATTTATCTTGATAATGTCGCCCGCTATGTCGAAAAGGGCGGGGCTTTGCTGGTGGTATCAGGCCCCGAATTTGCCGGGCCGTTTTCTCTTTCGCGCACGCCCTTGGCGGCGGTCTTGCCGGCCCGGCCTTTGGGCGATGTGGACAGCCGCCCGTTTCGCCCGTCCTTGACCAAAACGGGCATGCGCCACCCGGTCACCGCGCCGCTGGCCGGGCGGCAAAAAAGCTGGGGCCATTGGGGACGGCGCATTGCCGCGGTGCCGGTATCGGGTGCGGTGGTGATGGGCAAGGATGAACACCATCCTTTATTAATGCTCGATCGGGTGGGTGAGGGACGGGTGGCGCTGTTTTTATCCGATCAGGCCTGGCTGTGGGCGCGCGGCTTTGATGGCGGTGGTCCCCATGCCGAATTGTACCGGCGTCTGGCCCATTGGCTGATGCGCGAGCCGGAGCTGGAAGAAGAGGCTTTACGGGCGGTGATCAAGGGCAAAACCTTG
>JALWSB010000106.1 GCA_027080345.1 Robiginitomaculum sp. | reverse complement strand
GTCATATTGCGCAAGACTGCGCGGACGGTAAAGCTGACAAGGAAGGGGTGCGCGCCGGGCCATTGCGCATTCCCAATTTGCTGGCGTTGGGCATGGGGGCGTTGAGCGCCGCCAGTACCGGCAAATCTGCGCCGGGGTTGGAAAGTTCCGGGCCTTATGAAGGCGCGTGGGGCTATGCCATTGAAACCAGCCACGGCAAGGATACCCCAAGCGGCCATTGGGAGGCCATGGGCGCGCCGGCAACCTTTGATTGGGGTTATTTTTCCGCCGCCACGAACAGCATGCCGGATGATCTCGTCAAGGGGTTAATCGAGAAGGGCAATCTGCCCGGAATATTGGCCAATTGTCATGCGTCGGGCACTGAGGTGATCAAGGCTTACGGCGAAGAGCATATGCGCACCGGCAAGCCAATCCTTTATACCAGCGCCGATTCGGTGGTGCAGATCGCCGCTCATGAGGGCAGTTTCGGGCTGGAACGGCTATACGAAGTGTGCCTGATCGCCCGTAAACTCTCGGATGATTATAATATTGGCCGGGTGATTGCCCGCCCGTTTGAAGGCACCAATGCCGCCGATTTTGTCCGCACCAATGGCCGTCGGGACTATGCGGTTTTGCCGCACAAGCCAACGCTCTTGAACCGGGTGAGCGAGGCCGGGCATGAGATGATCGCCATTGGCAAGATATCCGATATTTTTGCCGGCTCAGGGGTGACAAAAAAAATTGCCGCCTATGGCAATGACAATCTTTTTGACGCCACGCTTGAGGCCTTGAAAACGGCCCCGGAAAACAGCCTGATCATGACCAATTTTGTTGATTTTGACATGCTTTATGGCCACCGGCGCGATGTGGTGGGCTATGCCGCCGCGCTGGAGGCATTTGATCAGCGCCTACCTGAGATGCGCGCCGCTTTGCGCGATGATGATCTGGTGGTTTTAACCGCCGATCATGGCTGTGACCCGACATTTCCCGGCTCCGATCATACCCGCGAACATGTGCCTGTACTGGCTTTCGGGCCAAAGGTGAAGGCGGGGCCGCTGGGCGCGCGCCAGACCTTTGCTGATATTGGCGAAACCGCCGCCGCCTGGCTGGGGCTGGCGGGCTTTGGCACCGGGACGTCCTGGCTTTGAATATCCCTTTGGTTGAATTGCACTGCCACATTGAAGGGGCGGCCACGCCAGCCTTTATCCGCGCGTGCGCCCGGCGCAATAAAGTGACCCTGCCAGACGATATATTTACCCCGGACGGGGCCTATGCGTGCGATGATTTTTTGCATTTTTTATCTGTTTATGTGACGGCGTGCCGCGCCATTTGCACGCAAGAGGACTATGCCGAACTGGTCTATGGTTATTTTATCAATGCCGCCAAAAAGGGCCTGATTTATGGCGAGATGTTTATCTCGGCCGATCATCCGGCTGATGTCGGTCTGTCTTATAGCGACTTTCTGGATGCCATTGCGCAAGGGTACGCCAAGGCGCATGAAGAAACCGGGGTCGAGGCACGTTTTATCCTCACCTGCATACGCAATCTGGGGGCGGAAGCTGCGCAAAAAACCGCGCAATTGGCGCATGATTTCGCGCACCCGCTGGTCACCGGTTTTGGCATGGCCGGGGATGAAAATTACGGCCATCCTGCTGATTTCATACGCGCTTTTGAGTGCGCACGTGATGCAGGCTTGAATCTCACCGTACATGCGGGCGAGGTATGCGGCCCGCATAGCGTGCGTGATTGCCTTAATGTATTGAAACCGGCGCGTATTGGCCACGGGGTGCGGGCCATTGATGATCCGGCGCTGGTTCAGCGGCTGGCCGATGAAGGCATAGTGCTGGAGGTTTGTCCCGGCTCGAATATTGCGCTTGGGGTTTATGACACGTATGCGCAAAGTCCATTTATGGCGTTACGTGATGCCGGGGTGAGGGTGGCATTGGGATCGGACGATCCACCGTATTTTCATACCGATATCGCCAATGAATACGCCTGCGTCCAACAGGCCTTCTTATTAAGCGATGCCGATATGCGCGCCATATCACGCACTGGTCTTGAAGCCGCATTTTGTGATGAAGGTACGAAAGCAAAATTGCTTTCACATTTCACCCAGTAAACATCAACGCCACATGGTAGGTGATAAACGCGGCGATATAGGCAAGGGCGAAGAGGTAGCCGACCATAAACAAGGTCCAGTTCAGTGAATTGGTTTCGCGGCGCACCGTGGCGATGGTGGCAAAGCATTGCGGGGCAAACACATACCAGGCCAGAAAGGAGAGGGCCGAGGGCAGGGTCCAGGCGTTTTGCAGCAATTGCGCCAGACTTTGGGTGACTTGCTCTTCATTGCCCTGCAAGGCGTAAACCGTCCCCATGGCGGCAACCACCACTTCGCGGGCTGCCATGCCGGGCACCAAAGCGATAACGGTTTCCAGGCTAAAGCCGATAGGGCGAAATAGCGGCTCCAGAACACCGCCAATCATGCCGGCGAAACTGCCCCTTATGCCGTCTGCACTATGGGGGAAACTGGCCAGAAACCACAGGGCGATAGCAACCATGAAAATCACCGATCCGGCGCGATATAAAAACGCCCATACGCGGTTCCACAGGGCAATAAGAAAGTCCCCGATTTGCGGCAGCTTGTAAGAGGGAAGCTCCATAAGAAGCGGCTGGGTTTCGCCTTTGGTGACGGTTTTGCGTAAAACAAAGGCAATGGTGATGGCGCTGAATATACCGGCCATATAAAGCCCGAACATAACCAGACCCTGCTGGTTAAAAATACCGACTTTTTCGCGCGGAATAAAGGCGGCAATAATCAGGGTATAAACCGGCAGGCGCGCCGAACAGGTCATCAAGGGCGCGACCAGAATTGTGGTCAGACGATCGCGGTCGCTTTCAATGGTACGCGCCGCCATAATGCCCGGCACAGCGCAGGCAAAGCTGGATAAAAGGGGGATAAAGGCGCGGCCGTTCAGCCCGGCGCGGCGCATCATTTCGTCCATAAGAAAGGCCGCGCGGCCCATATAGCCAGAGCCTTCCAAAAACAGGATAAAGCCAAAGAGAATGGCGATTTGCGGCAAGAATATCAGCACACTGCCCAGCCCGGCGATAACCCCGTCGGCCAAGAGGCTGGCCAGCCAATCGGGGTGAATATGCCGCGCCTGATCATGCATAAAGGCGAAAAATCCGTCGATCATATCCATGGGAATATTGGCCCATGAATACACCGCCTGAAACATTAAAAACAGGATTGAGGCGAGGATAACCGGACCCAGCAACGGGTGCATCAGGACCGCATCAAGCTGGCGGGTCAGCCGGTTCATACCCGCTTCGTGGATGATGACTTTATTGGCAATGGCGCGCGCTTCGCCTTGCAGGGATTTAAGGACATTGCCCTCGATTTTTTGTGGCGCGGCGGCTGTGTTTGTTTGAATGCCATCAAGAATGGAATCAATCCGGTTGATCAGGGCTTCGCGGCCCGATTTGCGCGCCGCATTGGTCGGGATAACCGGTATACCGAGCGCTTTTTCCAATCCGGCAATGTCAATCTCGACGCCATCTCTTTTGGCCAGATCAATCATGTTGAGCACCAGAACCGCTGGTCTGCCCAAGGCTTTAAGCTCCAGAACACTGTGTAAATGGGTGCGCAAACTGCTGGCATCAAGAAAAATCAATAAAAGGTCCGGGGCATCCTCATCGGCTATATTGCCGGAAATGGCGTCAACCGCGACCCGTTCGTCCAATGTACGTCCGGCGAGGCCATATATGCCAGGTAAATCAATAAGTTGAAGCGCCCGCCCGCCGGGTGTTTCAAAATGCCCGATGCGCCGTTCAACCGTTACGCCGGGGTAATTGGCGGTCTTGGCACGCCCCCCGGTCAGGCCGTTAAACAAGGTTGTTTTACCGGTATTGGGCGCCCCGACAAAAGCCAGCCGGTAGACGCGTGAGGCAGAGGCGGTCACGTAAAATTTTCCACTTCAACAAGCCGGGCTTCGCGGGCGCGCAGGGCAATAAGCGTCTGGTTCAGGCGCACCGAAACCGGGGTGCCGCCAAGCAGGCCGCGCCCCATAATCTCAACCGTATCACCTTCGGCAAAACCGATCTCGCGCAGCTTGATAACCATGGTCGGATCGTCGCTTGAAAACCCGCTGACACGGGCCTCTTCATGGGACCGCAAATCATTTAATGTTTTTCTTTTGGCGTTCATACACCGGGTAAATCACGGTTGCGAACCGTTTGCAACTGGCAATGCAGTGATTACTGGAAAATCTGCTGCGGCATGTTGGCGCAGGGGACCGTATTTATCCTTCAGTTGGTGCCTCTGCCGGTGCCTCTTCTGGTGTTTCTTCAGGCGTGGCTGCCGGCGCTTTGGGCCAGCCTTTACGCCCCAGTGATTTGGCGCTGAGCGAGGTGATATAAAGCCAGCCATCGCCCGCATCCAAAACACCGGTTGTCACCGGATAGGCCCCGCTGGGGTCCTGCAACATATTGATGATATGCCCATCCAGACTGAAATTCATGACAAAGCCATAATTTTGCGCTTTGGGGCGCATGGCGGCGGGCAGGCGTTGCACGACTTTGCGTAAAAATGGCTTGGCCGAAAGTTTATCGAGCGCACTTGAGCGCGGGCTGGCAAGGCCCAGCCAGAAAGAGCCATCAGGCGCCCGGTTAAGGTTGTCGGGAAAGCCAGGCAGATTTTCAAACAGATTATCAACTTTTTTGGCCTTGCTGCCATCGAGCCAGACGCGCTTGACCGCATAGGTGCCGGTTTCGTTCAAAAGAACACAAATATCTTCGGGGCACATGGCAACCCCGTTGGGAAAGGTCAGCCCGTCAAGAACGGTGGATGTGGTGCCATCCTTGGGGTCATAAACCATTAGGCGGCCATCATTGCTGTGCTCCATAAGCGCCAAAAGGCTGCCTTGTAATGTGCCTTTGGCTTCTTTTGCGCCAAAGCGCGTCGAGGCATCGGAAAAGAAAATGCGCCCGTCACTGGCGACATCAAGATCGTCTGCATAACGGATGGGGCTGCCATCATCGGCCGTATCGGTGAGGACCGTTACCTTGCCATCTGGCGATACAGACAATATGCCGCGATAGGCATCGGCGACAATCAGATTGTTGTCTTTATCAAATTCAAGACCAAGCGGACGACCATTGGTTTTGGCAAAAACCTGGCTGGTTCTGGCTTCGGGGTCGATTTGCAGAATATTGCCATCATGCACCGCGACAAAAATGCGCAAATGGCCATCGACAAGCCGCGCCGCCGCGTCCTCCGGCCCGTGATGCGGAGCCAGAGGGATGAGGTCGAGGTTTTTTAACTGCTCATTGGGCGCATATTCACCGACATATCCAGTT
>JALWSB010000105.1 GCA_027080345.1 Robiginitomaculum sp. | reverse complement strand
TTGCGCTGGCCGGCCATTGTTCTGATGGCGCTGGCTGGCTTGCTGCTGGGGCCGCTGTCCGGGCTTGTGCTTGATCAGCCTTTAATCGATCCGGCGCGGGATTTTGGCCCGCTTTTGCGCCCGGCGATTGCCCTGGCGGTGGCGGTTATCCTGTTTGAAGGGGGGTTGGGCCTGCAATTTAATGAATTGCGCGATGCCTCAAAGGCGGTCACCCATCTGGTGTTTATCGGCGCGCCGCTGGGCTGGCTGTTGGGGGCCGGGGCGGCGCATTATGTGGCCGGTCTGCCCTGGGATCTGGCGGCGCTGATTGGCGGCCTTCTGGTGGTCACCGGGCCAACGGTGATTATTCCGCTTTTGCGGCAGGCGCGCCTGAGCGCCCGCCCGGCGGCGGTGCTGAAATGGGAAGGGATTGTCAACGATCCCTTGGGGGCGGTGTTCGCGGTCCTGATTTTTGAATTTGTCACCGTATCGGGAACCGGCGAGCCTTTATGGCAGGTCGGGTTATGGCTGTTGGGCATGGCGGTTTTGGGCGGGCTGGCCGGTTTTGTCGGCGGGCAGGGGCTGGCGATGGCGTTTCGCCGCGGTCTGGTCCCTGAATACCTTAAAGCACCGCTTATTCTTGTCGCGGTTTTGGGGGTTTATGCCCTGGCCGAGGCGCTGGCCTCGGAAACCGGTCTGGTGGCGGTAACGGCGCTGGGGGTGACGCTGGGCAATATGCGTTTTGCCGCCATTGAAGAATTGCGCCGCTTTAAAGAAGGCATTGCCACCATACTCGTTTCGGGCCTGTTTGTGACCCTGACGGCGGGGCTGGGAAGTGCTGATATTCTGGCCCTGAACTGGCAAATTGGCGCTTTCGTGCTGGTGATGATGGTTGTGGTCCGCCCGGCCATTGTGTGGATTTCAACCCTGGGCACACAATTGACATGGCGGGAAAAATTACTGATCGGCTGGATTGCCCCGCGCGGTATTGTGGCGGTGGCGGTGGCCGGGTTTTTCGCTACCGAACTGGCCGCGCAAGGGCGCATGGATGCGGCGATCTTGACGCCGCTGGCCTTTACCATGGTGTTTGCCACGGTGATCGTGCACGGGTTTTCCATCGCCCCTCTGGCAAAGGCTTTGGGATTGTCGCGGGCCAATGGCCCGCAAGGTCTGTTGCTGGTCGGGGCCAACCCCTGGTCTGTGGCGCTGGCGCAAGAGCTGCGCGACGCAGACATCCCGCTCATTCTGGCAGATCCCAGCTGGTCGTCATTACGCGAAGCGCGCCTGGCCGGTATCCGCGTTTTCCACGGAGAGGTGTTATCTGAAACCGCCGAGGAAAAACTTGATCATGCGCAAATTGACTGGCTGCTGGCGGCCAGTGCCAATGACGCCTATAACGCGCTGGTCTGTGTGGAATTCGCCCCTGAGCTGAGCCGCCACCGGGTTTATCAGCTGAGCGGACAGGAAAAAAATCAAAGCGACAGCAATACCATTGCCTTTACCGCGCGCGGGCGCATTGCCATTAATCCTGGACGCACCTATGGCAGTTTGCGCCGCGATTTCTGGCATGGCTGGACGTTTCGCAAAACCACATTGAGCGCCGATTATCCGCTGGAACGGTTTATGGCTGACTTGCCGCAAAATGCCGATCTGATTCTCGCACGCAATGCCGCCGGGGAATTAAGTATTTTAAGCGATGCCAAACCGCCGCAAGATCAGGAAGGCACCTTGATTATCAGCTTTTGTCCGCCTGATCCTCGTCCTGGCCAGCAGGCATGAAATCCAGAATGTCACCGGGCTTGCATTCCAGTATTTCGCAAATTTTTTCAAGGGTGGAAAACCGCACGCCGCGCACCTTCCCGGTCCGCAAAAGCGACATATTCTGTTCGGTAATGCCGACCTTTGCGGCCAGGGCCTTGGCCTTTATTTTACGGTGCGCCAGGGCAGCATCGAGGGTGACAATAATGGGCATGGGGGTGGCTCTTATACAATCTGGCTTAGGTCTTGCGCATTGCGCCGCGCCTCGCTCATGACCCAGGCAATACTATAAAACATTACCGCTGCGCTAAACGCCATAAGACCGCTATTGCTAATCCCGATGCTCACGGCAATCTCCCGATTGCCCGGCCCCAGATCATAGGTCATGGCCAGACTCATCAAAGGATTGGAAAGCAAGACCGCGGGGATAACCGCCATGCCCGCCAGACCAACCCGGCGCAAACCGTTGACGGCTTCATGGCTGAAAATCTTGCCCTGGCCATATTGCGCGAACACACCGCTTAAAAACCACAGGCCCAGCATGGAAAATCCGGTGGGCAGCATGGTAATGGCCCATCCCAAACCGCGTTTGACAAGAGTCAGGTCATGGCCGTGCAAATATGCGCGATATTCGGTCGTATTCTGCCACGCTTCGGTCGATGGAAAAATCCAGATGGCGGTCTGGGCAAGAAACAAAAGCGCCATGCCCAAAAGGCAAATAATCCGCATGATACGGCCAAGACGTTGGATGGAGGGAAGCGAGTGCATGGGCATAATCCTGTTTTACAGCATAGCTTCTCTTCCTACTTAAATTATCGTAAAACAGCAAGTCTTTGGGTGCGCTTGCACGCGAGCTTTTATGAAGGGCGTTTGAAATAGAGATGTAGTTCTGTTGCCACGGGTGTGGTCGGGGCATTGACCAACTCCCAGCCCTGTTGGCCATGTTCATTGAGAATGGTGGCAATGAAGTCGGCCTTGGTTTTTGCACGGGCAAATACGGGTGGCCTGACAATCTCGATTTTATAATTCCATCTGGTTTTCATTTTTTCTGTTCCTCGGTTTGGGTGATTTGCGGCGGGTGTTCCTTGAGCCGCCCGGCGCGGCGTAAAGCATCGCGCAAAACATACTCGATCTGGCCGTTAAGCGAGCGCAACTCATCATCCGACCAGCGCTTCATGGCATCAAGAATATCGCCATGAATGCGCAGGGGATAAGCCTTTTTGGCTTTGCGGGCCATGGTATTTGTTCCTAATAAATAGAGCCGGTATTGACCACGGGCTGGGTGGCGCGGTCAGAACATAATACCACCAGAAGATTGCTGACCATGGCGGCGCGGCGTTCTTCATCCAGATCAACCACGCCTTTGTCTTTCAGGGAATCAAGGGCGGTTTCGACCATGCCCACCGCGCCTTCAACAATCAGACGCCGCGCGGCAATAATCGCGCCGGCCTGTTGGCGTTGCAGCATGGCTTGGGCGATTTCGGGTGAATAGGCCAAATGGGATATGCGCGATTCGATGACATTAATACCCGCTTTGGCCAGCCTTTCCTGAATCTCCTTTTTCATCCGTTCAGAGATTTCAACCGGGTGCGAGCGCAAAGAGGTTTCGCCTTCCTTGTGCGGGTCATAAGGGTAAATAGAGGCCATGGAGCGAATCGCCGCTTCGGATTGGATCTGCACAAAACTTTCATATTTATCGACATTGAAAACCGCTTCGGCGCTATCGGCGACTTCCCATACCACAATGGCGGCAATTTCGATCGGCGATCCGCCCAAATCGTTTACTTTCATGCGCCCGCTTTCAAAATTACGCACCCGCAGGGAGATTTTTTTCTTGGTGTAAAACGGGTTGTTGAAGTGCAGGCCCTGCTCCCGATTGGTGCCGACATAACGGCCAAACAGGCTCAACACCGCCGACTGGTTTGGCTCGACCTTGTAAAACCCGCCAAACATAATCAGCCAGATAATCAGGCCGACAACCAAAAGCAAAAGCATGGGAATGGCCAAAATGGTGGCGTTTTGTTTTATGAAAAACATCGCGCCATAAAAATCAGCAATAAGCAGGGCCGGAATGCCAAAAATGACAAGTAACAGCATGGGAATGCCGGGGAGGGCTTTTAGGGGTTTTTCTCGCATCATGGGTTCTCTCCATTTATGATTGAGTAATATTGATATCAAATTGATATCAATATGTCAATAAATGGTGGGCATGGAAGAAAGATGGTGCGACATGCAGCAAGGGAAAAGATAATAATAGCGTTGTAAATCAGATAGATGAGTATCTAGACGACAATGTCGCGGTTTTCCGCCTGTCTTTGCCACATGCGGGCGTACAGGCCTTTTTTCGCCAAAAGGGCGTCATGGGTGCCAGATTCGACGATCCGCCCCTGATCAACGACGATAATCATATCCGCATCGGCAATGGTCGATAATCGGTGCGCAATGGTCAGGCTGGTGCGCCCGCGCGCCGCTTCATTGAGGGCCAATTGCACCTCGCGCTCGGTTTCACTATCGAGGCTGGAGGTGGCTTCGTCGAGCACCAGAATGGCCGGGTCTTTCAAAATCGCGCGGGCGATACCAACCCGTTGTTTTTCACCGCCAGACAATTTCAATCCCCGTTCGCCAACGCGGGTATCGAGGCCATCGGGCAGGGTGCGGATGAACGCACCAAGATGCGCCCGCTCGGCAATGGCCATAATCTCTTCATCGCTGGCCTCGGCCCGGGCATAGGCAAGATTATAGCGCAATGTGTCGTTAAACAGCGCCACATCCTGCGGCACCAGCGCCAGCGCCGTACGCAGGCTGTGTTGTGATACTTTGGCGATATCCTGACCATCAATCAAAATGCGTCCCTTGTCCGGGTCATAAAAGCGGAACAATAATTTCAATATGGTCGATTTGCCGGCCCCGCTTGGCCCGGCAATGCCGATACGCGCCCCAGGTTTGATATCAAAACTGACCGCGCGCAGGCCATCGCTGCGCCCCTGATGGGTAAAGGCCACATCGTCAAATCGTATGGCCCCTTTGCTTATGCGCAAAGGCGGGGCATCGGCTATGTCGGCGACATCCGGGTGCATGGCCAAAAGGCCATCGAGCTTTTCCAGATCGACACTGCCTTGTTTTATCTCGCGCCAGGCAAAGCCCAATATGCCAAGCGGGCGATAAATATTATAAAGGATCAGCACAATCGCCATCACGTCGCCGACCTTTAACTGGCCGTGCAGGGCCGCGAAGCCGGCAACCAGCGCAGCGGCCAGCGCCCCAAGGCTCATCACAAGTTCCTGTCCACCATTCAGAATGGAAAGCGAGCGAATAACGGTAACGTATTCGCGGTTGAAGGTTTTCAAGGCGTCAGAGAAGGTTTTGGTTTCGCGATTTTCCGCGGCAAAGGCCTTGACGGTTTCAAAATTACCCAAAGAGTCCACCGCGCGGGCGCGTAAATTGGCATCCGCCTCGTTCATCGCCCGGCGCTGGCGCACCCGCCATTCGGTAATCCACAGGGTAAAGCCGGTATAGGCCAGCACGGTCAGCACCGCGATCAGGGCAAAAATGCCGCCATAACGCACTGCCAGCACAATGGCCGCCAGTACCAGCTCAATAAGCG
>JALWSB010000104.1 GCA_027080345.1 Robiginitomaculum sp. | reverse complement strand
GACGGGCGATTGATCATTCAGATCAGTGGTGACGGCCCGGTGTCTTTGATTCTGGCCGATTATGCCACCACTGGCGGGGTGCGCGGCTATGCCCGTTTTGACCCGGACGCGGTGCACAAGCTGGCCGGGCAAACCCCCGATCTTGGCCAGCTCATGGGCAAGGGCCGCTTCGTTCTGACCATTGATCCGGGGGTGTCGGCAGAGCAGTATCAGGGGGTTGTTGCCCTTGACGGCGCGCAGTTGAGCGATAGCGCCATGCACTATTTTGCCTCTTCCGAACAAATACCAACGCGCCTGAAGGTTTGTGTTGCGCGCCTGACCGATGCCAACGGGCAGCAGCGTTGGCGCGGCGGCGGGGCGATTATGCAATCTATCGCCGGGCAAAATGAAACCGGGCAGAGCGGCGATTGGGAGCACGCCTGCGCCTTGTTTGACACCATTGCCGCCGACGAGCTGACCGACCCGCATGTCAGCGCCGGGACATTGCTGTTTCGCCTGTTTCACGAAGACGGGGTGCGCATTTTTGACCCGGCGGACATCCATAAACGCTGTCCATGCACGCCCGAATATTTGCGCTCCATTCTGGCGCAATTTCCGGATGAAGAGCATCAGGGCATGACCGAGGAGGATGGCCGCATCCGCATGACCTGCGCCTTTTGCTCGAAAGACTTTTTCTTCACACCGGAGGAAAGTGCGTCTAAACAGTAGAGCATCATCATTCCGGGGGCGCACAATGGCAAAAGTTACGGGCATAGGCGGTGTGTTTATTACGTCGAAAACACCGGATAAAACCGCCACATGGTATCGCGAGGCCCTTGGCCTTGGTTTTCAAAGCATGGGCGATGACGGGCAATATGTACACTTTGCGCCGCATGAATTTGCCGGGCCGGTTTTTTCTCTTTTTGGCCCGGACGCGCCGCATATGAAACCCTCAAAAAAGGATGTGATGATTAATTTGCTGGTTGATGATGTGGCCGGAGCGCTGGAGCAGGTGCGTGCCCATGGCGGCACAATCGTCGATGACATTCAAAAAGAAAGTTATGGTGATTTTGGCTGGTTTATCGACCCGGAGGGGCGCAAGATCGAGCTGTGGACGCCGCGTAAACCAGCGTAAATTAACTGATCCAGAAGCGCGGTAAAAACAACACCAGCACCGTAAAGAGTTCCAGCCGCCCGATCAGCATGGCCAGTGACAACACCCATTTGGCAAAATCCGACAGGCTGGAAAAATTCCCGGATGGGCCAACGAGATCGCCCAGACCCGGACCGACATTGCTGATCGCGGTGGCGGCACTGGAAAGCGCCGTGGTGGTGTCCAGCCCGGTGAACGATAACGCCAGAGCGGCCAAGGCAAAACAGGCAAAATAGACAAAGAAAAAATCATAAACTGAATACAGTGCTTCTTGCGGCAAGGGCGCGCCGTCATAACGCAAAGGCGAAACCAGAGACGGGCGCAACATGCGCCGCACAAAGCCGCGCAAACCCTCTATGGCAACCTGAAAACGAAACACTTTAATGCCGCCAGACATTGATCCGGCGCAGCCGCCAACAAACATCAAGACAAAAAACAACGGTGCCAGAAGCGGCCCCCAAAGTTGAAAATCACCGAACGCATAGCCGGTGCCAGTGACCATGGAAATGACATTAAACGCCGAAATGCGCAGCGGGTTTTGTGTGTATCCGCCACCGGCCAGCACAAGATAAAGCGTTACCCCGATGATCAGCACCGCCAAAAGCGCAATAAAGCCGCGCACTTGCGCGTTCTTGAACAATGCCCCCGGATTGCCCCGTGCCGCCAGAATATAAACCGCAAAGGGCAGCGCCCCCAAAGTCATAAAAACATTGGCAGCAATATCGGCACCACCGCTGGCATAGGCGGAAAAAGAGGCATCGGAATTGGCAAACCCGCCGGTCGAAAGCGTTGTCATCGACAGACAAACCGCATCAAATGGCGCAATACCCAAGGCCCAATAAGTGCCGGCGCATAATACCGTCAACCCCAGATAAGCAACGCCAATACCCACCGCAATGCCTTGGGCGCGGGGCAATATCTTGCCCATGGGTTCAAACCATTCGGCGGCAAAAAGCTGCATGCCGCCAACCTTGAACATGGGTAAAAGCGCCATCGCCACGACGATAATCCCGACCCCGCCAATCCATTGCAAAAGCGCCCGCCACAGCAATATTCCCTTTGGTAAATCCCCCAACCCGCTCATCACCGTTGAGCCGGTGGTGGTCAGGCCCGACATGGATTCAAAATAGGCATCAGCCAGCGACAAGGGGGCCTGGCTGAGCATAAAGGGCAAAGCGGCAAATCCGGCCAGAATGATCCAGGAAAATGTGGTCAGGGCAAACGCCCCGCGCACACTGATCTGCACCGCCTCGCCGCGGGTGACCAACACAAGAATGGCGCCACTGAACAAGGTCAAAAGACCAGCGCTGGCAAAGCTGCGCCAATCGGGCGAACCGGTCACAAAATCGGTTATCAGGGGCGGAATCATAAACAGGCCCAATATGATTAAAAGGGCCCCGATAACCAAGGATACAGAACGAATGTCGGTCATGCTGTTTTGCGCCTAATGCAACAGGGCCAGATCATACGGACTGTCGAGCGAAAAAGCGGGAATCTGTGCATCAAAACTCAAGCCTTCGCTGTCGCGCATCTGGTAATAGCCACTCATTATGCCCGATGGCGTGGGCAAGGGAACCCCGGACGTATAGGTATATATCTGGCCTGAGGCCAGTCTTGGCTGTTTGCCGATAACGCCCGGGCCGCTGACATGACTGGTTTGTCCGTTATCATCGGTAATTACCCAGGTGCGATGGATCAGCTGCACGATAGTCTCGCGGGTGTTTTCAATGGCCACATGATACGCCCAGACATAATGCTGCTCTGCGGGTATGGATTGAGCCTCAAGAAATTGAGGCTCGACCCGGATAATAATGCCATGGCTGGTGTTTTCCCATATCATGGGGCTAGTTTTTCGCATATTCCAGCCAAGCGCAAGGGCTTGTCACCGGGCCGGGAATCGCCTCAGCTTATGACCGTGTAAAAGGGAAAGCAGATGACGCTGAACGGTATATTGGCAGACCATCAGATCGCCGCCCTGGTTGATGATGGTGTGATTACCACATCGCGCCCTCTTGATGATGACCAGATTCAGCCCGCCAGTCTTGATGTGCGCCTTGGGAATACCGCTTATCGCCTGCGCGCCAGCTTTTTGCCCGGGCCAGACGGGCGTGTGCAGGACCGTTTGTGCCCACCGCTTGTCATGCACCAGATTGATTTGCGCGCCGGGGCGGTATTGGAAACCGGCTGTATCTATCTGGTCCCTTTAATGGAAAGCCTTGATCTGCCTCCACACTGTGCCGGGCGCGCCAATCCCAAAAGCTCAACCGGCAGGATCGATGTTTTTACCCGCCTGATCTGCGATGGCGCAGGCGCATTTGACACAGTGCCGGCGGGGCATAAGGGGCCGTTATGGCTGGAGGTCAGCCCGCGCACGTTTTCCATTCTGGTGCGGCCCGGTGACCGGTTGGCGCAAGTGCGCCTGTTTGAAACGGCAGGCGAACCCTCATCTGCGGGCCAGCACCACCAAGAAGTTTCTTTGGCTTTGCCGCAAACGGGTATTGCCGGCTATCGCGCCAAGCGCCATAGCGGGGTGTTGGACCTGTCGGCAGCCGGGGCGCACAATCCGCATGAGTTTTGGGAGCCGCTTTACGCCCCTAAAGGCAATCTGATCCTTGATCCGGGGGAGTTTTATATTCTGGCCTCCAGAGAGGCCATTTGCATTGGCGCGGACGTGGCGGCGGAAATGGCCCCCATTGCGCCCGATATTGGTGAGTTTCGCGTCCATTATGCGGGCTTTTTTGATCCCGGCTTTGGCCATGCGGCGGGCGGCGCAAAAAGCGGCGCGCGCGCGGTTCTTGAAGTGCGCGGCCGCGATGTGCCGTTTCTGGTTGAAGACAGGCAAACCATTGCCCGCCTTGATTTTAGCCCCATGGCGGCGCGGCCAGATGCGCTTTATGGGGATAATGGCTCACACTATCAGGGGCAGGGGCTGAAACTTTCCAAACTTTTCAGCGCCTGGGGTTAAACCTTGGCGACGGTGCGATAAACCTCTTCATCCAGCTCGCCTTCCCATTTGGCCACGGCGGTGGCGACGGCGGCATCACCGGTGACATTGGTCATCGTCCGCATCATGTCCAAAGGCCGATCAAAGGGAAGAATAAAGCCAACCAGCAGCGCCGTTTGTTCCGGCGATACGCCAATCACCGGCAAAACAATGGCCAGCATGAAAAGGCTCGCCGATGGAATACTGGCCGTGCCAATTGAGGCCAAAGTCGCGGTCAGGGCGATCATGGCATAATCGGTAAAGCTAAGGTCAATACCAAAGGCATTGGCGGCGAACAGTGCCAAAAGGCCCAGATAAAGCGATGTGCCATCCATGTTGATGGTCGCGCCGAGCGGCAGAACCGAACCGGCGACAACCGGCTTGATCCCCAAATTGTCCTGCACACACGATATGGTCACCGGCAATGTACCGGCGCTGGTCGAGGTGGAAAAAGCCACCACTTGCGCATCCAGAATGCCGCGAAAAAACCGTATCAATGGCAGGCGCAAGGCCAGTTTGATCAGCCCCCCATACATCAATAGCATATGCGTTAGACAGCCAATATAGAGCGCCAGCGCCAGCATAAATACCGAACTGAACGTCTCCACACCCTTGGCCGCGGTGACCCATGTGATCAGGGCAAAAACACCATAAGGGGCCACCTCCATCACCCAATGGGTGATCTTGAACATAATTTGCACCGCTGCCTTCATGAAGTCGTCCACGGGCTTGGCCGGTTTGCCCAGCATTAAAATGGCCACCCCAAGAAGCAGGGCAAAAAAGATAATCGCCAGCATGTCGCCATTGGCCAGCGCGTGCACCGGGTTGGCCGGAATAATATTGATCAGGCGCTGCGCCATGCTGGGCGGATTGCCAATCAGCGCATTGGGCACCACATCGGTAAAATCAACGCCGGCGCCGGGTTTGAAAATCGTTCCGTAAAAAAGACCCAAGGAGACCGCAACCAGCGTCGTAAAGACATAAAGAAGAAACGCCCGCACGCCGATGGTCCCCAGTTTTGACGGATGCCCCATAGAGGTAATGCCGGTGACCAATGTGGTGAATACCAAAGGCACCACCAGCATTTTGATCAATTGCACAAAGGCCGAACCAAAGGGTTTGATCCATGTGGTGGCGAAATCCGCACCCGCATAATGCGTTACCCCGTCAACGGTGTACGTGCCACCAAAACTGCGTAGCACCAACCCAAAAGCCACACCCAGCAGTAAAGCCAGCAATACGCGCTGCCACAAGACCATGTTGAACCACCATTTCATTGGCTCACTCCCCTTTTGTTGTTTTTGTGGTGGCAGACTAGGGCGCGCACGCATGGGGTCAAGCCATGGCGTGCGTTAAGGGCAAAGTATTTGGATAATTTTATATCGAGGCGGGACCATGATGACGCGCATGCCGCCGCGAAACATAGCGGGCCTGGGCAATACGAAAGAAGCACCACCCAAGGCGAAAGGTCCAAACTAGCGCCAAAACCGCCAAAATGGGCGCGCCGGAAGCCCCCGGGGTCAGCCCTAAAGACGCGGCCAGCAAAAGCACAGCAAAAGGCACTTGTATGGCCGGGAGCCACACAGGATAGTCTACATATTTCAACACCTTGGCCCGGGTTTTATTGCCGAACCAGGCGGACATTTTTTGCTGCAATGCGATGCCTGTCTCCCTTGAGCAAAAACCAAACGCCGAATTTACGTACAAAAATACGTTTTGTCTATGAATTAAAACATTGATTTAATGATAAAAAGTTAATTCCATACCGTCCGTATACGATCTATTATAATATATTTCGCGAGGGTATAACGGCAAAAACGCAGGGTGCATTCATCAACAATATGTGCTCAACTCGGTAAAAAGGAGCCTCGCCATGAAAATAATTCTGACCTCTTTTGTGCTGGTTTTCAGCACCATCTCGCTTGCGTCGGCGCACGCCGCTGATGCCAAAAAAGCCAACGGCGCAGCGGCAAAACCGCCCGCGCCGGTGCGTGTTGAAAAAACCGGGACGGCAACCATTAAGGGTCAGAAAGTCCCCTATAAGGTCATCGCCGCTGAGACCTATTTGCGCGACGACAAAGACAAGGCCAAGGCCAGTATATTCTCCACCAGTTATTTTCGCACCGGGGTCAAAAACGCGCGCGCCCGCCCGGTTTTGTTTATTTTTAATGGCGGGCCGGGGTCCGCCTCTATCTGGCTGCACATGGGGGTTTTTGGCCCGCGCCGGGTGGCCCTGCCTGCGGGCGGCAAGGATGATGGCGCGCCGCCCTATGATATTGAAGATAATCCTTATTCACTTCTTGATATTGCCGATCTCGTTTTTATTGATCCGGTTGGCACTGGCTGGAGCCGGGCGCTCGGTGACACTGACCCCAAGGATTATTGGGGGGTGCGTGAAGATGCCCGCTCGCTGGCCGAATTCATTCGCCTCTGGGTGACCAAAAACAAGCGCTGGAACAGTCCCAAATATCTTGCCGGGGAAAGCTATGGCACCACCCGCGCCGCCGCTTTGACCAAGGAAATGCAAGGCGGGTGGAGCGATATTGGCCTTAATGGCGTTATTCTTATCTCCTCAATTCTGGACTTTCAGACGGCGCGCTTTGCACCGGGCAATGATGCGCCGCATATTGCCTATCTGCCGACCATGGCCGCCACCGCCTGGTATCATGGCAAGATTGATCGCGCCCCCTGGCACGATGACCAACAGGCCTTTCTGGACGAGGTCAAAGCCTTTTCCATTAATGATTATGCCCCGGCGCTTTTGCAAGGCGCGGCTTTGCCCGCAGATAAACGCGAAGCGATTACCGCCGCGCTTGCGCGCTATACCGGCCTCTCGCAGGCCTATATCCGCCACGCGCATTTACGGATCAGCGCCTTTCGCTTTGAAAAGGAATTATTGCGTGATCAGGGCAAAACCATTGGGCGGCTGGATTCGCGCTATACCGGCGAGGATTATGACGAGGCGGGCGAAACTTTTGACAATGACCCGGCCGGTTACGGCATTGATTCGGCCTATACGGCGGCGGCCAATGATTATTTCACCCGCGAATTGGGTGTGCCGATTGAGCGCGCTTTCAAGGTTCTGGATGGGCGGCCCGGGCAAAGCTGGAATTGGTCTTTGACCAAAAGCCGCAATTGGCCCGCTTACCCCAATGTCGCCCCCTGGATTGGTGAGGCGATGCGCGAAAACAGTGATTACCGGGTGTTTGTGGCCTCGGGCTATTATGATTTTGCCACCCCGTTTTTTGCCACCGATCTGACCATGAACCGCAATGGCATTGACCCCAAAAGGGTCAGCAAAAGCTATTATCAGGCCGGGCACATGATGTATGTGGACGAGCCCTCATTGCGCCAGGTCACCCAAGCCATGCGGGCGTTTTTACTGGCCAACTAGGCGCGCTTTTTTGGCAGGGCCAGCGCCAGCGCCAAAGCGATTGCGAACGGCACCACCCGTTCCAGCCAGTCGCCGGGGGTGTTGGGCTGAAGGTAAAAAATTACCGTCAGGGTGAAGCCCGTTAGCATGGCCGCAATCACGCCACCCGCACGCGGCATGCGCCCCATGCTGGCGGCAATAATAATGGGCCCGAACGCGGCGCCCAGCGCCGACCAGGCGAACAATACCCGCCCGTAAATACTGGCTGGCAGCGCCAGCGTCAGCACAACCGCCGCTGCACAAACAAACGCTGTCATCAGGCGTGAGACAAGAAGACCATGGCCGGGAAAACGCCGTGCCAAGCCCAGATCGTGCGCCGCCGCCGATCCGGCGACCAATAAAAGACTGTCCGCCGTTGACATGATCGCCGATAAAACCGCGGCGATGACAAGCCCGCCCATCAGGTCGGGCAATACCAATGCGCTTAAACTGAAAAACACGCTTTCATGATCGCCCGCGCCGGGCATGATTAGGGCGCGCGCCGCCAACCCCAAAAACGCCATGGAAGAAAACACAATCACCGCCCAGCCAAGGGCGATGGCAAAGCCGCGCCGAATGCCCGCCGCATCATCAATGGCCATCAAACGGGTCAGCAATTGCGGCTGGCCGACCGGGCCAATGCCAATACCCAGCGAGCCGATAACAAAGCCCGCCATGGTCAGCGAAAACGCATTTGGCGCTTCTGTGCTTATTCCCGCGTGTGCAATCTGATGCATCGCTTGTGCCGGACCACCAAGCGCAAAAAGCGCCGCCATTGGCAGCATAAGCGCCACCACCAGCATCACCCCGGCCTGCACCGCATCGGTCATGCTGACGGCCCAAAACCCGCCAAGCCAGGTATAGACAAGGATCACCCCCGCGCCGATCAAAACCCCGGTGCTGACCTTCATATCAAAGGCGCTGGCAAAGGCTTTCCCGGCGCCTTGAAATTGCCCGGCAACATAAAAGGAAAAAGAAAAAATTATCATCGCCGCCGCCAGACCGACAATCCAGCGCCGCATTACGCCATCCGCACCAAGCGCCAACACATCAACCAATGTCACCAGGTCATGATCCCCGGCCGCGCGGCGCAGTTTTGGCCCGATAAACAGCCACACCACCGCATAGCCCGCCCACACGCCGGGCAAAATCCACAAGGCGGCAAGGCCGGTGAGATAAACATAACCGGTCAGTCCCAATAATACCCAGGCCGACGACGAGCTGGCTCCATAAGACAGCGCCGTCACCAAGGGGCCGACATTGCGCCCGCCGATAAAGAAATCCTTTTCGCTGGTATTGCGCCCGCGCGCCCAAAACCCCACACCAACCAGCGCCAGTTGATAAACAATCAAAGTCATAAGCGTGATATGTATTGTGCTCATGACTGTTTCTTTTGCGGCAAAACAAACACCCGCCGGGCCAAGGGCGCGGCCAGCTCTTCGCGGGTATAATAGGCGCCAAGGGCACGCGGCGACAAAATATCCGGGTTGTGCGCGCAAAAGGCGTCAAAATCATTTTCCGGGCGGCGCGCCTTATGTTCATTGATCACCGCCAAAAAAGCGATGGTGATGGTTTCATGATATTTTTCCGGCACGCCAAAACGTTCCGTCAGGGCTTTTAACGCCGTTCGGTATCTTATTACACTGTGCGCAAAGCCGTATTTTTTCAGCATTAAAAACCCGGCCTGCACATGCGCCTTATGATTAAAGTCCGCCTCACGCAATGTGGCGTTTTCAAAGGCGGTCAGAAAATCCTCATCTGTCATCTATTCGGTCTCCTCATCAAGCCGCAAAATGGCGTTCATGCGTCCCTTGCCCACTTCTTGATAGCCAATCGATTTGGCCAGTGCCAGACAATCTATTTTCCAGTCCTCATTGCGCTCCATAATAATCAGGCGCGGCAAACGGTCTTTGGGGCAGGTTTCAAAAAACAGTGGCAAAACCTGATCTTCCGCCCCTTCAATATCAATCTTCATGGCATCGGCGCGGGTGATATTCTGATCATTCATCAGCCCCAAAAGGGTGCGGGTTTTTACCGTGATGCACGCATCACCAGCGCCATATTTACGCGGGGCAAAGCCGCTGGCCCCCCGGTTTTTATGAACAATACGCAGAACCGCCGTGCCGGGCGCATCCGATAAGGCATCGGCAATATGGGTGATATTGGTAAAGCCGCTGGCCTGTATATTAAAGCGCAAGCGTCGCGCCATTTCAGGTTGGGGCTCAATCGCCAGAATGCGCGCACCGGGACCCCCTTGCGCGGCCATGGCCAGCGCGTAAAGCCCCGCATTGGCGCCAATGTCGATAAAGGTAAAATTACCCTGCAACGCGGCGCGCAATACCGCCATTTCTGCCGGGTCAAACATGTGCGGGGTAAAGAGAACACGTTTTTCACACAAATTATCATGCGGGTGAAAGCGCACATTGGCCCCGAAGGTTTGCACATCGAGCGGGGTTTTCAAAAACGCCAAAACCAGACGGCGCAACAGGCCATTGATCCGGCGGCCAAAGGCATTGCGCGGCAACCGTCTGGTAATGCCCAAAATGGCGCTTTGAAAGCGATTGGGCGCGTATGTGCCAAAGGGCGGCTCTTGAGCGCAATTTTTATCTGAACCGGTCATGGACCGGTCTAATCATGCGCGCGCGCTTCGGGCAAGCCCTTCTCGTCCACATGACCCTTGGCAGAAATTCGCAGGCCATAGGCGTTGCATGCGGCTTTGCCTGCCAAAACCGTTTTGGGCGCGCCATCATCCGTGATTTTGCCGCCATCCAGAAGAACAAGGCGCCGGCAATAGCGCGCCGCCAGCGGCAGATCGTGCACCGCGCACAAGACGGCCTTGCCCTTGGCCGCAACATTGGCCAGCAGGCCCATGATCTGGTGTTGCTGCCAAGGATCAAGCGCCGCCGTTGGCTCATCGGCCAGCAAAACCGGTGTGTTCGCCACCAGCGCCCGGGCGAGCAATACCCGCTGGCGCTCGCCGCCAGAAAGCGTATTGACCGACCGGGCAGCAAAACCGGCAATAGCGCAGGCGTCCAGCGTTTCGGCGACCATCTCATCGATTTCTGTTTTGCTTTTACCAAGATGGGTACAGCCCAGCGCCACCAATTCATCCACTCGCAAGGGCCAGTGCACTGGCCCGTTTTGCGGCAGATAGCTGATCGTGTCTGCCCGGGCGCGCAAAGTCAGCGCCGTTAAATCGTTCTCTTGGATAAAGACCGCGCCTTTTTGCAAGGGTAACAGGCCCGCAGCGGCGCGAATGAGCGTGCTTTTTCCCGATCCATTGGGGCCGATAAGGCCGGTCAGGCCGGGGGTAAGAGCCAATGACACATCATGCAAAACCGGATGGTCCCGCAACGCGACGTAAGCATGATCAAAGCGCAAAACACTCATACCCAAACCCGCCTTTGCGTCCAGATAAGGTAAAGAAAAAATGGCGCGCCGAGCAGCGCCGTCACCACGCCCAGATAAAGCATGGTGCCCGGGCCGGACAAAAGCCGCACGACAATATCGGCCAGCAATAATAAACACCCGCCCGCCAGCGCAGAGGGGAGGATAAGACGCCCCGGCATGGCCCCGAAAAACGGCCGCACCAAATGCGGCGCGGCCAGACCAACAAAGCCGATAGCGCCGGAAACGGCGACCCCGGCCCCGACGCAACATAAGGTGCCCAGCACCACCAGCCGCCCGGCTTTGCCCGGTGATACACCAAGCGTGCGCGCCGTATCCTCGCCAAGACCAAGCGCGTCGAGCGCCGGGCCGCTGCGCCATAAAAGGGTGATACCAACAAGGATTAACGGTACCGCAAAACCAAGATCGGAAAACCCCCGGTCCGCCACCGAGCCCATCAGCCAATAAGCAATTTCCGACAAGGCCCAGGGGTTGGGTGATAAATTCATCAATAAAGCCGTCAGCGATACGGCCAAAGATGACAGCGCCACCCCGCCAAGAATGACATGGGTAACCGGCGTATCATCACGCGCCAGCCGTATTAAAACCAATGCGGCCAGCCCGGCCCCGCCCATCGCCGCCAGCGGCAGAGCCCAGAAATAATGCGCCGCCAGGCCAAAATAAAGCGCCGCCACCGCACCAAGCGAGGCGCTGGCCGATATGCCGACAATGCCCGGATCGGCCAGCGGATTACGCAAATAACCCTGTAAGGCGGCCCCGGACGCGCCAAGCCCTGCGCCAATAAAAAATGCCAACAGGGTGCGCGGCAACCGAATGTGCCAGATAATCATGCTGTGTACCGGATCGCCCGTGTGCCAAAGTGCGGCCCAAAACTGCGCCGGGGAAAGCCATAAGGCACCGGTCAACATGGAGGCGATAAACAAGGTAAGCGCCGCAATAATAAGAAAGCCCGTCGCTCGCCTCATGACCCGCCCCCGGCGGCAAATCCGTCCAGCCCGGCGGCGGTAATCTCTGTCGCCTCAACCAGCAGCGGGCTGGCGCAGACAAGAAGTTTTCCCGGCAGGTCAATACGCGGCAATGTGTTCAGGATTTTACGAAACACCGGCTGGCGGGTGCGCCCGTTTTGGGCGCTGGGATAGCCATTTTTAAAAAAACCGGTGATGAGCATGTCCGGCGGGTCAATCGCCAGCTTTTCCACCGGCACCAACCCCCAGCCCTTGACCCCCAATGTGGCCGCGTGATTGACGCCGCCCGCCGCTTTGATCATGGCATCAATAAATGTCCCCGGCCCGGCGCTGGCCCCATTGGGCGCAAGATAAAGAAGCCGGGGTGTGTGCACGCGCGCCGTGCTGCGCTCGCGCACCACCGCAAGCCGGGCCTGCAAAGCGGAAATGGTGCTATCAATGCGCGCCTGTGCGTCTGGCGCAGGCAAAGGCGGGGCGAGTTTTTTCATATTCTTGAATACACCGGCAAAGTCGCTGGCCCAGTCCAGCATCACCACCGGCACGCCGTCTTGCGCCTCAAAGCGCGCGGCCCGCGGCGCATCCCCCGGTCCCATGATAATAAAATCCGGGCGCAAAGCGGCCAGAACTTCGGCAGATGCCTGGCCCTTTGCCTTGCCGCGCCAGGCCTTGGGGGCGGAGGATAACGCCGTATCACCCTGCCATGAGAGGGCCGCAACCGTGTCATTATCCGCAAGCGCGAGAATATAACTATCGGCGCACAGGCTGGTTGAGACAATACGCGCAGGGGCCGCCTGCGCCGCAGCGCAGGCGACCAGAAAAAACGCCAGACATAGCTTAAAAACGGGCACGAATACCGCCAAAGATTCCGCGTTTTTGTCCGGCAAAGCCAAACACCTCCGTATACTGCGCATTAAGCAGGTTTTCCCCTCGCACATAAAGCTGAATATTTTCATTCAGATCATAATCTATCGTGCCGTGGACCAGTGTATAGGCCTTCAAAGAGACATTGGAAAATGTACCAAAATCCGTATCACTCATTTTGCCGTTATGATCCGCGCCAAGGGAAAAACCAAAGGGCTGACCTTCAGGGTGCCAGCGCGCCGATGCGGAGGCTAAAAAGCGCGGGCGACGAATTTCACGCACCCCGCTTTGGCTGGTGTGCTGGAATGTGGCCGAGCCAAAAAGCGTCAAAGCCGCATTGACCGGCCAGTTACCCTCAATCTCGAGGCCGCGGCGGTGGCTTTTGCCGGTGCGGTTGCGGGCCGTGGCCGGAAATACCCCAAAGTCGGTGAAAATCTCGTTTTTCAGACGCGAGGCATAGCCGCTGATGGAAAGATCAGCCGCGCCGATATGTTGTTCCCAGCCCAGCTCATAGCCGGTTGAGCGTTCGGCTTTCAGGTTTGGATTGCCGGTGAAAAAGGCGGGGAAAAACCCAAAAAGCTCAAAAAATCCGGGATTTTTAATCCCCTGACCTATCGAGCCGCGCACACGCCCGTTCAGGCGACTCACCTCATAGGCGCCGCCAAAACGCCAAGTATTGGCATTGGCAAACAGCGAATGGGTGTCGCGCCGGGCCGAGGCATTCAGCACCAGATCGCCACTGACCAACCGATAATCGGCGGCAAAAGCATAGCCGGTATTGCGCCGTTTCTGGTTTTGACCGGCACCGGGGCCGCCATTATTTTTATAGATTTCCCGCTCGCCCTCGGCCAAAAGCGTAAGGTGGTGTTCTATCGTGCCGCTCTGCCATTCGCCGTCAAGCTGGTAAGAGGCTTGTGTGCGAAACCCGTTCGAGCGGTTCGCCCCGTCAATATCGCGGGTCGTTGTATAGGTGGTTTTGAGCACATGGCGCAGGTGATCATTATTGGTTTGGACGTTCACTTGCGCCAAGGCATCAAACTGGTTTTGCCGCAATTGCCGATTGGCATCATTCAGCCGCCCGTCAAAATCCGTATCCGCATCAAACTGGCTTTTGGCGCGGGTAAAACGGGCGCGGGTTTTGAAGGCGGCGCGCTGACCCAAAGGCGTGTCAAAGCCGCTAAAGGCGGTGATATTGTCATAGCCATCTTCATCGCCGCCGCTGGCCGATACGTCATAGCCATCACTATTGGTGTAAGATAAATTGGCAAAGGCGCGGCTTTGGCCAAAAACCCCTTGCCCGTTCAGGCCGCCGCGCACCGTATTAAACGTGCCGTATTCGCCAAACCCGCCAAGGGTATTGCCGCGCTCTTTGGGCGTGGAGACAATATTGATCACGCCGCCAATGGCATCAGAGCCCCAAAGCGCCGATTGCTCGCCGCGCAAGACCTCGATCTTTGAGATGCCGCTGGCCGGCAGGGTATTAAAAGAAAAAGACCCGCTGAACGGGTTGGTGGCCTCGATCCCATCAATCAATACCAGAACATGATTGGCCTCGGACCCGCGCAAACGCACTTGCGTCAACGCCCCGGCGGGGCCGGATCGATTGACCGCCGCGCCCGGCACGGCGCGCAAGGCATCGGCAACAAACACATCGCCAAGATCGTCCAGCGTCGCCGCGTCAATGACGCTGACCGCCGCCGTGACCTCGCTTGCCGGGATGGGCGTGCGCGCCCCGATAATGATAATTTCGCTCTCGTGCGCCGATTTATCGGTTTGCGCCAAAGCAAGCGGTGCGCATGCACCAAGAACGGCCACGCTGGCCAAAAGGGATTTAGTAAAAGACACTGTCATTCTCCATTGCGACAGGTCCGCCACACAAGACGGACGGGTTAACGTGTTGTCGCCACAACGGAAAAATAATTTCCATGCCAAAACCCTGATCCCGGGGCCTGGACGGACGAACGCATCGGCAGGTCTTCCGACTCACGGCTCAAATGCTCTGACGCGCCTTCCCGGGCCATTCCTTTTGGAACAAAGCCCAGTGGCATTGTGCGCCAGTGCTTGCCGTTTACGGCTGCGGGTACAGTTGCGGGTTTGGGCCAAAGGCTCGCACCGCATTCCCTATTATCCTGCGCCAGGGCGCAAGGACCGATGAACGGGTAGATAAAGCAGAAAAAAGAACGGGGCAAGGGGGTGGCAACAGACCTCTAAATGCATTCATTGTGTTATGCGCCATCGCACAATGATGCGCAATAGAGTTGACAATCGTAATATTTCGTATTACATTTTATTGTGATACAAACATTTAAAAGCAGGCCCTTAAAGCGACTTTTCGAGCGTGGTGAAAGTCGCCGCATACATGCCGACCACCTGACCAAGGTGCAAGATGTTCTGGCACGCCTGAACGCATCGGCCGGGCCGGATGATATGGATTTGCCGGGCTTTCGCCTGCACCGCCTGAAAGGCGAGCATGCTGGCTTCTGGGCGGTAACTGTACAGGCAAATTGGCGAATAATTTTTCGCTTTCTAGACGGTCACGCTGTTGATGTCGACTATCTTGATTACCATTAGGAGAACAACAATGCTGATGCACAACCCACCCCATCCCGGGCAAATCATTCGGCGGCAATGTCTTGAGCCTTTGGGGTTGAGTGTGACCGATGCCGCCAAAGGCCTTGGCGTATCACGCAACACGCTTTCCATGCTGCTCAATGGCCGTCTGGGCATCTCACCGCAAATGGCCATTCGTCTTTCGCAAGGCTTTGGGGGCAACCCGCAAAGCTGGCTGCAACAACAAATGCAATACGATTTGTGGCGCGCACAGCAGCAGGCAAAGGGGATAAAGGTGCAGCGGTTTAAGGCGGCGTAGAGTCATTGGTCTGCGTCAAAGGGCGACGAGGGCTGGAGCCACCCATCCTTCGACAAGTTCAGGGCGAGGCGCAATTACACAGACCTCACCTTGAGCGAAGTCGAAAAGTGCCCGTCATTATGACCCTGTTTGTGGGTCCACGACCTAACTCAAGCCGCGCCCAGATCCAGCGCTTCACCGGCTTCCGGCATGGGGTATTTCAGGCCTGTGGCGCAATTGAAAAGCACCGCGCGCTCGTCCTTGCTGATCAGGTTTTTCCGCCGGGCGGCAAGATAGGCGGCGTAAGTCGCTGCGCCTTCAGGGCAGAGAAGAAGCCCCTCCTCGCCGGCAACGCGCATGCGCGCCTCTTCGATGGCCGCATCATCAACGGCAATGGCGAAACCGCCTGAGTCGCGCACCGCGTCCAAAATCAGAAAATCACCAATGGCGGCGGGCACGCGAATCCCGGCGGCGACGGTGTGGGCGTCCTGCCAGGGATCGGCAAAGCGTTCGCCCGCATCAAAGGCACGCACAATCGGTGCGCAGCCCGATGCCTGCACCGCCACCATGCGCGGTAATTTTGTGCTTTCCATCCAGCCCAGTTCAATAAGTTCGGCAAAGGCTTTCCACATGCCAATAAGGCCGGTGCCGCCACCGGTGGGGTAAAAGATCACATCGGGCAGGGTCCAACCCATTTGCGCGGCCAGTTCCAGCCCCATGGTTTTTTTGCCCTCAATCCGGTAGGGCTCTTTCAAGGTGGACAAGTCAAACCATTTGCCTTTGTCCGCCCCGGCTTTGACCCACGCGCCACAGGCATTGATCAGGCCATTGGCCTTGTAAACCTTGGCCCCTTGTAATTGGGTTTCTTCAATATTGATGGCCGGGGTATCGTCCGGGCAGACAATTGTCGTCTTCATGCCAACGCGGCTGGCATAGGCGGCCAGCGCCGAACCGGCATTGCCATTGGTCGGCATGGCCAGATGATCAAGCCCCAATTCGGATGCCATGGCCACGGCCAGCGCCAGGCCGCGCGCCTTGAACGAGCCGGTGGGAAGCCGCCCTTCATCCTTGACAATAACCGTGCCCGCATCGTGCAGATTATCCAGCGCAATCAGCGGCGTATCGACCTCGCCAAGGGCGCAGACATTTTTTGTCTCTTTTACCGGCAACAGCTCGCGCCATTTCCAAAACCCGCCCGTGCGCGCCCAAATGGCATCGCGATCCGCGCCGCGGCGCATGGCCGCCATATCATAGCGCGCCAGCAAGGGCTTGCCCGCGCGCGAGAGGCCATGCACGCGGCCCGCTTCGTGGCGCTCCCCGCTCAGGCCGCATTCAAGATGTGTAAGATAGTTGGAATAATCACCCGCCATTGCCGCTTTCCTTGTGTTGATACTATAAACACGCATAATGCGCCGATGAATGACGATGACAAGAACATACGTGCGCAATTATTGGCTTTGCGCACTGAGATCGAGGCTTTACGCGCTGCCGCACACGACGACCAGAAACCAGTCGGGCTGGACCAGCAATCGGTGGGCCGGTTGTCGCGCATGGACAGCCTGCAGGTGCAGGCCATGGCGCAGGCCGAAGACAGTCGTCGCCAGATCGCCCTGAAGCGCATTACCGGGGCTTTGGCGCGGCTTGATGAGGGGGAGTATGGCTGGTGCGTGAAATGCGGCGAAGCCATTGCCCCGGCGCGGCTGGCGCAAGACCCGGCAACGCCGTTTTGCATTGCCTGCGCCGGGGCTTAGGTCAGGCACAAAGCGGCAATATCGGCGCGCAAATCGGCCATGCCATCGCCTTTGTGCGCCGAGACAGCAGCCAGCCGCGAAAACGCCGCTGGGCGGCGGGCAATAAGCGCACTTGTTTTGTCGTAAACACGGTCCAGCTCGCCGCGTTTCAATTTATCCGTTTTGGTCAGAACCAGTTGATAAACCACGGCGGATTCGTCAAGAACATCCATAACTGCAAGGTCATTATCCTTGACCCCATGGCGTGAATCGATCAGCAAGAACACCCGGCTTAATGCCGCCCGGCCCCGCAGATAATCGCGGGTCAGGGTCGTCCAGCGGGCAATGTCGGAACGCGCCGCGCGGGCATAGCCAAAGCCGGGCAGATCAACCAGCATCAGACGGTCAGCCAGATTAAAAAAGTTAAGTTCGCGCGTGCGCCCCGGCGTGTTTGAGGAGCGGGCCAGGTTTTTGCGAAATGTCAGGCCGTTCAAAAGGCTTGATTTGCCAACATTGGAGCGCCCGGCAAAGGCAATTTCGGGCAAGGCCGCATCGGGCAGGTCGCGTAAATTGACCACGCCGCGCACAAAACTGCACTCGCCCGCAAACAAAACGCGCGCCGCTTCGCGCTGCGCTTCTGTATGGACGGGATCGTTCAGCCCGCCTCTCCTTCTTTTTGCCGGTTCAACAAACGATTGATAATCCGGTCAAACGGGGTTTCCACACCGTTTTTGCGGGTGATGTAATATTGCTGCAGCAAGGAAAGAAAATTATTCCACGCCCAATAGATCACCAGCCCGGCGGCAAAGGGTGCCAGCATGATGGTGAAAATCACCGGCATAAAGGCAAAAATCCGCCGCTGGGTCGGGTCGGGCGGTGGTGGGTTGAGCAATTGTTGCGCCCCCATGGTCAGACCCATAATCAACGGCCACACACCAATGGCCAAAATCATGCCGATCACCGGCACATGGGTTGGATCCCAGGGGATCAGGCCAAAAAGATTGCCAATATGTGTCGGATCCGGCGCTGACAAATCCTTGATCCAGCCAAAAAACGGGGCCTGACGCATTTCGATAGAAATATAAAGCGTCTTGTAAAGCGCGTAAAAAATCGGGATTTGCAGCAACATGGGCAAACAACCGCCCAGCGGGTTGACCTTCTCGCGCTGGTATAAGGCCATGGTTTCTTGTTGCAGGCGTTGTGGATCGTCCTTGAACTGCGTTCGTACCTCTTCGATTTTGGGCTGCAAGGCTTTCATCCGCGCCATGGATGCATAGGATTTATTGGCAATCGGGAAAAATAACAGCTTGATCACGGCGGTCAAAAGGATGATGGCAATACCAAGATTGCCGACCAGCCCATAGAAAAAATCAAGCGCTTTGAAATAAGGCCGCGTCAAAAACCAGAAAATGCCCCAGTCAATGGCCATGTCAAAACGCTCAATGCCCTTACTCTCCTGATAGGCCTGCAAGATTTTATACTGTTTGGCTCCGGCAAAGAAGGATTGCGTATTTGTGATGCTTTGACCCGGTGCCAGGGCCTGACCGTCCAGCCTGTATCCGGCCTCGTAAACCGTATCGCCAGACTTGGCGGTGAAGGTACGCAAATTGGCCACTGTGTGGGCCTTTGCCGGGGTGATCAGGGCGCTCAGCCAATATTTGTCGGTAAAGCCGAGCCAACCGCCTGCGCCTTCTTTTTGCACCGATCCTTCCTTGGCCAGTTTTTTATATTTGTACTCGACGAGCTTGCCACCAAGCACGCCAATAACACCCTGGTGCAAAATAAACCCGGAGCGGTTTTTCATTTTTTCTTCGCGTGAGGCATCTTTGGGCACAAAAGTGGGGTTGCCATAGCGCCGCACCAAAGCGGTCGGGGCGATGGTTCGCGCTGCATTGCCCTGATTGCGCACCGAATCCGTGATGGTGAACATGTATTGTTGGTCCACGCTGATGGTGCGGTCAAAAACCAGACCTTCAGGGGATGTATAACGCAGATGAATTGGCGTTTTCGGGGTCAGCACAGTGCCCGACACCAATTGCCAGGGCGTGTTCAAGGCGGGCAGGGTGTTATTGGCCCCGTCATCGGCGGCGCGCCAGCCAAAATTGGCAAAATAGCCGCCCTTGGCCCGGCGCGGGTCAAGAAGCTCGACCTCGGGGCTTTGCGGGTCGAGATCGACATGATATTTGCGCAGCATCAAATCATCAAACCGCGCGCCATCAAGATTGATCGAGCCATCGAGAAACGGTGTGTTGATTTTAACCCGGCGGTGCGCCGCAAGCGCCCCGGTGCGGGTCTGTTCGACAGCGTTTGTGGTCGCCTCCTCGTTTGTCGGTGCGGCGGT
>JALWSB010000103.1 GCA_027080345.1 Robiginitomaculum sp. | reverse complement strand
CGTCCATAGTGCGCGGATCAATCTCGACCGCAATTTCCCGCTTTGTGTCGGCACCAAACACGGCGTTGATTTTGGCGCAAATGGCGGCAAAATCATCATCAGTGAGCATGGTTGGACTACCGCCACCAAAATGCACATGCGCAAGCGGCCCATGGTTCAGTGGCAGGGCCGCCGCCAGTAAATCCAGCTCGGCTATCACATTATTGGCATAGGCCCCGACGCGCTTATAGCTATGGGCGATAGTCGTGTGACAGCCGCAATACCAGCACATTTGCTGGCAAAACGGGATGTGCACATAAAGCGATAAAGGTGCATCGGCCCCAATGCCCCCAAGCCAGCGGCGATAATCGGTTTCGCCAATATTGGGGCTAAACTGCACCGCCGTCGGGTAGCTGGTATAGCGCGGCACATCGGCGCAGGCATATTTTTTGTATTCCGCTTTCATCACGCCCTTATGCGCTTTGGGGGTATAATCGGCAATGCGACCATTTGACCGCAAAATCCTTATTCGGCCTTGGTTTTTTCGTATGGATTTTTGCCCGCCTTGACGATCAGCCGCACCGGCACACCTTTAAGGTCAAAGTCATCGCGCAGCCCGTTAATCATATAGCGTTTATAGGCTTCGGGCAGGTATTTGGCCCGCGAACACATCAAAACAAAGGTCGGCGGGCGGGTTTTTGTCTGGCTGATATAGCGCGGTTTGATCCGCCTTCCTTGAACCGCAGGCGGCGGGTGGCGTTCGATCAGGGCATGCATCCAGTCATTTAAATCGCGGGTTTTAATCTGTGCATTCCAGTCTTTATAAACCCCCTCAATGGCCGGCATAAGGCGGTTCAAGCCGCGCCGGGTCAGGCCCGAAAGCGTCACCAGGGGCGCGCCGCGCAATTGCGGTAATAACCGCGCCAAGCGTTCGCGCAAATGCGCCAGCATGGCCTGTTTATTGCGCACCAAATCCCATTTTGTGATGGCGAACACAACCGCGCGGCCCTCGCGCTCGGCCAGATCAGCCAATTGCAAATCCTGTTTATCGAGCGGTGATTGCGCGTCGATAACAACCACAACCACTTCGGCAAACTGGATGGCTTTAAGCGAATCGCCAACCGCCATTTTTTCAAGATTGTCGGTAATTTTTGCCCGTTTGCGCATCCCCGCCGTGTCGGCAATGCGCACGGGCCGCGCGTCCCACACCCAGTCAACGGCGATGGAATCGCGCGTCACCCCGGCCTCTGGCCCGGTGATCAGCCGGTCTTCACCAATCAGGGCATTGATCAATGTTGATTTACCCGCATTGGGGCGACCGATAACGGCGATGCGCAAAGGTTTTTGCCCGGCCTCAATGTCCTCGTCTTCGGCCTCATCAGAAGCCCCAACCCCGTCATCCAGGCCGGCTTTTTGTGCCGCCGCGACTATGCTTTGAAAAAGCTCTGACAAGCCAATGCCATGCTCGGCAGATATGGCCACAGGTTCGCCAAGCCCCAGCCGGTAGGCATCCATAACCCCTGCATCACCGGCGCGGCTTTCGGTTTTATTGGCCACCAGCACAACAGGACAGCCCGATTTTCGCAAAATTTCCGCAAAGACTTCATCAAGCGGCGTAATGCCGGCCCGCGCATCAACCAAAAACAGACAAATATCCGCCGCCCCCACCGCATAGAGCGTTTGCGCCCGCATATCCGCTTCCAGCCCGGATTTGGCCATTTCCAGACCGGCCGTATCAACCAGACGCAAATCAAGATCGCCAAAGCGGCCAAAGCCTTCGCGGCGGTCTCTGGTCACCCCCGGCCGGTCATGGACGAGCGCCAGCTTGCGCCCGGCAAGGCGGTTAAACAATGTTGATTTACCAACATTGGGACGCCCGGTAATGGCGATTTTCAAAGACATGGCGCAATCCATAAAATATACGGCGTAACGCCGCAAAGGCTTATTGCAATTTGTAAAGCCGGGCCTGATCAGAAAGCAGATAAACGCTTTTATCGGCAATAACAGGGGCAATAAAGAACCGGCCGCCCAGCTTCTTTTCGCTTAGCGTTTCACCGGTTTCTGGCGAGATTTTCAACAGCTTGCCTTTCGACGAAACCAGTAACAATTTGCCATTGGCCAAAACAGGCCCGGACCAGGCAATACGGTCCTTGCGTTTTTTGACTTTGCGATAGCGCGGCAAATCCCTGGCCCAACGCACACTGCCGTCATAGCGTGAAAGCGCCGCGATCTGGCCATCATTGGTCATCACAAAAAGATTATCGCCCGCCAGCCAGGGCATGTTGATACCGCCGACCTGACGCGACCACAGACGCGCGCCGGTGCGCAGATTAATCGCCGTCAACAGACCACTATGGCTTATGGCAAAAACGGTGCGATCAAAAATTACAGGCGCGCCGGCAATGTCATTCAAATCCGAAAGCGCCGTCAGCCCCGACGTACGGGTCAGCGAATCGGTCCAGATGGTGCGCCCGTTTTGCACCCGAAAGGCCACCAGCTCGCCAGAGGCAAACGGCGCCACAACCACCTCGCCATACACCGCCGGGCTGGATGCGGCCATGATCTTGGCCGGTTCTGATATCCCCTGAAAGGTCCACAGAATTTCGCCGGTTTTAATATCAAAGGCATAAAGTTCATCATCCTGGGTGACCGCAAACATGCGCCCGTCAGCAACCGTCGGGGCGCTGTGTATTGGCGTTGGTGTCAGGGTGCGCCAGATTTCATCGCCGGTAACCACATCGAGCGCCACCGCAAGGCTTTGCCCGGAAACCAGATAAAGATGCCCCCCGGAAACCGCCAGGCCACCGCCATAACCTTCGCGCCCATTGCCACCGCGAAACGGTAAAAAGCTGCGCCATCCGGCATCAAACCGGCCGCGGCGATCTTCCTTGGGCAGAACCACCTTTTTACGTTTAATCGTATAGCGCCACAAAGGCTTGCCGGTTTTGGCATCCAGCGCCCGCACAACCCCGCGCGCGTCCATAACGAACAAACGCCCCCCGGCCAGAACCGGCGGGGCGACAATCCGCCCATTGGTGCCGCTGGAGCTGCCAATGCTTTTTTTCCAGACGACTTTCAGCGCATCGCCGGTGGTCAGGTTTTGCGGCGCGTGGCTGGGAAAAGCGCCAGTTTGCGCCCAATCGGAATTGACATAAGGCGGCGGCAGTAAGAACGGCAAATTGGCCGCCGCTTCATCTTTTTTGAGGCCCTGTTCGTAACTCAATACAGAAATGCGCCGTTTTTCATCGGGCAAGATACCCTGTTTGGACTTTTTGTCCTTTTCGCTTTCCTTGAAAGGATTGATTTTATTGACCGTCGAACAGGCCGACAGCCCCATGGTCACGGCGCACAGGGCCAAAATTATGCGTTTCATCAGGTTTTGTCCTCACCTTGGCTTTGCCCCGCCGCAGCGCCCGTTTTTTCTGATTGTGGTTCGGTTTGTGCCCTCTTGGCAACCGGTGCCGGACCCAACAAAGCCAGCGCGTGTTCGGCCCGCTGGCGCGCCCCGGCCGGGGCATCCAGCGCCAAAGAAAGATAGGTGTAATCATCCCGCGCCCGTTTTATGTCGCCATCTTCCATGGCCTTTGCTGCCAGTAATTCACGGGCGGTAAAGCGAAACGCCCGCCCCGGCCCGGCCAAAGGCGCAAGCCGCGCATCAAGATCGGCAAGGCTCAGCTGGTCCATGCTGGCCAGCACCGCCTTGATCACCGCCAGATCTTTGAAAAGAGGGTCTTCGACTTTTTGCGACGCCTGCATATAGAGCTTGGCCGCATCGGCGGAATGCCCGGCCTGCTGTTTGGCCGCCGCCTGTTGCATTGTCGCCAGAAAGGCATAGCCCCTGGGTGCATTTTTGGCAAAATCAGCAAACGCAGCCTGCGCTTTTTCCATCTCGCCGGCATTCAGGGCCTGCACCGCCTTGTTATAGGTTGTGGCGGCGGCATTTTGCCGTTTGGCAACCCACCAGTTCCAGGTTTGATAGCCCGAAACGCCGCCCACGATAACGACAATCACGCCGATAATAAGGGGGCGATATTTTATAAAAAGCTCGTGCGTGCGGTCGCGGCGCAGCTCTTCATCTACTTCATTGAATATGTCTGACACGAAAATTTACTCTGCGGTTTTATGAGCCGCCGACACTACCCCTGCCCGGGGCAAACAGCAACAGCATAAAAGCGGTCAAATCCGTTTGCCTGGCAGCAAAAAGGTAAAACTGACCGCCATCAGCGCAAACACAACGGCAATAATGCTTTGCGGGCCAATCGTATCGAATATCCAGGTCAGGAATTGACTATGAAATGTCAGGCCATCGGCCAGGCGTTCCATCTGTGACATGGCCAGCGCCGAGCCACTGGCCCCGGCCCCGCTCAAGAGCAATGTGCGCGGGTTCACAACCCGCGCAAGGCGGCTTTCAACGCGGGCGTTAAACTGTGGGTCCGGGGTTATCTGCGCATCGGCCTTTTCAAACGCGGCGCGTAAAGAGGCGTCGAATTTATCGTCTTGATCTGTCATTTTCACACGGCCTCCTTTTGTTCGAGTATAGCGCGCATTTTTGCCTTGCCCCGGTTAATATGGGACTTGACCGTACCCAATGGCAAGCCCGTAATGTCGGCCGCTTCCGCGTGGGACATGCCCGAGGAAAAACAAAGTACAATCACATTACGCTCCACTTCGCTTAAATGCGAAAGCGCCCGGTCAAGGTCCATGGCGTCGCCGCTGTCCCAGTTTTGCGCCTGGCCCAAGACATCCTGATGCGCGGTAAAACGCTCCATCGCGGCGGCGGCGGATTTGCGTTTGCGCACCGCCTGCAAAAACTCCGTATAGGCGATGCGGCAAAGCCAGCTTTTGAAACTGCCCGCGCCGGTAAAGGTCCCGATCTTGCGGTAGGCCTTGATAAAGGCATCCTGCGCCAGATCGTCGGCCAGCGCATGATTGCCGGTCATTCTGGTCAGCATGGCGCGCACCAGTGTCTGGTAACGCGCGACCAACTGGCCAAAAGCGTGCCGGTCACCGGTTGCCGCGACCAGCGCAGCCAATTCCAGATCGTGTGCGGCCATCCCCTGTTACTCCGCGAAACGCTTAGTCGGACTTGTTGTTTTTGGTGACCAGATACATCACGATCAAGGCCAGCCCGATAAAGCCCGGAATAGCCGCAATACTGGCAAGAACGGGGAACACCTCTTCATCAACATCGCCCATGCTCAAACCATAGCCCATAACAATCAGGCCAAGAGCCACAGCAATATTGATAACGCCCGTGCGCAAATCGCTGTGCGGGCTTCTTGTGCGCACGCCCAAAGACTTGATCGTTTCCGGCGTCAGCTCAACACCTTTTTCAATGGCTTTTTGCACTGTTTTTTGAATAGCAGCATTTGATTTTGCCCGCGCACTGGCCGAAAACCAGACAATAAGAACCACCATAATGAATGGTGACAAGGGAATTAAAAGGCCCATATCCATAAGTAAGTCTCCATTTTTTTCAAACGGCAGAAGCGCCGTCTACTTACCAGATGCATGCACCCGCGCATTTGGATGCATCAGACTCAAAAAAGTTTCACGCCAAAGAGAAACTGATGCGCAAAAAAGATAAAACCTGCGTAAACCGCCGCGCCGCCAATAATCGCCATAATGTCCTGACGCGGCTTGACGGTAAAATCTGCTGGTGCGCCGCGCCCACTGACCAGGGCCATATCAACAAGGCTGAACACGGCAAAACTGCCAAACAGCCACAGGCTGATCAGATCGCCATTGGCCAGCACATGCGCCCCGGCCCACAACAATACGCCCAGCAACATGGGATGACGGGTTATTTTGCGAATACGGCCCTTCATGTGCGCCGCCGCCAGTAAAATAAATGCCGGCAGCATGAGAATAAAGGCCGCCGTTTTACCCCAGGCCGGTGGCGCGAAAATGGCATAATGGCCCGTATGCGCCCGCCCCCAGATCATCAGGCCAAGCCCGGCCAGCGATACAAGAGAAAACAGGCCTTTATAGCCGCCTGCCCCCAGCCGGGACTGCATGGCCTCTTTCAGAGGCGGCACGGTAGGCACAAGGTGCATACCAAAAAAAAGCGCAATGCCGATAAGAAGCCAGGTCATGTCACCCCCCGCAGAGCCAGAGAAAAATTATGATGGTTTACGAAAGCGCAGCGTCATACGATCGCTTTCGCCAATGGCGCGGTAATGCGCTTTCATGCTTTCGTCGCGACCACGCAAAGAAGGCGGCAATGTCCATACACCCCCCTCATAATCGGCCGTATCTTTGGGATTGGCGTTAATCTCGCTCTTGCCATCAAGAACAAAGCCGCCCTTTTCAAACATGGCAATGACGTAAGACTGTTTCATATAGCCTTTATGGCCACTGGTATCGTAGTCCTTGTCGCCATAGTCCTCGCGGGCGCGGTGCTGGACCACACCGACAATACCGCCCGGCTTCAAAAGCGCATAACTGTCGGCGATCGCCTCTTGCATAAATTTCGGATCAATGCGGTTCAAATGGTGCAACGCACGGAAAAACAGCACCGCATCCATTTTACCCTTGTCCGCATCAGGCACCTGACCAAAAAAGAAAGCGCCTTTGACGACGGCGTCTGCCGGCCCGTTTTTGGCGGCGCGCGCCGGGTAATTTTGCGGCCACTCACTGTATTTCGCCATCGCCTCTTCATCAATATCGCGCTTGGCATAGGCCAGAATACCGCGCCGCAAATCGGGGCTGTAATTCAGGCCATACCAGCCGCCATCCGGGGTCACATAAGGCAAAAGCACCCGCGTATACCAGCCGCCGCCGGGCAAAACCTCAACCACATTATCGTTCGGCGCAATGCCAAAAAACGTCATAGTCTCGGCGGTGTGGCGAAAGACATCGCGAGGCCGGTCCTTGTCCCGGCGCGGGTCCGCCAATACGGCGGCCAGTTTGGCTTTATCAACGCTATGCGCCGCCGCTTTGGCGGCCGGGGCCTTGGTTTGCGCGGAAGCTGCGCTGGGCGCCGCGCTGTCGGATTTCGGGCTGCACCCGGCCAATAAGGCCAGGACCATGGCGCCGCCTGTCATTAATTTTATCATTTGCGTTTCCTTGTTGTGCGCGCCACCCTGCCCGCACGCTGGCAAAAAAGCAATTGAAATCCGGGCAAATCTATTCCCATTCAATGGTGCCCGGCGGTTTGGATGTCACATCATAGATCACCCGGTTAACGCCGCGCACTTCATTGATGATGCGTGTGGAAATACGCCCCAACACCTTATGATCAAAGGGATAATAATCCGCCGTCATGCCATCGGTCGAGGTCACCGCGCGCAAGGCCAGAACATGATCATAGGTGCGCTCGTCGCCCATAACCCCTACCGTGCGCACTGGCAAAAGCACCGCAAAGGCCTGCCAGATATCATCGTAAAGGCCGGCTTTTTTAATCTCGTCAAGATAGATGGCATCGGCTTTTTGCAATATCGCCACCCGCTCCGGCGTGATGGTGCCAGGAATACGAATGGCCAACCCCGGCCCCGGAAACGGATGGCGGGCGACAAAGCGTTCATCAAGGCCCAGTTCGCGGCCAAGAGCGCGCACCTCGTCCTTGAACAATTCGCGCAACGGCTCCACAAGCTGCATGTTCATGCGTTCGGGCAGGCCCCCAACATTATGGTGCGACTTGATCGTCACCGATGGCCCCCCGTCAAAAGATACGCTTTCGATCACATCCGGGTAGAGCGTGCCTTGCGCCAGAAAGTCCGCGCCGCCAACGGCCTTGGCCTCACGCTCGAAAATATCAATAAACAGACCGCCAATGATTTTGCGCTTTTTCTCCGGGTCACTGACCCCGTCCAGCGCGCCCAAAAATTCATCACCGGCATCAACAGAAACAAGCGGAATATTGTAATGGTCACGAAAAAGGCTGACCACCTCGTCGGCTTCATTCAGCCGCATCAGGCCGGTATCGACAAACACGCATGTCAATTGGTCGCCGATTGCCTCGTGCAGCAATACCGCCACAACCGACGAATCCACCCCGCCCGAAAGGCCGCAAATCACCTTGCCTGTGCCCACTTGCGCCCTGATTTTGGCTATTTCCTCTTCCCGGAACGCAGCCATAGACCAATCGCCGCAAAGCCCGGCAATCTGGTGGGTAAAATTGCGTAAAATACGCGCGCCGCAGGGGGTGTGCACCACTTCGGGGTGAAATTGCACGCCATAAATTTTGCGGCGCTCATCGGCAATGGCGGCAAAGGGCGCGCCTTCTGAACGGGCAATCACGGCAAAACCTTCGGGCAAGGCTTCGACCCGGTCGCCATGGCTCATCCAGACGGTTTCATGCGCGGCCAGCCCGGCAAAAAGCGGGCTTTCTTTTACGATCTCAATTTCGGCCCGGCCAAATTCGCGGCTCTCCGAGGACTCAACCGCGCCGCCAAGCTGGGCGCAAATCACCTGCTCACCATAACAAATGCCCAGCACCGGAACGCCCCGGTCAAACACTTCTTGCGGGGCGCGCGGGCTGTCATCCCAATGCACCGACGATGGCCCGCCAGAAAGAATAATTGCCCGGGGATCAAAGCGGTCCAAAAACCCGCCGCCCAGCCGGTTATAGGGGTGCACCTCGCAATACACCCCGCTTTCGCGCACCCGCCGGGCGATAAGCTGGGTCACCTGGGAACCAAAATCAACAATCAAAACGTGTTGGTGTTTCATCTTGCCCACCCCTCAAGCGTCATACCGACGAAAGTCGGCATGACAATATTGTCCAGTTCTCATTCGCTTTTCTCCAAAAGGGCAACAAAAAAGCCATCTGTGTCAACGCGCGCCGGACTGAGGCGCAAGGCCCGGTCTTTGGTCTCGCAATGCGCAATCAACCCCGCCCCGTCAGCGGCCAACACGCCGCATTTTTCCATGGCGGGCAAAACCGGAGCAAGGGAAAAATCCTTGTGATTTTGCAAAAAGGCGTCAAGCCGGTCTTCGTTTTCTTCCTTGAACACCGAACAGGTGACATAAACCAGCCGCCCGCCGGGGCGTACAAACGGCGCCGCCTCGGCCAATACCGTGTCCTGTTCGCCCATGCGCCGTTCCAATTGTTGTGCGCTCAAGCGCCATTTGGTGTCCGGGTGGCGCCGCCATGTGCCGGACCCGGTGCATGGCGCATCGACGAACACCACGTCCATTTTTCCGCGCAACTCATCGCCAAGACCATCACCGGCCGGATTGCACACCTGAACATTGCGCACCCCGGCGCGCTTGGCCCGGTGGTAAAGCGGCTTTAGCCGCCGCGCATCACGATCATAGGCATAAAGCTGGCCGGTATTGTTCATCAGGGCGGCCAGCGCCAACGTCTTGCCGCCGCCGCCTGCGCAATAGTCCAGCACTTGCGCCCCGGCAATATCGCCCGCCGCGCACGTCACAATCTGGCTCCCCAGATCCTGTACCTCGACCCAGCCTTTGTTAAAGGCGGGGATAACGGTCACCGCCGGGGCTTTGACGCTGGGGTCCGGGGCCTTGATCCGCGCCGCTGTTTCCAAAATACCGGCCTTTTTGGCCTTGATTTTTTTAAGCGCGGTCAGGCTTTTTTCCGGCGCGGCTTTCAAGGTGTTAAGGCGCAAATCAACACTGGCCCGCGCCCCGAAGGCCCGTGCTTCTTTTTGCGCCGCATCGCCAAAGGCCCGCTGCATCATCGGCAAAACCCAGTCAGGAACGTCGGCTACCCTACTGTCATCAAGGGTTTTGTCGCCCGCCAGCGCCGCCTCTTCGGCTTTACTCAACAAACCCGGGCCGTGCGGCTCTTCGCGCGCCCATTCCCCAAGGGTTTCAGGCGGGATTTTCCACATAAAGCGCAAAGCGCCAAGAACCAGAGCGCGCGGGGTGTCAGCCCCCATCAATGCCGCCACCCCCATGCGGCGGCGTAATACATCAAGGCACAGGCCGGAAATCCACGCCCGGTCTTTTGACCCGGCATAGCGGTTGTGCCGCCCCCAATCGGCAATGGCGGTTTTGACCGGTACACGGCGCGTCTCAAAATCGTGCAAAATTTCTATCGCTGCGGCCAGTTTTCCACTTTCCCTCATGCCATCAGGCCCAGTTCACATTGTTTCTTTTTCGACAGGCCTTGCGCCACAATGCGGTGCGAATCGGCGATATAGTCTTTCAAATCATTGTCCCCAAGGCCGGGTTTGGCATAATGCTGTATCCACAAAAACCCCCGCGAGGCGAGATAGGGCGCCGGGCGCAAACCGGGTTGGTCTTTTAGCATTTCAAAGCCGATATCGCTCACTTTAAACGTAATGCCCGGCTCTTCGCCCGCATCCCAGCCACCAATGGCAAACACCTTGCCCCCGACCTTCCACACATGCGCCCCGCCCCATTGCACCACGTGGGTGGCGGCGGGCAGGGCCGCGCAAAAGGCGTTATAGTCGTCCAGCGTCATCTATGACGGCGATGAATAATTGGGCGCTTCGCGGGTCATGGTGACGTCATGCACATGGCTTTCGCGCAAGCCCGCGCCAGTGATTTTGATGAATTTGGCCCGTTCGCGAAATGCCTGCATATCCGGCGCGCCGGTATAGCCCATGGCGGCGCGCAGGCCGCCAATGAGCTGATGCAGGATCGGCCCGACCGGCCCCTTATAGGGGGTTTGGCCCTCAATGCCTTCGGGCACCAGCTTCATGCTGTCCTTGACTTCTTTTTGGAAATACCGGTCAGCGGACCCGGCGCTCATCGCCGCGACCGATCCCATGCCGCGATAGGATTTATAAGAACGGCCCTTATAAAGGAACACCTCGCCCGGCGTTTCGTCGGTACCGGCCAGCAAGGAGCCAACCATCACCGTCGAGGCCCCGGCGGCCAGCGCCTTGGCCAGATCGCCGGAATATTTAATGCCCCCATCGGCAATGATCGGCGTGTTTGAATCCTTGGCGGCCTTGACCGCATCAATAATCGCCGTCAATTGCGGCACCCCGACACCCGCCACCATGCGTGTGGTGCAGATGGATCCCGGGCCAATCCCCACCTTGATGGCATCGGCACCGGCATCAATCAGCGCGCGGGTGGCGTCATAGGTTGCCACATTGCCGGCGATGATCTGGGCATTATTGCTTTCGCGGCGAATGCGCGCCACCTGTTCGGCCACCGATTTTGAATGGCCATGGGCGGTGTCTATCACCACCACATCAACCCCGGCCGCAATCAGCGCCTGGGCGCGTTCAAACCCCGCATCGCCAACCGTTGTCGCCGCCCCGGCCAGCAAACGGCCATGGGTATCCTTGGCGGCATTGGGAAAAGCGCTGGCCTTTTCAAAATCCTTGACCGTGATCAGGCCGCTTAAATGCCCGTCCTTATCGACGATCAGCAAACGCTCGATCCGGTTTTTATGCAATAAGGCCTTGGCCTCTTCTGGTGAAACGCCTTCGCGGGCGGTAACCAGATCGCGGGTCATCAGATTACCCACCGTCTCATTCATATCCTCGGCAAAACGCACATCGCGATTGGTAATAATACCCACCAGCGCCTTTGTGCGCCGGTCAATAACGGGAATGCCGGAAATGCGGTGCGCTTTGGTCAGGGATTTAAGGTCGGCAAGTGTCGCTTCGGGGTGAATGGTCACCGGATTGATCACCATGCCCGATTCAAAGCGCTTGACCTTGCCGACTTCAGCGGCCTGTTCTTCAATGCTCATATTGCGGTGCAACATGCCAATGCCGCCGGCCTGGGCCATGGCGATGGCCAATTTTGCCTCGGTCACCGTGTCCATCGCCGCCGAGATCAGCGGCGCGTTCAGCGCAATGGTGTTGGTCAGCCGGGTTGTTACATCAACCTCGCCCGGTAGAACCTCTGACGGGCCGGGCTGCAAAAGAACGTCATCGAACGTTATACCCTCGCGAATCTGCATGCGGGTCTCCTTGTCTCTTGCGAGCGCGGTGTAACGCAAACTCGCCAAAAGGGAAAGGGAATTAACATAAAATTCTGTGAAACAGGCGCGCCCGTCAGGCCGCAGCTTCGCAAGGCAACCGGCCGCGTTTGGCAAAAACCGCATATTTGATGCCGTCAACGCTTGAAAGAAACCGCCCTTCCTGCTTCCCTGCCCGCTATGACACAGCCACCGTCACACCGAAAAGACCGCATTGCCAGGATTCACCTGGACCCGCGCTCTTTGGCCGCCGCCAATGCTGATTCCGAGCATGAGCGCCGGGTGGCGGTTTTTGATTTGCTGGAAGAGAATTATTTTCGCCCCTGCAACGCGCCCGAAGGCCCCTACACGCTTGATTTATCGATCCGCGAGCGCAAATTGATTTTCGATATTCGCCTTGAAAACGGCGAAGGCGTGCGCCAGTTTATTTTGTCCCTGACCCCGTTTCGCCGCATTGTGCGCGATTATTTTCTTATTTGCGAAAGCTATTACGAGGCCATTCGCAGCGCCGCACCGGCGCAGATCGAGGCCATCGATATGGGGCGGCGCGGCATTCATAATGAGGGATCAGAGCTTCTTGAATCGCGGCTAAAAGATAAAATCGATATTGATTTTGATACCGCCCGCCGCCTCTTCACCCTGATTTGCGCCCTTCACGTGAGAGGATAGCCCATGACCGCACAGCCCCGCCCGCGAAACGTGCTGTTTTCCTGCACCATGAATTCCATCCGCTCGCCCATGGCCGCCGCTTTGGTCCGCAGACGCTTTGGCGATGCCATAGCCGTCGATTCATGCGGGCTTTATGAGGGGTATCTTGACCCGTTTATGGTTCAGGTTATGGAAGAGTGGGGCGTCGATCTGGCCGGACATGAACCCAAAAGCTTTGGTCATATCAGCGCCATGGCCGACAAGCCCGACTTTGATCTGATCATTGTGCTGACCGAAGAAGCGCAAGAGGCGGCGCAAAATTACATAAAAGAAACAGGGTCAAAGGCCAAATTGGTGTTTTGGGATACCCCGAACCCGACCGATGAAATGTTCGGACCACGGGATTTGCGCATTCAAGCCTATCGCGATTGCCGTAATTTTCTTGATAAAAAAATTGCCAGCCAGTTTGGAAAAGCCTGAAGCTACCGTAAATCCAGTTGCGACTGGCCATTGCGGGCCAATGCAGCGGCCTGGCGCCGCCAGTCATCGCGTTCGATCCGGCCCTTGAAGCTGAGCTTTTCGTCAATCGTTTTGGCCTGGGAATCCGTCCAGCCGGCAATCTGGTGATAATAGTGGATACCCATCTCGTTCAGGGTTTTTTCAATCTGAGGACCAATGCCCTTGATCAGTTTTAGATCATCCGGCTCACCTTCGCTGGGGGCATCATAAAGCACCGGGCCGTATTCCGGCTCTTTTGTCGGCTCGACCCGATCCAGCTCGTGCTCCATTTCCAGCACCTTGCTGCGCAGGCGGGTTTTTTCCGCTTCGGATTCCTCACAGCGGGCGCGCAAATGCGCCAATTCGCGGTCCTGGTCAATATCGACCCGCACCGGCGTGCGGTGCCAAATCCAGAACCCCAGGCCCAGCCCGATCAGCCCGCTGACAATCAACATCAGCCACATTTGCGCAATTAACCAGATCATGTTCGTTCCCTATCCCTCGACTGTAATTTCTATGCGGCGGTTTTGCGCCCGGCATGTCCGGGTGCGGCTGGTACATAATGGCCTGTCCGATCCCACACCATCGCTATGGATACGCGCTGCGGCCACCCCGCGCGCCACCAGCGCCGCGCCAATCGCCTTGGCCCGCGCCTTTGACAACCAAAGATTAAACCCAGGATCGCCAAGCCGGTCCGTATGGCCGATAATGTTCAGATCATGCCCGGGGCAGGCTTTGGCCCGCGCCGCCAAGGCATCCAGAACCGGCGCGCTGGCCGGGCTGATCACCGCTTTGCCCGAAGAAAAGCGGATATGGGTTTTGGCCAAAATCGCCTGTAAATCCTGTTGGCAGGCCGCCGCTTTGGCTTTGGGGTCATCAAAAACAATCTGCGTTGTCAATTTGTATGGCGCTCTCATATTTTGCGCCAGCGTATTCAGCGCATCGCGCCCTTCCGCCCGTGTCACCGTGCCCTCAATATGGGCCATGTGATCGCGCAATTGCACCGTGCCTTCATCCAAAAATGCCAGCGCCTGCAACAAGGTTTGCGCCTGCGCCGCCCATTGATCATCCGGCACACCGGCAGCAATTTGCACCGACCCTCGAAGCGGCTTGCCAAAGATTTTTTGCGCGCTCTGGTCAAGGCTTTTTATCGCCGCATCGCTATCCATATAACCGCTTTGCGTGACCGTGCCGTCTGTGGCTTTTCTGGCACTCCAGACAAATGGTGCCACCGGGACCAGAACATCAATGCCGCGCCGATCGACATCGACTATACCGCCAAAAAAAGCCCCGCCGCGCCCGGCGCTGTGCAGCACCGCCGCGACCGTTTTTTGCGCCGCTGTCTCATCCGGTGCCCGGCCGCTCAAAACCGCCGTCTGGCCATTGATGCGCACATGCGCCCAGCGCCCCGCATTGGCCGCCTCTATGCCTTTTTGAGCGCTTTTTTGCAGGCGTGCCGCCAGCGTTTTGGCGTTCGCCATGCCGGGCCAGCCCGCCGTCAAAGGCGAATAAATAACAACCCAGCCAAAAGCCAGAAAGACCACCAGGCCCGCGACTAGTTTCACGATACCATTCCTTGTTTTCGTCAATCACGTGCGTATGTGGCCGGGCCACACGCACGCCGTATACAACCATGCCTGCCGCCCATCAAGGCATGAAATATGGCATACAGTTCGCGTTACCTTCAGGGCGAAAACGGGAAGGCCGACGCTGAACGCCTGTTTTCATCAACATAAAGGCGCTTTTGCAAAGGCGGAAAGGCCCGCATGGTACATTGGGGCCGGTCACAAAGCCGGCAATTCAGACCTACCGGCATGGGGTCTTCCTCACCTTCATGACCTTTATAGACCAGTTTTTCGGCCTGATCAGCCGGGCAGCCAATGGTCACCACCAATTGCCCCTCTTCGCGGGGGGCACCACTGCCGGTGCGCCGGACCGTGCGCGACAACGTAAAATAACGCGCCCCATCAGGCATTTCTATGGATTGGGTAATCAGCCGCCCCGGCGCCGCAAAAGCGCGCCACATATCCCATTGCGCGCAGGTGCCACCAGTGCGTGAAAACGGAAACACCTGTCCGCCAAAGCGTTTTGAGACATTGCCGGCGCGGTCCGCCCGCAGCATGAAAAACCCCACCCCCCGCGCGCCGGGCTTTTGCAAGGTGGTCAGGCGGTGGCACAATTGCTCAAAACTGACCCCGAAACGATGGCGCAAAATATCAAGGTCATAACGTAATGTTTCCGCCGCTTCCAAAAACGGCGCATAGGGCATCAATGCCGCCGCGGCAAAATAATTGGCCAAACCAATACGGTAGAGCTTGCGCGCCGCTTTGCTGCCAAGGCCCGGCTCCATCTGCATTTCATCCATCAATTCGCCCAGCTCCAAATGCGCGATCTGCACCAGAACCTGAAACCGGCGGGCCGGCAGATCCAGCATTTCCGATAATAACAAGCGCCGCGAATGCCGGTCATAACGGCGCAACGCCCCGCGCATGACATCAAAAGGCATAATCTTTGTGCGCACCCCGTGAACCTGTAACAGATGCGCGCTGGCCCCGGTCAGAATGGTTTCCTGGCGCAGCCGGGCCTCGTCGCGCAACACATCGGCGGCCTCTTCCAGATCAGGAAAATAATTATTGTGCCCGTGTACCACATCGCGCACATCCTGCGCCGGTTGCGCCACCGCAGAAGGCGCACCGCCCGGCATGTCCAGCCGCGCCGCCAGATCCGCCAGATCCCCCGCTTTACCTTGATAGCTTTGGTGCAAGCGCACCAACGCCTCGGCGGCGCGCGGGTGCGCATCCGCCAGATCTTTCAAATCATGCACATCAAGGCCAATGGCTTCAAGCGCTGGATCGGCCGCCGCCTCGCGCAGGGCCAAAAGCAGGCTTTGATCCGGGGTGGCAGCAAAGCGCGCCAGATCAATCTCAAAGGTTTCGGCCAGCGCAATCAGCACCTGCGCTGTAATCGGGCGCTGGTTGCGTTCCATGAGGTTGAAATAACTGGCCGACACGCCCAATTCAGCCGCCATACGCGCCTGCGTCAGCCCCAGTTCGCGCCGCAAGCCCTTTAGACGCGGCCCGGCAAACAGTTTTTTCTCTGCCATAGCACCCTCAAAATATTACAAACTTTACAACATTACAATTTCTTATCATACAATTTAGACAAATAAACCCCTATTTCCTTTGATTTCTCACACTTTTGTATAATCTGTAAATATATAAACATCCGGCCAGAGGAGCCTTTCATGACCGACACACAAATCAACGCGTTAATTCCCAATGCCCCGACCGGGCGCTATGATGGCATAGAGCGCAATTACACGGCGCAGGATGTTACCCGCCTGCGCGGGTCTTTCCCGATCAGCTATACCCTGGCCGAACGCTCCGCCGCACAATTGTGGGACTTGCTCAAAACCGAGCCTTATATCAACGCCCTTGGCGCGATGAGCGGCAATCAGGCCATGCAGATGGTGCGCGCCGGGCTGAAAGCCATTTATCTTTCCGGCTGGCAGGTTGCCGCCGATGCCAATGTCGCCGGGGCGATGTATCCCGATCAATCGCTCTACCCGGCCAATTCAGGCCCGGAACTGGCCAAAAAGATCAATCGCGCCTTGCAACGCGCCGACCAGATTGAATGCGCCGAAGGCGGCGCGCAGCGTGAATGGTTTGCGCCGATTGTCGCCGATGCCGAAGCCGGTTTTGGTGGCCCGCTGAATTGTTTTGAGATCATGAAAGCCTATATCGAGGCCGGTGTTGCCGGGGTACATTTCGAGGACCAATTGGCATCCGAGAAAAAGTGCGGCCATTTGGGCGGCAAGGTTCTGATCCCGACAAAAGCCCATGAACGCAACCTCAATGCGGCGCGTCTGGCCGCCGATGTGTGCGGTGTCTCGACCCTGGTTGTAGCGCGCACCGATGCGGAAAGCGCCAAATTGCTGACCTCGGATATTGATGAGCGCGATCATGAATTCATCGATTATGATGCCGGGCGCACGCCCGAGGGGTTTTACCGCCTGAAAGGTGATGGCGTTGATCATTGCATCAAGCGCGGCCTCGCTTACGCCAAGGTTGCCGACCTTTTGTGGTGGGAAACCTCCAAGCCGAACCTTGATGATGCCAAGCGCTTTGCCGAGGCCATTCAGCGCGAATATCCGGGCAAAATGATGGCCTATAACTGCTCGCCCAGCTTTAACTGGGAAGGCAATCTGGGCAAGGACACTATCGCCAAATTCCAGCGCGAATTGGGGGCCATGGGCTATAAATTCCAGTTTGTTACCCTGGCCGGTTTCCACAATCTCAATTACGGCATGTTCGAGCTGGCGCGCGGTTATAAGGATCGCGGCATGGCCGCCTATTCCGAACTGCAACAGGCCGAATTTGCCGCCGAGGCCCACGGCTACACCGCCACGCGCCACCAGCGCGAGGTTGGCACCGGCTATTTTGATGCGGTGGCCAACGCCCTTGCCGGAGGACAATCCTCGACCACGGCCCTTGATGAATCCACCGAAAACGCACAGTTTATTGACGCGGCAGAATAGTCCGCGCCACGCTTTGCGTTTCCCCCTTGCGCCTTGCATCCACCTTGCCATTGACAGGGCGGGTGTGAGGCGGCATGTGGATTCGTCCATTAACACAAGGTTTCCCCATGTCAGCATCCTCCCTTACCTTACCAGACGGCGTCACCATAACCGGCGCGATCAATCCCGGTTATGAAACTATACTCAGCCTTGAGGCCCTGTCATTTATTGCCGATCTGCACCGGCGTTTTGAGCCGGCCCGCCAACGCATTCTGGAGGCGCGCAAGACGCGCCAAAAGGCGCTTGATGCCGGCGAAGACCCGGTATTTGACGCGCCGCAAACCAGTGATATTCGCGCCGGCAATTGGCGCGTGCGCCCGGCCCCGGCCGATTTGCAGGACCGGCGGGTGGAGATCACCGGCCCGGTGGATCGCAAAATGATCATCAATGCCCTCAATAGCGGGGCCAAATGCTTCATGGCCGACTTTGAGGATGCCTCAACGCCAAGCTGGGCCAATATGGTCGAGGGACAGATTAATTTGCGTGATGCCAATGCGCGGACAATATCGCTGGTCGATGAGGCGCGGGGCAAGTCCTATTCGCTGAACGACAAAACCGCCGTTTTGATGGTGCGGCCCCGCGGCTGGCATTTGCCAGAAGCGCATATGCAGGTCGATGGCACGGCGGTTAGCGGCGCGCTTTTCGATTTTGGCCTTTATGTTTTTCATAATCATCAGGCCTTGAAGGGGCAAAGTAGCGGGCCTTATTATTACCTGCCCAAGCTGGAAAGCGCCGAGGAAGCGCGCCTGTGGAATATGGTCATCCTGCACGCGCAAAGCGCCCTTGGCCTTGCCCCCGGCACCATTCGGGTAACGGTATTGATCGAAACGATTATGGCGAGCTTCGTCATTGACGAAATTCTTTATGCCTTGCGTGACAATATCGTTGGTTTGAATTGCGGGCGCTGGGACTATATTTTCAGCTATATCAAGCGTTTTGCCCGCCGCCCGGACCGGGTTTTGCCAGACCGGGCGCACGTCTCGATGACCGTGCCGTTTATGCGCGCTTATTCCCGCCAGGTGATTGAAACCTGTCACCGGCGCGGCGCCCATGCCATTGGCGGCATGGCGGCGCAAATTCCGGTGCGCGGCGATAATGCCGCCAATGATGCCGCCTTTGCCAAAGTGCGCGCCGACAAGGAACGCGAGGTTAAAGACGGCCATGATGGCACATGGGTTGCCCATCCGGGCATGGTGGCGCTGGCCACAGAGGTGTTTGATGAACACATGCCCGCCGCCAACCAGATCGAACGGCAAAACGGTTTTCACGCCAGCGCGGAAGACCTTCTCACCCCCTGTTCCGGTCCCATCACCTTGGGCGGCGTGCGCACCAATATCGAAGTGGGCATTCTTTATATTGCCTCCTGGCTGCGCGGTCAGGGCGCAGCGCCCATCCATAATTTGATGGAAGATGCGGCCACCGCAGAGATTTCGCGCGCGCAATTATGGCAATGGCGCACGCATGGAGCCAAACTGGATGATGGTCAGGTGATTGATACAGATTTCCTTGAAGCCCAGTTTACCGATGTCCTGCAAGGGTTAAAAACGCAAACCGGCGAAAATGACTGGGCCACCAGCCGTATTGACGATGCGGCCAGGGTTATGCGCACATTGGTCTTTGATGAAGAGTTTATCGAGTTTTTGACCCTCCCCGCCTATGAATTGGTGAAATAACACGCAGGCTTTGAGAAGCTGGCCCGTAGATTTTACATAAATATCACCCGCTTGTGTCATCCCGGAAAGGCGTAAGCCTTATCCGGAACCTATTGCGCCTAGAACCTGTCACTATAGGCCCCGGGTCTACGCCCGGGGTGACACGTATGGGGTATGTAAAACAAACATTGTGTGTCATCCCGGGAAAACGTCAGTTTTATCCGGGATCCATTGTGCCGCAACCAATTCACTATAGGCCCCGGATAGCCTGCGGCTTCCGGGGTGACACGTATGGGTATTTAAACAATCATCCTTGTGTCATCCCGGAAAGGCGTAAGCCTTATCCGAAACCTATTGCGCCTAGAACCTGTCACTATAGGCCCCGGGTCTACGCCCGGGGTGACACGTATGGGGTATGTAAAACAAACATTGTGTGTCATCCCGGGAAAACGTCAGTTTTATCCGGGATCCATTG
>JALWSB010000102.1 GCA_027080345.1 Robiginitomaculum sp. | reverse complement strand
AACGCGGCGGCGCGCTGCAAATCTGCCAGTCTTTATAGGGGCGGCATACGGCCTGTTTTTTACGTGCGTGATAGGCGGCAAGGTCGCTCAACGACAATGTGCCCGGCCGTGGATCAAGATGCGCCGCGGCAACAATATCTTTGGCCAATGGCCCTTCAAGAAGGGCGCGCGGGTTGCGGGCAATGACCTTCAAGGTCTGCGCGTAAGCGGGGTTTTCAAGATGATGCCCTGCGGGCAAAGGCGACCCGTCCGGCAAAAAGAAATAGGCCCGCGCCGCCGCGTTCTGGTTCAGGCGAACCCGCTCCCCATAGGCTTTTAACAGGCCCGCCAGACGCGGTGAGACGGGAAACCCTTCCGTCGCCAGTTTGATCGCCGCCTGAAAATTATCTTTCCAGGGCAATGTGCCATATTCACTATGAGCCAGCGCCAGCATATCCATCGCCCCTGGCACGCCGACCGAACGCCCGGAATTGATCGCATCAAGATAGGGCAAAGGCTTGCCGTCATCGCCTAAAAACATTTGCGCGCTGGCCCCGGCCGGGGCGGTCTCGCGGCCATCAAAGGCGCTGACCTGACCGCTCTTGGCATCGTAATAAAGCATAAATGCGCCACCGCCGAGGCCGGAGCTTTGTGGCTCAACAAGGCCGAGCACTGTTTGCACCGCCACCGCCGCATCAAGGGCGCTGCCGCCATCGCGTAAAGCCTGCAAACCGGCCTGGACGGCCAGCGGATTGGCCGCCGCCACCATGCCGCGCGCCGGGGCCGGAGCGTCTTTCTTGTCAGACACAGCACTTTGCGGCGCGCCGGAACAGGCGGCTAACCCCAAAACAAGACAGGCAATAAGGCGTTTCATATTTGGCTCCAATACGCATATAAGAAGAGCATAGCGATCCTGCCGGTAAGGAAAACCATTATGCACACAAAATCCGCCCTGCCGGGCAAAAAAAATGCCCTGACAGACATTGCCGGTCTTAAAATAGGCAATGCTGAAGATACCAACGCACGCACCGGGGTTACAGTTATTACCTGCGACCAGCCGTGCCTGGCGGCGGTGGATATTCGCGGCGGCGGTCCTGGCACCCGCGAAACCGCCGCATTGGCCCCGGAAAATCTGGTGGAAAAAATTGATGCGCTGGTGCTGGCCGGCGGCTCGGTCTATGGCCTTGCCGCCGCCGACAGCGTGGTGGCAAAACTGGGCGCGAAGGGCCGCGGCTTTGGTCTGATGGACCTGCCGGGGGTGCCGCGCAGCCCGATTGTTCCGGCGGCGATTCTTTATGATCTGGCCAATGGCGGCGACAAGAGCTGGGGCGAAAAACCACCTTATCACGCGCTGGGCGCGGCGGCGCTTGGGCGCGCCAGCACCAATTGCGCGCTTGGTAATGTCGGGGCCGGATACGGGGCCATGGCCGGAGCGCTCAAAGGGGGGGTTGGCTCGGCCTCCATCATGACCCCTGACGGGCTGGATATCGGTGCGCTGGTCGCGGTCAACAGTTTTGGTTCGGTTTTGCTGCCCCAAAGTCGTGCCTTTTGGGCAGCCCCGTTTGAAATTGATGGCGAATTTGGCGGGCTGGATTGGCCACAAGAGGCCCATGCGGCCGCCGATGATTGGGGGGCCGCCAAGTTTAACCCTGCGGCGCGGCAAAACACCACGCTGGCGGTTGTCGCCACCTCCTTTGCCCTGACCGTACCGCAGGCCAAGCGCCTCGCCATAATGGCGCAAGACGGGCTGGCGCGCGCTATCCGCCCGGCGCACGCGCCTTTTGACGGTGATATTGTTTTTGCCCTCTCAACATGCGCCAAACCTTTGCCCGATCCGGGCGAGTTTAGCTTGGCCCGGCTTGGTGCGCTGGCCGCCGATACTTTGGCGCGGGCCATTGCGCGCGGCGTTTATGCCGCTACCGGTCTTGGCGAGGCCACCGCCTGGCGTGATTACACGCCGTAAACGAAAGGGCGGACGGGGTCGTCATGTGGGTTTGATTTTGCCCACATGCCAAAGCGGCTGGCATTTGCCATTCCCCCCTCTTGCCATTAAGTGTGCGCGGCGCTAGGTTCCGCGCCTTCCTTGGAGCATGTCTTCAAGGGTTAAGCGCCGATAGCTCAGCTGGATAGAGCACCAGACTACGAATCTGGGGGTCGGGAGTTCGAATCTTCCTCGGCGCGCCATTATTTTCCCGATAGAGCAGCGAACGATCGCCGACGCGCGGCCCGCGCTTTGAAATAGCGTTCGAACTTTGTTCGAGGGGGCGCGCCATTTTCCCTACCTTGCGACGTGTTTTGAAAAAAATGGTGCCGCATGGGTGACTCGAACACCCGACCCCATCATTACGAATGATGTGCTCTACCAACTGAGCTAATGCGGCATTATCAATGAAGGCGAAAACGCCTTTTTGAGCGCGCGGACCCTAGCCCTTTGGACGCAGGCTCGCAAGAGGGCATGCGCATTGTTCCAAAACGTGCCTTTGCCCATTTGCATCTTTTGCCGTGCGTGCCATGATCGCGTTCTTGTTTGGGGAATATAAACCGATGGCCACAACACGACCGCTTGATGCCGACAGCCACCTTATTCTGGTGGACGGGTCGGGATATATTTTTCGTGCTTACCATGCCTTGCCGCCGCTGACGCGCAAATCCGACGGCATGCCGGTTGGCGCAGTATCGGGGTATTGCAACATGTTGTGGAAGCTGATCGCGGATATGCGCGATGGCGAAAAGGCCACCCATCTGGCGGTGATTTTTGATGCCAAGGGGAAAACCTTCCGCAATGATATTTACCCGCAATACAAGGCCCACCGTCCCCCGGCCCCGGAAGATCTGGTGCCGCAATTTGCGCTGGTCAAAGAGGCCACCCGCGCTTTTGGCCTGCCCTCGGTGGAGCTTGAGGGGTTTGAGGCCGACGATCTGATCGCCACCTATGCGCGCCATGCGGAAGGGCTTGGGGCCAACACGACGATTATTTCTTCGGACAAGGATTTAATGCAATTGGTTGATGATAAAATCAGCCTTTATGACACGATGAAATCGCGTCGCATTGGTCCTGCCGAAGTGATGGAGAAATTTGGTGTCGGCCCGGACAAGGTGGTCGATGTGCAGGCGCTGGCTGGTGACAGTGCCGACAATGTGCCTGGTGTGCCGGGTATTGGCGTGAAAACGGCGGCTTTGCTGATCAATGAATATGGCTCGCTGGATGAATTGCTGGCCCGCGCCGGTGAGATCAAGCAAAAGAAACGCCGCGAAAACCTGCTCGAATATGCCGATATGGCGCGCATCAGCCGCGATCTGGTCACCTTGCGCACCGACACGCCGATGCCCGAACCGGCGCAAGAGTTTGGCGCGCACGACCCGGACCCTGCGCCGCTGATTGCCTTTTTGGAAGACATGGAATTTGTCAGTTTTACCCGCAAAATCCGTCAGATATTGTGTGCTGATCAGGCGTTTGAAGAAGACTGCCCGGCCGATGCGGGGCACATTGATCGCAGCGGGTATGAATGTGTGCAGGATATGGAGACCTTGCAGGCCTGGGTAAAGCGGGCAGAGGCGGCGCGTATTGTTGCCGTCGATACCGAAACCGATGCCTTGTCGGCGACGGCGGCGGGGCTGGTTGGGGTGTCGCTGGCCATTGCGCCGGGGGCGGCGTGCTATATTCCGCTGGCGCATGGTGCGGCGGGGGATTTATTGGCGCAAAGGCCGACACAAATTCCCATGGATGACGCGATCAGGGCGCTAAAACCGCTTCTTGAAAGCCCTGCTGTTTTGAAAATCGGCCAGAATATCAAATACGATCTTGGGGTTTTACATCGCTATGGCATTGATGTGACGCCGTTCGATGACACCATGCTTTTGTCATATGTCGAGGATGGTTCGGCCCATGGCCATGGCATGGATGAATTATCCAAATTGCATCTTGGCCACGCGCCGGTGCCGTTCAAAGAGGTCGCCGGGGTTGGTAAGGCACAGCTCAGTTTTGATCAGATAGATCTTAAACCCGCCACCGAATACGCCGCCGAAGATGCAGATGTCACCTTGCGTCTGTGGCAGGTTTTAAAACCGCGCCTTGCCGAGCATCATATGCACAACGTTTATGAGACGCTGGAGCGGCCCATGCCGCAAGTACTCTCGACCATGGAATTGGCCGGGGTCAAGGTGGACCGCGCCGCCCTGGCGACGCTTTCGGGTGATTTTGCAAAACGCATGGCGGTTTATGAAGACGAGGCCAAGAGGCTGGCCGGCCATGCTTTTAACCTGTCATCACCCAAGCAATTGGGCGAGATATTGTTCGACGAACAGGCTTTGCCCGGCGGCAAAAAAACCAAAACCGGGGCCTGGAAAACTGATGCGCAGGTGCTCGAAGAGCTGGCGGCGGCGGGGCATGAGTTGCCAAAGGTCATTTTGCAATGGCGGCAATTACAAAAGCTCAAATCCACCTATACCGACGCACTGGCCGCCGCGATCAACCCCAAAACCGGCCGCGTGCATACCTCGTTTATGCTGGCCTCGACCTCGACCGGGCGGCTGTCCTCGTCGGACCCCAATTTGATGAATATCCCGATCCGCACTGAAGAGGGGCGTAAAATCCGCTCCGCCTTTATTGCCGAAGACGGGTATTTACTCTTAAGCGCCGATTACTCACAGATCGAATTGCGGGTGTTGGCGCATATCGCCCGCGTTGATGCCCTGCAAGCGGCGTTCGCCAAGGGCATGGATATTCACGCCATGACCGCATCGGAGATTTTCGGTGTGCCCATAGAGGGCATGGACCCGATGGTGCGCCGTCAGGCCAAAGCGATTAATTTTGGCATTATTTATGGCATTTCCGCTTTTGGCCTGGCCAACCAATTGGGTATTTCACGCACCGAGGCGGCGGATTATATCAAGGCCTATTTTAAAAAATTCCCCGGCATCGAGCGTTATATGGAAGAGACAAAAAAGATCGCCCGCGCCCAAGGTTATGTCGAAACCCTGTTTGGGCGGCGCTGCACCGTGCCGGGCATTAATGATAAAAATCCGGCGCGGCGCAGTTTTTCCGAACGCCAGGCGATTAACGCGCCGATCCAAGGCTCCGCCGCCGATATTATGCGCCGCGCCATGATCCGCATGCCCGCCGCGCTGGAAAAATCCGGCCTTGATGCGCGCATGCTCTTGCAGGTGCATGATGAATTGATTTTTGAAGTGGCGGAAGATCAGGCCGACGCCCTGGCTACCCTGGCCGGCGACATCATGCAAAACGCCTGCGCCCCGGCGCTGACCTTATCTGTGCCGCTGATTGTCGATTCGGGCGCCGGGCCAAACTGGGATGTGGCGCATTAGGGGATTTGCTTTTTTCTTCCTTGTCATACACCGGCTGGGTCGGTGAACCGGGCAACCCACAAACCCCTCACCCTAACCCTCTCCCAACGGGAGAGGGGATCACGCCGTGGAAAGTCTATGTCCTCCTCTCCCATGG
>JALWSB010000101.1 GCA_027080345.1 Robiginitomaculum sp. | reverse complement strand
TGTCATCATCGCGCCAGGCCAAAAGCGCCTTTGTCATGGCGCGGATCATATCAAGGTCCAGCGCGTTCAGCGCCTTTGGCCGGTTCAAGGTCAGGCGGCCAATGTGCCTTTGTGTATCGACAATAATCGACGTGTTGCTGGTCATGAATATTACCTTTCCAATTCATGGCGGGCGATAATTACCCGCATAATCTCATTCGTGCCTTCAAGGATCTGATGGACCCGCAAATCACGCACAATCCGCTCCAGCGGATAGTCTTTCAGATACCCGTAGCCGCCATGCAATTGCAAGGCATCATTGGCAACGGCAAAGCCTGCATCAGTGGCAAAGCGCTTGGCCATGGCGGCGTATTTGCTTTTTTGCGGATGGTTTTCATCAATCGCCGCCGCGCCGCGATAAAGCATCATCCGGGCGGCCTGTAATTGCGTTGCCATGTCGGCAATTTTAAACTGGCTGGCCTGAAACGCGCCAATGGGTTTGCCAAATTGGGTGCGGGTCTCGATGTAGTCCTTGGCCAAATTGAGCGCTTCGGAGGCCCCGCCGAGCGAGCACGAGCCAATATTGATGCGCCCGCCATCAAGGCCCGACATGGCGATTTTAAAACCCACCCCCTCATCGCCCAGGCGGTTTTGCACCGGCACTTTGCAGTCTTCAAAAATCACCGCCGCCGTCGGCTGGGCGTTCCAGCCCATTTTGCGTTCATTGGCCCCAAAGGAAAGCCCTTTTGTACCCTTTTCGACAACGAGGGTGGAAATACCTTTTGGCCCGGCCGCGCCCGTGCGCACCATCACCACATAAATATCCGACACCCCGGCCCCGGAAATAAACGCCTTGCTGCCGTTCAGCACGTAAAAGTCACCATCACGCACCGCCTTGGTGCGCAAGGCGGCGGCATCAGAGCCGGACCCTGGTTCGGTCAGGCAATAACTGGCGATTTTGTCCATGCGCATCAGCGGCGGAACCCAGCGCGCGCGCTGATCGTCATTGCCGTAAGTGTCGATCATCCAGGCGGCCATATTATGGATTGACAAATACGCCGCCGTGGCCACACAGCCCATCGACAATTGTTCAAAAATCAAGGCCGCATCAAGCCGGCTCAAATTTGAGCCGCCATGCTCTTCACCGACATAGATACCGGCAAAGCCAAGCGCCGCCGCTTCGCGCATCACTTCAACCGGGAAATATTTTTCCTCGTCCCAGCGGGCCGCATGGGGACGCAATTTATCGGCGCAAAACCCCGCCGCCATATCGCGGATCAAGGATTGTTCTTCATTCAATGAAAAATCCACATGGCACCTCTTTGCTTATGTTTTAGACCCGTGATACGCAAGAGGGCCTTCATCGTCCAGTCTGGAACGCCGATCATGACCAGTTTTCCCCATTCCCGCCCCCGCCGTCTGCGCTCTTATGCCTGGACCCGCGCCCTTGTACGCGAACATACGCTTGGCCCGGCCGATCTGATCTGGCCGATTTTTGTCCATGAGGGCGAGGATTTTGAACCCATTACCTCCATGCCCGGTGTTGTCCGCTATCCGTTGGCCAAGATTGGCGAGGCGGCGAAATTGGCCGATGATCTGGGTATTCCGGCCATTGCGCTTTTTCCAAAAATCAATCCGGCCTTGAAAACCAATGATGGGGAAGAAGCCGCCAATGCGGATAATCTGGTATGCCGGGCCATTGCCGCCTTGAAAAAAGCCGCGCCGGAGGTTGGCGTGATGGCCGATGTGGCGCTCGATCCCTTTACCACCACCGGCCAGGACGGCATTGTCCGCGATGGGGTGGTCGTCAATGATGACAGCGTTGATATGCTGGTGCGCCAGGCTTTGGTGCAAACCAAGGCCGGATGCGACATCATCGCCCCGTCGGACATGATGGACGGGCGCATTTTGGCCATTCGCGAAGCGCTGGAGCGCGATGGCCATACTGACACCCTGATCATGGCTTATGCGGCCAAATATGCCTCGGCTTTTTATGGCCCGTTTCGTGATGCGGTCGGCTCTGGCGGCGCGCTTAAAGGCGACAAGAAAACCTATCAGATGGACCCGGCCAATGGCGAAGAGGCGTTGCGCGAAATCGCCCTTGACCTGGACGAAGGGGCCGACATGATCATGGTCAAGCCGGGCATGCCCTATCTTGATGTGGTGGCGCGGGCGCATGACAGTATCAACGCGCCTTTATTCGCCTATCAGGTATCAGGCGAATACGCCATGATCATGGCCGCAGCACAAAATGGCTGGATGGACGAGCGCGCCGCCATGCTGGAAAGCCTGATAGCGTTCAAACGCGCCGGGTGCGCCGGGATATTAAGCTATTTCGCCCCCAATGCGGCAAAGATTCTGGCCTAGAAGCAGCACCTCGGCTATGCTGGCCTGAAAGGACATTGATATGAGCATACCCATAGCACTGACAATCGCGCTGGTTGGCGGGTATTTGATCGGCTCGGTGCCGTTCGGACTTCTTCTGGCGCGCTGGTTCGGCATGGGTGACGTGCGCACCATTGGTTCGGGCAATATCGGCGCCACAAATGTTTTGCGCACCGGGCGCAAAGACCTGGCGCTGGCCACTTTGATTCTCGATGCAGGCAAAGCCGCCACCGCTTATCTTCTGGCCGCTATTTTTCTCAACCCTTACGCCGCTTTGCTGGCCGCCTTTGCGGCGCTTTTGGGTCATTGTTATCCGATCTGGCTGAACTTTAAGGGCGGCAAGGGTGTGGCAACTTTTTTTGGCGGCTTGCTGATTGCCTTTTGGCCGGTGGGTGTTTTTTGCGGAGCGGTCTGGCTCGCCGTGGCGGCGATTATGCGCATGTCATCGCTCGCCGCATTGATGGCGGTTAACAGCGCCCCGGCCATTGCACTTCTGCTGGGGCGGCCCGACATTGCCGTGTTTTCTGGCCTGATGGCGCTGGTCATCACCATTCGCCACTGGAGCAATATTGTGCGTATTTATAACGGCACAGAACCTGTTTTTGGCAAAAAAGACACGTGAGCGGAACATCCCGCAGACTGTCTGGCCAGGGGTTAAGCGACTGGTTGCGACTGGCCCGCACGCCGCAGGTTGGCCCGGTTTCCTTTGCCGGTTTGATCGGGCGTTATGGCAGCGCCGGTAAGGCTTTGGAGGCCCTGCCGCATCTGGCGCGGCGCGGCGGCCGTATTGATCCATTAAAAATTCCCAGCCGCGAGATGGCCGAAGCGGAAATTTGCGCGCTTGAGGATATGGGCGGGCAGATGCTGCCCGCGTGCGATCCGGATTTTCCGGCACTGCTTACTGCCCTCGATCCGCCACCGCCAATTTTATCGCTTTTGGGCGATGCCTCACTTCTTGGCCGCCCGGCCTGCGCCATGGTCGGGGCGCGTAACGCGTCGGCGGCGGGGATGCGGCTGGCGGGCAATATCGCCAGCGGGCTTGGTGCGTTTGATTACGTGATTGTGTCGGGGCTGGCGCGGGGCATTGACGGGGCCGCCCACGCCGGGGCGCTGGAGGGCGGCACCATTGCCGTGGTGGCCGGCGGGGTTGATCATGTCTACCCGCCTGAACACGCTGATTTACGCGCGCAAATTATCAAACACGGCCTGATTGTTTCCGAGCGCCGTTTGGGTCACCGGGTAACGGCGCGCGATTTTCCCCGGCGCAACCGCCTGATTTCCGGCCTGGCCAGCGGCTGTGTGGTGATCGAGGCGGCGCGGCGTTCCGGCTCGTTGATTACTGCCCGTTATGCGCTCGAACAGGGGCGCGAGATTATGGCGACGCCCGGCTCGCCGCTCGACCCGCGCGCGCAGGGCACCAATGATCTGATCCGCAAGGGCGGCCTTTTGGTGCAAACCGCCGCCGACATCCACGAGGCTCTGAATAATCAGCGCCCGCCGCGCCTTTTGGAAGACGATGCGGATTACAGGGCCGCCGAACCGGCCACCGCGCCTTTGGATGAAAGCGCCATTGATGAGGTCCGCGAGCGCCTGCACGCTTTATTATCGCTGACCCCGGTGCCGCGCGACGAATTGATCCGTCAATGCGGTATTGACCCGGCTGTGTGCATGGCGGCGCTGCTGGAGCTGGAACTGGCCGGACGCGCCGAACTTCTGCCCGGTGGCATGATTATCAGCGCGCAAGACCAGAACGCTTAAAGCCTATTTCAGACCTTGCGCGTGATTAACACTGGCGGCAATGCGCTCATTAATCGGCGCGGCTGCCGCTTTCATCGCGCCAAAACCCAGCGCGCTCAAAGCGCTCAGCTGACTGCTGGCGGCCGCAAAAACCGATTGCGCATAGTCGGCCTGCACAGTCATCATATCTTGCACGCTATTGGCCCCGGCAAGGCCCTGCATCGCCGCCATATAATTTTCGCCATTGGTTTTGGCATAGGTCATCATTTGCGCGGTAATCTCTTCTGCGCCTTTACCGGCCAGCGCCAGGCTTTGCAGGGCCGCATCGGCATTGGCCTGAACCTGCGCCGCCAATTCCGGGGCCGCGCCAAACGGGGTGGCAAAATCAAACGCATTGCCATGGTCCTGAGCGGTGTTTTTTGTCGATGATTTTGTGTTTTTACCTTGCGTGGTCATAAGCGGGTTTCCTTTGAAAATCGGGGGTATTCTGACGTGCATATAGTGTTATTTCGCAGGTGCGTCAAATATTATTGTGCAGTGCAGCATTTAAGGTTTTCTTTACCCTCCGTAAAGGTCCGCACCATTAAATTGGAGGCTGTCTTTTTTAACGGGAGTTTTTGCGTGCGGGTGGTGATGTGCATAACAGGCGCTGTGGTCTTGATGCTTTGGGTGCTGGGCGCGCCAAATGCCAATGCCGCCAACAAGCGCTATGCCTCCATTGTGGTAGTGGAAAATACCGGCGAAATCCTGCACGCCCGCCATATTGACGCGCCGCGCCATCCGGCATCCTTGACCAAGGTGATGAGCCTTTATCTTTTGTTCGAAGCCCTTGAAAAAGGCGATATTGGCTGGGATGACCATTTGCGTATTTCCGCCAAGGCGGCGCGCGCGCACCCTTCTAAAATGGGTCTTGTCGCAGGCACCACCATCAGCGTTGAAGATCTGGTGCGCGCCCTGGTCACCAAAAGCGCCAATGATGCGGCGATTGTGCTGGCCGAGCGTCTGGGCGGCGGCGAAGCGCGCTTTGCCCGCATGATGACCCGCAAAGCCCGCGCCCTTGGCATGCGCAATACCACGTATGTCAACGCTTCGGGCCTGCCTGACCGGCGACAAGTAACAACGGCGCGAGATATGGCCATTCTGGCCTATCGCATCCACCATGATTTTCCGCGCTCTTTTCGCTATTTTTCCTTGCAGCATATGATCTGGAATGGCCAGACATTTAATAATCATAACGGTCTTTTATTTACTGCCAAAGGCGTCGATGGCCTGAAAACCGGCTATACGCACGATTCGGGTTATAATCTGGCGCTCACCGCCCGGCGCGGCGATCAACGGCTTATTATTGTTGTCTTCGGGGCCGCCTCGCAAGAGCAGC
>JALWSB010000100.1 GCA_027080345.1 Robiginitomaculum sp. | reverse complement strand
CGTTGATCAGATGGTCTGGCCCGTCCCGCACACCATCGCGCTCGGGCCGCTGGTCAATTATGGTTATAAGGACACGGCCACTTATATTATTCCGGCGCACGCGGACAAGGCGCTGCAAATCGGTGAAATTTTACCCATAAAAGCCGATGCCATGTGGCTGGTATGTGAAGATATCTGCATCCCCGAACAGGCGTCTTTTACACTCACCATACAGACGGCAGCGCAAACTTTGGTGAACCCGAAATGGGCTGGCCGGGTTAATATGGCACTGAATGCCACCGCCAAGCCCGACCCCTCAATCCGCGCCGCCGTGACACTGGCTAATGGTGTTTTGAAATACAGCTTTGCCGGACCAGGGCTGGACGGGGCACAAAATCCATATTTTTTTCCCATTGATACCGGCGCGGTCAAGCACGCAGAGCCACAAAAAATATCGCGCGGAACGGACGGTTTTACCTTATGGACCCTGCCCGGCTTTCGCGCCAAGGATGGCCTGACCACTGCCCATGAAGGCATTTTGGTCTTTGAGGGCAAAGCGGATGGTAAAACCACTCGCCGCGCTGTGGCGCTTGCCGCCCAGCCAAATCTTGCGCTTGACGGCACCGGGGCCGATACACCGCCGGGGCAAGAGCAAGGCAAACAACCGCGCGGCATGGGCGGGTTTTTACAGGCCATTGTGTTTGCCTTTATTGGTGGTGTTATTCTTAATCTGATGCCGTGTGTGTTTCCGGTCCTGTCAATGAAGGCGATGGGTTTTGTCATCCGCGCCCATGATGAAGCGGCGCAAATTCGCCGCCATGGTCTGTTATTTCTCGTCGGCGTTCTGGTTTCCTTTCTTGCGCTTGCCGGTGTGCTGATTGCGCTCAAAGCATCGGGGCAGCAAATCGGCTGGGGCTTTCAATTGCAATACCCGCCTTTTGTGGCGGTGCTGGCGCTTTTATTCTTTATCCTTGGTCTGGTGCTGCTCGGGTTTTTGCACTTTGGCGGAGGCTTTATGGGCCTTGGCGATAAATTGACCCGATCAGGCGGCAATTCCGGGGCATTTTTTACCGGCGTTCTGGCAGTGGTTGTCGCCTCGCCGTGCACCGCCCCGGCCATGGGCTGGGCGCTGGGCTTTACCCTGACACAAGGCCCGCTGGTCACCTTGATGGTGTTTGGCGCTTTGGGTTTGGGTTTTGCTGCGCCATTTACCGCACTTAGTTTCTTCCCGGCGCTTTTACGGCTTTTGCCCAAACCTGGCGACTGGATGGTGCGCTTTGGCCAATTGATGGCGTTTCCGATGTTTGCCGCCGCCGTCTGGCTGGTTTGGGTTCTGGACGGGCAGGCCGGGGCCATTGGTGTCGCCGCCGTGCTGGCGGCGATGGTATTGCTGACATTTATTATCTGGGCAGCCAAGGGCCAGCGCGCCGGTAAAATCAGCGCCGCCATCGCCTTTATCGCCATGCTTTTTATTCTCTGGTCGGGCCTGAACGGCAAGGATGCCAGCGCGTTGGAACCGCAAATATGGTCGCCGGGCAAGGTGGTTGAATTGCAGGCGCAAGGTCATGTGGTGTTTGTCGATTTTACTGCCGACTGGTGCGTGACCTGTCAGGTCAATGAACGTGTGGCTTTATCCAGCAAGAAGGTGCGCGAAGCCTTCCATCAGGCGGATACGGTTTATCTTGTTGCCGACTGGACCAACCGCAATGACGATATTGCCCGCACGCTGGCCGAACATGATCGCGCCGGTGTACCGCTTTATCTGGTTTATGGCCCCAAAAACGCCAAACCGGTGGTTTTGCCGCAAATCCTCACCCCTTCAATCGTTATCAATGCGGTAAGGGGTGCGGGTGAGTAAATCCGCCGCATGGCGCAACCTTAAAGCCTGTGCAAACATGCGTTATGGCTCATCCTTCGCGGCGATATATAATGGTGATTATGCGCACAGTGTTCGCGGCCGCTTTGGCCGCGGCGGCGTTGATTTTTTTCACCATCGGGGCGCGCTAGGGTCCATCATGTTGATCGGCAAACATCGCCATATCTTTGGGCGTGACATCCTGCGCGTCGGCAAATAGCGCCCGCAAATCTTTAAAAACAGGCGCGGCGGCCCCGGCGGTTTTTGCCGCCGTCAAAAGCCCGGCCCGCATACGCGCATCAGCGGCCATGCCCCGATAAATACAGCGCAAATCGCGCGGCCCGCCCAGCGTATCTATTTTTACCGATAAAGCCGCTGAAGCGGCAGCAAAGGCCTCTACGTTTGCAAGAAAATCAGCATAGCCCTCTTGCTCCCCATTGGCGGTAAAGGGATGCGCTGCCGCGTCGTCCATCATCGCTTTGGCGCGCGCTTCCAAAGCCTGCGCCCGGTCTGTAAACCCATCAAAGTCAGCCATGAGCGCATGGCCGGCCGGGCGCGTCTCTTGCGCCGCACCTTGCACAGGCAGTAACAGAAGCACAAAGGCGATGGCAAAGCGCGCCACATTGCCAGAAATTTTGGGCCGTACGCCTTGCCTTGGCGGCCAATGCATCGGAAAAGACCTTATGACAGAGATGAACATTGATCAGACCCTTCTCAATACCGCCCGGCGCTTGTCTGCAACGCCGCTGGCGGATTTGTTTGACGATGAACCGGACCGCATGGACCGCTTTGCGCTTCACTTGCCGGGCATGATGACTGATTTTTCGAAACAAAAGGTTGACGAAAACACCCTTGATGAACTTCTGGCGCTGGAAAAAAAGCGCAATGTCTGTGGGTTTTTGAAAAAAATGGCCAAGGGCGACCCGGTCAACACCTCCGAGGGGCGCGCGGCGCAGCATATGGCTTTGCGCGCGCCCGAAGGGGCCGCCTGCTTTGCCGACGGCAAACCCATATCGGCCGATATCAAAGCCATCCGGGTGCGCATGGAAAAATTTTGCGAAGATTTACGGGCGGGCCGCATCGCCGGGGTGAGCGGACGGCCGATCCGCACCCTTGTGCATATCGGTATTGGCGGCTCGGACCTTGGACCACGTCTGGCCATAGAGGCTTTGGTGCGCAGCGCCGAGCCGGGTATAGAGGTGCGTTTTGCGGCCAATGTGGACGCGGCGGACATTAATGATGCCTTGCAAGGCTGCGACCCCGAAGCGACAATGATCATTGTCGCTTCCAAATCTTTCGCCACACCTGAAACCCTGGCCAATGCGCGGGTTGCCCGCGCCTGGCTGGTTCAGCATTTGGGAAAAGAGGCCCCGGCGCGGCACATGCTGGCGATTTCCAGCAATACGGCGCGGGTGCGCGCTTTTGGCATTGATGCCGATAATATTTTCCCCATGCAGACCTACGTAGGCGGGCGCTATTCCCTGTGGTCGTCGGTTGGCCTTTGCATTATGGCCAGGCTGGGAGTGGCCGCGTTTAATGCGCTTTTGGAGGGCGCAGCGGCAATGGATCGCCATGTCCTGGAAACGGATGCGGCGCACAACGGCCCGGTTTTGTCGGCGCTGATCAATTATTGGAATCTCAATTATCTTGACCTCTCGGCGCGGGCAATTATCCCCTATGCGACGCGGTTGGCACTTTTGCCAAATTATCTGCAACAATTGATCATGGAATCAAATGGCAAAGCGGTGGCGGCGGATGGAACACCCGCAAAAGGTGTGGCGTCTGCGGCCGTGTTTGGGGCCGAAGGCAGCAATGCCCAACACGCTTTTTTTCAGCAACTGCACCAGGGCCCGGCGACTATTCCTGTCGATTTTATCGGCGTGGTGGCTGATCAGGAACATAATCCGGCGCAGCACAAAACCTTGCTGTGCAATATGCTGGCCCAGTCCCGCGCCTTGATGATTGGCCGCAGCGAAGAAGAAACGGCGGCGCAAATGCGCGCGGCCAAAGAGGATGAAAGCCGCATAGAAACTCTGGCCCCGCAAAAAACATTTCCCGGTTCACGCCCCTCAACAACGATTTTACTGGATGCCCTGTCACCCTTTTGCCTTGGGGCCTTATTGGCTTTTTACGAGCACGAAACCGTGGCTATCGCGGCGCTGGCCGGCATTAATCCGTTCGATCAATGGGGGGTGGAGATGGGCAAAACCGTCGCCCTGGCTATTGAGACGGCAATCGATGATGCAGACACAAGCGCGCTTGACCCATCAACCGCTAGGCTTCTTGACCGGATCGGCACAACGGGCTAACGCCGCGTCTTGAAAACAATAATGACCCAAAAGAAAAACAGCGATGAGCAAAAAAACCAAAACATTTCGCCCCAAAGCCCGCCGTCCCAAGGGTCTGGAAGACCGCTTTGCCGCTTTGGCCCGGGCTGAAGCGGACCTTTTGCGCGCCGCCAGCACGGTTTATGAACGTCATGGGTTCGAGCCATTATCCACCCCGGCGCTGGAATATGCCGATTGTCTTGGCAAGTTTTTGCCCGATGATGATCGGCCCAATGAAGGCGTGTTTGCCTTTCCCGATGATGACAAGCAATGGATGGCCCTGCGCTATGATCTGACGGCCCCGCTGGCGCGCTTTGTCGCCGAAAATTATGATGGCCTGCCCAAGCCGCTACGCCGTTACGCCGCCGGGCCGGTATGGCGCAATGAAAAACCGGGGCCGGGACGGTTTCGCCAGTTTATTCAGGTCGATGCGGATTGTGTCGGCGCGCCGGGACCGGCAGCGGATGCAGAAATGATCATGCTGGCCGCCGATGTGATGGACGCGGTGGGTCTGCGCCGTGATGATTATGTTATCCGGGTCAATAACCGCAAATTGCTTGATGCCATATTGGAAAATATCGGCGTGGCGCAAACCGATGCCGGGGCGGTGCAACGCTTGCGTGTTTTACGCGCCATCGACAAGCTCGACCGGCTTGGCGTGGACGCGGTCGAGCGGCTTTTGGGCGCAGGCCGTAAAGATGCTTCGGGGGACTTTACCCAAGGGGCCGGGCTGGATGCAAAAGGCATTGCGGCAGTGCTGGCCTATACCCGCGCGGGCAGCGGGTCACTGGATGACACGCTGGCGGCGCTAACCCCTCTGATGGGCGCATCGGTCACGGGCAAAGACGGGCTGGACGAGCTGCGCGCCATCGCCGCGCTGTTGCAATCATGCGGCTATGATGACGGGCGCGCCATTATCGACCCATCGATTGTGCGCGGCCTTGGCTATTATACCGGGCCGGTGTTTGAGGCTGACTTGCGCATTGAAACGGTCAATGAAAAAGGCGAGGCGGCCCGCTTCGGGGCGGCAGGCGGCGGGGGCCGTTATGACGATTTGATTGCCCGCTTTCGCGGCCAGCCAGTGCCGGCGACCGGCTTTTCCTTTGGCGTATCGCGCTTTGCCGCCGCCATGCATGCGCAAGGGCGCCTTGGGGCTTCGGTCGCCGCGCCGGTGATTATTCTGGCGCTTGAGAAAGACCAGATGCCGGCCTATTTTGCCATGGCCACGGATTTGCGCAAGGCGGGTATCCGCGCCGAAGTTTATATGGGCGGCAGCGGCATGAAGGCGCAAATGAAATACGCCGACAAACGCGGCGCCCCGGCGGTGGTTATTGTCGGCGAGGATGAACGGGCAAGCGGACAGGTGACGGTCAAAAACCTCGCTTTAGGGGCGCAGCTTTCCAAAGACATTAAAGACAATCGCGAATGGCGTGAGGGCCGCCCGGCGCAAGAAAGCGCCCCGGCGGAAAAGCTGGTTGATCTGGTGCGCGCGGCGCTGGGACCCCAAGACACCTTGACTTAAGCGCGCTGATCGCCAAAGATACGGGCAGATAGAGCGGGAGACCGCTTTGTTCGGCGTTTTCGGGGAGGAAACGCCCCTCATCGACCGACCTTGACAAGGGCTGGCGTTTATCCGCCAGCCCTTTTTTTGAAAAAATATAACCGAGGGGAGCGGGGGTTATGACAATCTTAGATTGGGCCATTGTCGCCTTTGTTCTGGGCATTATTATTATTGTCGGCCTGCTGGTCAGTCGCTATGCGGCAAAGGATACAGCGGCGTTTTTCCTGGGCGGCCGGTCCATGCCTTGGTGGTTATTGGGGACCTCTATGGTGGCGACAACCTTTGCCGCCGACACGCCAAACCTTGTTACCGGCCTTGTGCGCGAACACGGGGTGGCAGGCAATTGGGGATGGTGGGCATTTTTGATCACCGGCATGCTCAGCGCCTTTATCTATGCGCCCTTGTGGCGCCGCCTTGGTGTGGTGACCGATATCGCCTTTTACGAAATACGTTATAGCGGCCGGGCAGCGGCATTTTTGCGCGGTTTTCGGGCCCTTTATCTTGGGCTTTTTTTCAACATTGTGGTGATGGCCAATGTCACCTTGGCGCTGGTTAAATATGGCAACGTCCTGTTTGGTGTCTCGCCGCTCATGATCGTTATTGTTGCCGGTGTGGTGACGGTTTTATTAAGCGCTTCGGGCGGTCTTTTGGGCGTTCTGATCACTGATTTCTTTTTGTTTATTCTGGCCATGACCGGCGCGGTGGCGGCAGCATGGTTTGCGATTAATCACGCCGATGTGGGTGGGTTGCATGGGCTGATGCAGGCCCCGGCGGTTATGGAAAAACGCGCATTCTTGCCTGATTTTTCCGACCCCAATCAATATGTGCCTTTATTGCTGGTACCTTTGTTGTTGCAATGGTGGAGCGCTTGGTATCCGGGGTCCGAGCCTGGCGGCGGCGGTTATATTGCCCAGCGTATGCTGGCAGCGAAAAATGAAAACCATGCGGTTGGCGCGGCGGCGTTTTTCAATTTTGCGCATTACGCTTTGCGGCCCTGGCCATGGATTTTGGTGGCTTTGGCTTCGCTTATTGTGTTTCCGGATTTGGCCAGCATCAAGACCGCCTTGCCGCATATTGATGAGAGCCTTATCCAGAACGATCTGGCCTATCCGGCCATGCTGACTTTCCTGCCGGCCGGGTTTTTGGGCCTTGTGGTTGCGTCCATATTGGCGGCCTATATTTCGACCATTTCGACCATGCTCAATCTTGGCTCGTCCTATGTGGTCAATGATGTTTATGCGCGTTTTGTCGAGCCGCAGGCCCCGGAAAAAAAGAAAGTGCTGGTCGGGCGCATTGTCACTGTGGTGCTGATGGTTGGCGCCGCGCTTTTGGCATTGGTGCTCAAAAGTGCCATGCAGGCATTTCACCTTCTTCTGGCCATGGGGGCGGGGACCGGATTGTTGTTTTTCTTGCGCTGGTTCTGGAGCCATATTAATGCCTGGAGCGAGATCAGCGCCATGGTGTTTTCCGTGGCCACGCCGCTTGTGCTCGAATTTATGGGGCCGCAAAACCTCCTGATCTGGCAAAAGTTTTCCTTAAGCGTTGGCCTGACCACAATCGGCTGGGTGCTGGTCACTTTGCTGACCCCGCCAACAAGCGCGCACACACTGGCCAGTTTCAAGGCCCGCATCAGGCCCAAAACCGGCCATGTCAAAGAGGATTTGCGGCGCGGCCTTCTGGCCGCCTTGAGCGCCAGCGTTGCCGTTTATGCCTTGATGTTTTCACTGGGCAGTATGCTTTATGGGCAGGGCGGCAAGGCGTTGATTTTTACGATTTTTGCCCTGGCTGGCGGCGCCATGTGCTGGCGGGCATGGCGCGGTAAAAAAGCCCCTGTCTGAGCGCTTTACCGTCAGGGCATCCGCACATATAAGAGACTTGAGAACACGCGTTGATTGGAGCCTAAATGAGCATTCCCTTTATTGATCTTCAGGCCCAGCGTGCGGTTATCGCCGATAAAATTGACGCGGCGATTGCCAGTGTTCTTGAGGATGGGCGTTTTATCAATGGCCCGGCGCTTTTTGCCTTTGAAAAGGCCCTTGGGGACTTTGGTGCGGCCACACACGCGCTTGGCTGTGCCAATGGCTCTGATGCGCTGCTTTTATCCATGCTGGCTTTGGGGGTTGGCGAAGGTGATGCGGTTTTCTGCCCCGCCTTTACCTTTGCGGCAACGGCAGAAATGATCCCCTGGACCGGCGGGACACCGGTGCTGGTCGATATCCTGCCCGGCAGTTATAATATCGATCCGGCGCACTTGCGCGCCAGTATCGAGATGATTGAACAACAAGGAAAACTGAAACCCAAAGCGATCATCGCCGTTGATCTTTTTGGTCGCGCCGCCGATTATCCGGCCCTTAAAAGCATCGCCGACGATTATGGTATGCGGCTTATTGCCGATTCAGCGCAAGGCTTTGGTTGTAGTCTTGATGGCAAGCAGCCACTGCATTGGGCGGACATGGTCACGACCAGCTTTTTTCCCGCCAAGCCGCTGGGCTGTTATGGGGATGGCGGCGCAATTTTGACCAACAATGATGACTGGGCAGCGCAAGTACACGCCTTGCGCAATCATGGCATGGGCGAGAACCGCTATGAGCATGTCCGGCTGGGTTGGAACTCGCGGCTGGATTCCATTCAGGCGGCAATTTTGCTTGAAAAGCTGAAAATCTTCCCCGGTGAAATTATCGCCCGCAATGCGGTGGCAAAGCGCTATGGCGAAGGCCTCAAAAAAAGCCTGCGGGCCGTGCCTGCGGTGCCGGATGACGGCACATGCGTCTGGGCGCAATATACCATCGAGCATGACAATCGTGATGCCCTGGCGGCGCATCTGATGCAGCATGATGTGCCCAGCGCCGTGCATTATCCAAAACCCCTTGACCAGCAACCGGCCTATTGTCACTACCCGGTCGGCCCTGGCGGCCTGCCGGTCAGCGCGGCGGCCTCCCGGCATGTCATCTCCCTGCCCATGCACCCCTATCTTGATGAGAAAACACAAAATAAAATCATAAATGCGGTTAACGGGTTTAACCGATAGGGCGAAAGACACAGGAATATTATTCCAAATAGGGCGCAAATTTGTGATATTATTGCATCCTTATGCTGTTTTTTGTGCTATTTTAAAAAATTAACCCTTGCCTAACCGAATCACTGCGCTATGAAGCACGAACCAACGCATTCATGTGCAGTCGCCGGACCTTCCGGCGCGGCATAATGCAAAACAGGATAAGCCCGTGAGCAAGAGCGCACAAAACGTAAAACAGACAGGCATCGGAACGCTTTCGATGGTTGATGTGCGCGTGCCGGCCACTCTTCTTCTTGTCCTATCACTTATTATTGTAACCGTCCTGACAGGGGCGGGGAGCCCGGGTTAACGCATTAAAAAATGCATGCACCTGATCCCCCGCTTTCCTTGGCAAGCGGGGTTTTTTGTGTGTGCTCACAAGGAATTTCGAAACTGATGTCAGAACTAAAATCAAAAACCAGCGATGCTATCGTCAAAGGCCCGGCGCACGCCCCGGCGCGAGCCATGCTGCGCGCGACAGGCTTTGAAACGGATGATTTCGCCGCGCCGATAATCGGGCTGGTCAACACATGGACCACGGTCACCCCGTGCAATATGCATTTAAGTGCCTTGGCCGACCCGGTGCGCGAAGGCATTGAAAGCGCCGGGGCGCGGGCGGTTGATTTTAATACCATTGTTGTTTCCGATGGGGTGACCATGGGCGCGCCGGGCATGCGCGCTTCACTGATTTCGCGCGAGGTGATTGCCGATTCCATCGAACTGGCGGTGCGCGGCCACAGTCTTGACGGGGCAATTATTCTGGTTGGCTGCGACAAGACCATTCCGGCGGCGGCTATGGCGCTGGCGCGGATGGATGTGCCAGGGTTGATTTTTTATGGCGGCAGCATCATGCCCGGCCATCTTGATGGCAAGGATCTCTCCATCCAGGACGTATTCGAAGCGGTCGGTGCCGAGGCCAGCGGTGCAATATCGCAAGAAGAACTGGACGCGGTTGAGCAGGCCGCCTGCCCCGGCGCGGGGGCGTGCGGTGGCCAGTTTACCGCCAACACCATGGCCATGGCGATGAGCATTTTGGGCCTCTCGCCGATGGGCGTGAACGATATTCCCGCCATCCACAAAGACAAAATTGCGGCGGCCAAAGCGTGCGGCCAGCGCACCGTCGAGCTGGCCCGCGAAAAAACCGGCGCGCGGCAGTTTATCAGCCCACAATCGCTTAAAAATGCGGCCATGGCGGCCTCTGCCTCTGGCGGTTCGACCAATGCGATTTTACACCTTCTGGCAATTGCCAATGAAGCCGGGGTGCCTTTCACGCTGGATGATTTTCATGATGCGGCGCAAGACGCGCCGGTTATTGCCGATCTGAAACCCAGCGGGCGCTATCTGGCGCACGATCTTTATCTGGCGGGGGGCACGCGGGCGCTGGCGGCACGGATGCGCGCTGGCGGTCTTTTGCAAGACACCCCGACGGTCAGCGGCAAAACCTTGTTTGATGAACTTGATGCATCGCGCGAAACGCCGGGGCAAAAGGTCATCCATGACGTCGCCGCGCCGCTTAAAAAACGTGGTGGCTACCGCATTCTTTATGGTGATCTGGCCCAAGAGGGCGCGGTGTTGAAAGTGTCGGGAGATACCCATCCGGTTATGTCCGGCCCGGCCAAGGTGTTTGAAAGCGAAGAAGACTGTTTTGCCGCGGTACAAAAAGGCGCCATTGCCAAAGGCGATGTCATCATCATTCGCAATGAAGGCCCCAAAGGCGGGCCGGGCATGCGCGAAATGCTGGCGGTGACCGCTGCGCTGGTTGGCCAGGGCCTGATCGATGATGTGGCGCTGATCACGGACGGGCGCTTTTCAGGGGCCAGCAAAGGTTTTGTTATTGGTCATCTGGCCCCCGAGGCGGCGGCAGACGGACCCATCGCGCTGGTGCGCACCGGCGACATTATTCGCATTGATGCGGCCGCGCGGCGCATTGATTGCGACGCTGATCTGGCGGCACGAAAAAAAGCCTACCAGCCCCCGCAAAGGCGGCGACTGGGGGGCGTTTTTGATAAATACGCCGCCCTTGTTTCCTCGGCCTCACAAGGGGCCGTTACATCTATTCCACCAACGGAGAATTCAAAATGAGTACACAAAATGGCACGGCATCTGCCGCCCCGAAAAAAGAAAAAATCGCCATAATCGGCTATGGCAGTCAGGGCCGCGCCCATGCCCTTAATTTACGCGATAGCGGCTATGACGTTGTGGTTGGCGTGCGCGCTGGCGGTGCCGGAGAGACCCGCGCCCGCGAAGACGGGCTGGCCACCGCCAGCCCGGCCGAAGCGGCCAAAGCGGCCCGCCTGATTGCCATGCTGACCCCGGACCTGACCCACGAAGAAATATTCAAAGACCATATCGCGGCCAATTTAAACGCCGGTGATGCGCTGCTCTTTGCGCATGGGTTTACCGTGCATTATGGCCGCGTCATTCCCCCAAAAGAGATTGATGTCATTCTGGTTGCGCCCAAGGGGCCGGGCGATCTGGTGCGCCGTGAATATGAACGCGGGCGCGGCGTGCCGTGCCTTTATGCGGTGCATCAGGACGCTACTGGCGTGGCGGCGATGCGCGCGCAAGGCTATGCGCAGGGCATTGGCGGTGTCGAGGCCGGGGCCATTGCCACCAGCTTTGCCGAAGAAACCGAAACCGATCTTTTTGGCGAACAGGCGGTGCTGTGCGGCGGTGTAACCGAGCTGGTCACGGCCGGTTTTGAAACCCTGGTCGAGGCCGGATACAATCCCGAAGTTGCCTATTTTGAATGCATGCACGAGCTGAAATTAATTGTCGATCTTCTTTATGAAGGCGGCCTGGCGAAAATGCATGAATTTATTTCCGAAACCGCGATTTATGGCGATCTGACCTCAGGGCCGCGCATTATTAATGATGAAACGCGCGCCCGCATGCGCGAGGTTTTGGGCAATATTCAAGACGGGAATTTTGCCCGCGACTGGGTGCTGGAAAATCAGGCTGGACAGCCGCGCTATAAAGCCTTGCTGGAAAAAGACCTGGCGCATCCCATCGAACAAGTGGGCGCACGCCTGCGCGATAACATGGCCTGGTTGAAACCGGGCGCCAACAGCGCCGCATAGGGTGACGTGATGAACGCAATACCAAAACCAGACCTTGCGCCGCCCGCCGCGCCCGATAGTGCGCCAAAGGGCGCGCCCAAAACCGGCGCCGAACTGGTTGTGGCCTGTCTGCGGGCGCAAGGCGTGGAGATGGTTTTTGGCTATCCCGGCGGCGCCATCATGCCGCTTTATGATGCCATTCCCGGCTCTGGCCTGAAGCATATTCTGGTGCGCCATGAACAAGCCGCCGCCTTTGCCGCCGACGCTTATGCGCGGGCCACAGGCAAGGCCGGGGTATGTCTGGCGACCTCCGGGCCGGGGGCAACCAATCTTCTGACCGGCATTGCCAATGCGTTTATGGATTCGGTGCCGATGATTGCCATTACCGGCCAGGTGCCGTCTTCTTTGATCGGCACGGATGCGTTTCAGGAAGTGGATATTTTTGGCATGACCATGCCCGTGGTCAAGCACAGCTTTTTGGTCCGCAAAGCCGAAGATATCCCGGATATTATTGCGCAAGCCTTTGCCATTGCCACCTCTGGGCGCCCCGGTCCGGTGCTGATTGATTTGCCAAAAGATATTGCCCAAAGCCCCATAACCAAGGCCCGCCCGGCCCCGCGCGCAAAAGCTGCGCCAAAACCGTACACCGCTGAGGCGCTGGCCGATGCCATTGCCATGATTGGCCAGGCAAAACGCCCGGTGCTTTATGTTGGCGGCGGCGTTGCCAAAGCGGGCGCGGTGGAGGCGTTGCGCCGTTATAATATGCTGGCCGGTATCCCGGCCGTTGCCACCCTGACCGGCCTTGGCGCTTTACCCACAAATTCGAAGGATTTTTATGGCATGCTGGGCATGCACGGCAGCAAAGCGGCCAATACATTGGTGCAAGAAGCCGATCTTTTATTGGTGTGCGGGGCGCGGTTTGATGACCGGGCAACGGGCAAGCCCGATGCTTTTGCGCCGCATGCAAAGATCATTCATTTTGATTGCGATCCGGCAGAGATAGGCAAACTGCGCGCCGCTGATATTGCCGTTCCGGGGGATTTAAAAGCGGCGCTCGAAGGCTTGCCTGCGCACATTCTGGACATTTCGCCCTGGCGCGAACGGGCCAGAAATCTGGGCCAAAAGCACGCCTTTGATTATAATGCCCCGGGGGCGGGTATTTTTGCCCCGGCGTTTTTAAAGCGGCTTTCCGAAGCCGCCGGGGATAATTTCGTTGCCGCCTGTGATGTCGGCCAGCACCAGATGTGGGTGGCCCAGCATTGCCGCTTCAGCCGCCCCGAAGCGCATTTGACCAGCGCCGGTCTTGGGGCCATGGGCTATGGTATTCCGGCGGGCATGGGGGCCAAGCTGGCCCGGCCCGATGATTGTGTTGTCACCATTACCGGCGATGGCTCGATCATGATGAATATACAAGAGCTGGCAACCTTGCGCCGCTATGGCATTAATCTGAAAATCGTTCTTTTTGATAACGCCACGCTGGGCCTTGTGCGCCAGTGGCAGGAATTGTTTTACGAAGGCAATTTCAGCGAAATTGATCTTTATGACAATCCCGATTTTGCCGATGTGGCGCGGGCTTTTGGCATAGAGGCGTTTACCGTCTCCCGGCGCGAACAAATGGACGGGGCAATTGCCCGCCTTTTGGCCACCACCGGCCCGGTTTTGGCCCATGTGCATATCAATCCGCGCGAAAATGTCTGGCCGCTGGTGCCGCCGGGCAAATCCAATATCGACATGATGGAGCATTAAATGAACACCCAAACCCTGTCTGTGGAATTACAGCCCGCCGAGGGCGCGGTTTTGCGCCTGATCGGCCTTGTCGAGCGCCGCGGTTTTGAGGTGCGCAGCATAAACCTGCCCGCATCAACCGGTTCACTTCGCCTTGATCTTGGTGTGCGCGCCAGAGATACCGCCCGCACTATCGAAACCCTGCATCGTCAGATCAAACGCTTGAGCGGCGTATGCCGAGTCAGCGAAACCCCTTTTACTCTTACCAATTCACAAGGAGGCGGCGATGAGCAAAACCAGCACAAATCCGCATAATAACGCCAAGATTGCAATTTTCGATACCACATTGCGCGATGGGGAACAGGCCCCGGGTTTTTCCATGTCGGCGGATGAAAAGCTGATGATGGCGCTGACGTTACGCGATCTTGGGGTCGATGTGATCGAGGCCGGTTTTGCCGCCGCCTCGCCCGGTGACGCCGATGCAGTACGCCGCATTGCCAGTGAGGTCGAAGGCCCAACCATTTGTAGCCTTGCGCGGGCCACCGAAGCCGATATCAAAATCGCCGCCAGTGCCCTGCACCCGGCAAAGCGCAGCCGCCTGCACATCTTTTTGGGCACCAGCCCCTTGCATCGCCAGGCCAAATTGAACATGAGCAAAGCCGAGGTTCTGGCCGCGATTGAACGCACGGTCGGCATGGCCACATCCATGTTTGACGAGGTGGAGTTTTCCGCCGAAGACGCCATTCGTACCGAGCGGCCCTTTTTGGCCGAAGCGCTGGAATGCGCGGCGCGGGCCGGGGCTTGCGTGCTTAATGTTCCCGATACGGTAGGCTATGCCACCCCGGACGAAATTTATGATCTTTTTTCGTTTTTGATTGCCAATGTTGGCGGTGCTGACAAGGCTATTTTCAGCGCCCATTGCCATGATGATTTAGGCATGGCGGTGGCCAATTCGCTGGCCGCCGTGCGCGCCGGGGCGCGTCAGGTTGAAGGGGCGATTAATGGCATTGGCGAGCGGGCGGGCAATTGCGCTCTCGAAGAACTGATTATGGCTTTGCACACCCGCAAGGATATTTTTGACGCGCATCTGTCGGTCGATACCAGCAAAATCTATACGGCCAGTCATACCCTGGCCAAGGTGACGGGCAATCCGGTGCCGCGCAATAAAGCCATTGTCGGGCGCAATGCCTTTGCCCACGAGGCCGGCATTCACCAGCACGGGGTTTTGAACGACCGGCGCACATATGAAATTATGACGCCCGAAGATATTGGCCTTTCAGGCAATGCCCTGATCCTTGGCAAGCACAGCGGCAAGCACGCGCTTATTGCGCGGATCGAGGAAATGGGTTTTCACGTCGAAGAGGACCGCCTGAACGCCATTTTTGTCGCTTTTAAAGCCATGGCCGACCAGTATGGCGAAATCGCTGATGCGCAATTGATCGGCCTGATCGAAGGGGTGACGGGCAATGCCGCGTCGGTGTGGTCATTGCGCCGGGTCGAAATGCGCGCCACCCATGGCAGCGCGGCGGAGCCATTTGCCCGGGTTGAGCTGGATCATCCCGAACGGGGGCAGGTTACCGACATTGCCACCGGCGAGGGGCCGATCCACGCCGCCTTTAATGCGGTGCAAAATATTACCGGCATCAGCGCCCGGGTCGAAGAGCTGGAGATCAGCCATGTCGGTGCGCAAGGGCGCACCGATTGCATTGCCGATATTGTGCTGCGCATCAATGGCAAAAAGTTTGCCGGGCGCTCACGCACCCGCGACGTCATCCCCGCCGGGGTCGAAGCCTATGTCGATGCGATCAATCGCGCCGCCGCCGCTATGGATATCGATATTTTTGGCCGGGAAAAAACCACAGCCGACACCACAACAACCGCTGACGCGGCCTGAAGGAGCTTGAACCATGAGTATTACACAATCTGAATATATCTGGCGCGACGGGCAAATGATCCCCTGGGCCGAGGCCACCACCCACGTTTTGAGCCATGGCCTGCATTATGGCACGTCGATGTTCGAAGGCATCCGGGTTTATGATACCCCCAAGGGCCCCTGCGGCTTTCGCCTGCGCGGCCATGTCGAGCGGCTTTTTTCATCGGCCAAAATCTATGCCATGGAGATCCCGTTCAGCGTTGATGAACTGGTGAACGCCTGCCATGAAACCGTGCAGATCAATAAGCTGACCAGTGCGTATTTACGCCCCATCGCCTATCATGGCTATGGGGATATTGGCGTCTCTCCGGGGCCGGATACGCCGATCAATGTGGCCATAGCGGCCTTTCCCTGGGGCGCTTATTTGGGCGAAGCGGGGCGGCAAAATGGCGTTGATGTGTGCGTTTCGTCCTGGCGGCGACCGGCGCCGGATACCATCCCCATGGCGGCCAAGGCGGCGGGCAATTATTTGTCCGGGTTTTTGATCTCCCGCGAGGCCAAAAATCGCGGCTTTGCCGAAGGCATTGCGCTGGATGTGGATGGGCGCTTGTCAGAAGGGGCGGGCGAAAATCTCTTTATCGTCAAGGACGGAACACTGTTCACCCCGCCCGCTGCCGCCTCTATTTTAAGCGGCATCACCCGCGATTGCGTCATCAAGCTGGCGGCGCAAATGGGTCTGCAAACCAAAGAGCAGGCGATGCCGCGCGAAATGCTCTATGTCGCCGACGAGGTGTTCTTTACCGGCACCGCTGCCGAGATCACGCCGATCCGTTCGGTCGATGGTAATCCGGTGGGCGAGGCCGGGTGCGGCGAGATTACCCGCGCCATTCAGGAGCGCTTTTTTGGCCTGTTCACCGGCGCAACGCCCGATAGTGAAAACTGGTTGGAACCGATCGGAAGCAATGTGGTAAGGGAGGACGCTCATGTCAGCAAAATCGCTGTTTGAAAAAGTCTGGGACCGGCATCTGGTCAAGGCGCAAACGCAAAACACACCGGCGGTTCTCTACATTGATCGCCATTTGGTGCATGAGGTCACCTCGCCGCAGGCGTTTTCCGATTTACAGGAAAAAGGCGTATGCGTGCGCCGCCCTGATCTGACGTTTGCAACCATGGATCATTCGACGCCAACAACGCCGCGCCGCGCCGATGGCACACCCGATTATATCAATGCGCAAACCAGAGCGCAGGTTGAAACCTTGCAAAAAAATTGTGCCGAGGCGGGGATAGAACTGTTTGACTGGGACAGTCCGGCGCGCGGCGTGGTGCATGTGACGGCCCCGGAACAGGGTCTGACCTTGCCGGGCATGACGATTGTGTGCGGCGATAGCCACACCGCCACCCACGGGGCTTTCGGGGCGCTGGCCTTTGGTATTGGCACCACCGAAGTGGGTCATGTTCTGGCCACGCAATGCCTGCTGCAACGCAAACCAAAATCCATGCGGGTGACCATTAACGGGCGCCTTAACCCCGGCGTTGCCGCCAAGGATATGACCCTGGCGGTGATGGCCGCATTGGGGGCCGATGGCGGCACCGGGCATGTCATCGAATATGCCGGCGAAGCGGTGCGCGCGCTGGGCATGGAAGAGCGCATGACCCTTTGTAATATGAGCATTGAGGCAGGCGCCCGCGCCGGCATGATTGCCCCCGATGCGGTGACGTTTAAATGGCTAAAAGGGCGCAAATACGCCCCCGCCGGTGCCGCGTGGGACAAGGCGGTCGCTGAATGGAAAACGCTTTTCAGTGATGATGACGCGCCATTTGACAAAGAGATTACGCTTGATGCCCGCCTTATGGCCCCGATGATCACTTATGGTTCCTCGCCGGATAAAGCCATGGCCGTGGATTCGGTAACGCCGCCACCGTGCAGCGCGCTTGATCGCCAGGGGCTTGACTATATGCGGTTTAACCCTGGACGACCCATTATGGGTGAAAAGGTCGATGTGGTTTTTATCGGTAGTTGCACCAATGGGCGGCTGTCCGACTTACGTGCCGTGGCACAGGTTTTGATCGGGCGGCAGGTGCACAAGGATGTGCGTATGCTGATTGTGCCCGGCTCCGAAGCGGTGCGCCGGGCGGCGCAAAAAGAAGGCCTTGATGACATTTTCATCCGCGCCGGGGCGCAATGGCGCGAGCCGGGCTGTTCCATGTGCATTGCCATGAATGGTGATATGGGCGCGCCGGGCGAATTGGTTATCTCAACATCAAACCGCAATTTCGAAGGCCGGCAGGGCAAGGGTGTGCGCACCGTTCTGGCCTCGCCCGCCACCGCCGCAGCATGCGCCGTATGGGGCGAAATTGCTGATCCTCGTCCGTTTATGGAGGCCCCCCGTGTCGCATAAAAACCCATCGCATGAAAAGTTTGAGCGATTGACATCAAAAACCATTGTGCTCGATCAGGATAATATTGATACGGACCAGATTATCCCGGCCCGGTATCTGACCTGCACCAGCCGCGACGGCCTTGGACAAAGCCTTTTCTATGACTGGCGCTTTGATGAAGCGGGACAGCCGCGCAATTCCGATCCGCTGGCCGGGAAGGATGCGCGCACGCACCGCATTTTGGTCGCGGGCAATAATTTTGGCTGTGGTTCATCGCGCGAACATGCGCCCTGGGCGCTCACCGGGTTTGGCTTTGCCGCGATTATCAGCACAAAAATTGCTGATATTTTCAAAAGCAATGCCCTTAAAAATGCGCTATTGCCAATTGAGCTGGACGCAGATGCCCATGCCGATCTTGTGGCCGCGCCGGGGGCTGAGCTTGTTATTGATCTGAAGGCCTGCACGGTTGAAATGCCCGGACGCTGGGTGCGTGATTTTACCATTGAGCCGTTTGGCCGCCAATGCCTGCTCGATGGTGTTGACCCGCTGGGGTTTTTACAAAACTGTGAGGCGGACATTGCCCGCTATGAGGCCGCTTTATGACGACGTACCACATTACCCTTTTGCCCGGCGATGGTGTCGGGCCGGAGGTGACCGCCGCCGCGCAGCAGGTTCTGGAGACCGTGGGCGGCGCTTTTAATCTGGATTTCCAGTTCAGCAGCCATGATTTTGGCGGTATTGCCATTGATCGCCAGGCCGACCCCTTGCCGCCTGCCACATTAAGCGCCTGCAAAAATGCCGATGCGGTGTTTTTGGGCGCGGTGGGTGGCCCCAAATGGGGAACGGGAAAAGTGCGCCCGGAGCAGGGTCTTTTGGGCCTGCGTAAAAGTCTCAATCTTTTTGCCAATCTGCGCCCGGTTAAACTGCACCCGGCTTTGGCGGCGCACGCGCCTTTGCGGGCCGATCTGGTCACCGGCGTTGATATGCTGATCATGCGCGAGTTGACCGGCGGGCTTTATTTTGGTGAAAAAACCCGCACAGAGGATACGGCCAGCGACCTTTGCACCTATTCACGATTCGAAATCACCCGTATTGCCCGCGCCGCCTTCGCCGCGGCGCGGCAAAGGCGCGGGTCTGTGACCTCTATCGACAAGGCCAATGTTCTCGAAACCAGCCGCTTGTGGCGCGAAACCGTCACCGCCTTGCATGAGGCGGAATTTGCCGACGTTGATTTGCGCCATGAATTGGTGGATTCGGCGGCCATGAAGCTGATCACTGCGCCGGGCAGCTATGATGTCATTCTTACCGAGAATCTCTTTGGCGATATTTTAAGCGATGAATGTTCGGTATTAAGCGGCTCCATTGGGTTGCTGGGCTCGGCCTCTTTGGGCGAAGACGGCGGACCGGGGGTTTTTGAACCTATTCACGGCTCCGCACCCGATATTGCCGGCAAAGGCATCGCCAATCCGGTCGGGGCGATTGCCAGCGCCGCCATGTTGCTGCGCTATGGCCTGAAAGAAAACGCCGCCGCCAATGCCCTTGATGCGGCGATTTACAAAGCCCTTGATGCGGGCAAAGCAACGCAAGATTTGGGCGGCGCATTGAGCACGCAAGAAATGACCGATGCGGTTGCCTGGCATATTCATAAATAACGCGCAACAGGCGGTACACCTCCGTCAGGCTGGTCAGATTTTACGCCTTTTTGATAAGGTTACGCAAAACATTCAAAGGGGAATGGCTCTGCTTTAAAGCCTTTTTTGCTGGTGCATATCCCTGGTCGGCGGCCTTTTGGTACCAATACATAGCCTTGCTGGCCGATTTTTCGACGCTATTCCCATTTTCGTACATGACGCCGAGGTTAAGTTGCGCAGTATCAAGCCCTTGTTCTGCGGCTTTGCGATACCATTCCAGAGCCTGTGTGTTTGATTTTTTGACGCCGTCTCCCCTTTCATACATAACACCAATATTAAATTGTGCTCTTGCATCCCCCTGTTCAGCAGCTTTTTGGTACCAGAATGCCGCTTGGGTTAATGATTTTTTGACGCCGTAACCATTGTCATACGCGAGGCCAAGCGCGTATTGTGCATC
>JALWSB010000099.1 GCA_027080345.1 Robiginitomaculum sp. | reverse complement strand
GCCACCTCCGGCGTGTGAAAATGTGGACTTCGTGGTCTACTTTGACTGGGATAAGTATGATCTTACAGATCAGGCCCAGGCATTGATTGCCCAAGCGGCGAATAAGGCCCGGCGGTCTGGTGCATGTGCCATTTCGGTGGCAACGGTGACCGGTTATACCGACCGTTCTGGTAGCAGAGCCTACAACCAACGTCTGTCGCAAAAACGGGCTGAAGTTGTACGTGACGCATTGGTTGCCAATGGTGTTGCCGCCGGCTTGATCAATATCGCCGCCAAAGGCGAAACTGAGAATGCCGTGCAAACACCGGACGGTGCTCGCGAGCCCCTTAACCGGCGCTCGGTTGTTGCCATCAGAGTTCACTAAGACTCTGTAAGTACCAAAATGAAGAAACGGTCCGGCTCGCGCCGGGCCGTTTTTTTTATGTGCAGGCATCTGCAATAGGGGCGGTAATTTTCGTCAAGGTGCTTCCCTTGTGCGCACGCCGGGTGCACAATCGTGCTATGGAGGGCAGATAATGCGGGATAGCCCGCGCGCCCCGGACCGGAGAGACCCCATTGAGTAAATCAGACAAACCCTATCGTAAAACTAAAATCAACAACCATGCCTTAAGCCCCGAATCACTGGTGATGAGCTATGGCTATGACCCGCAATTGTCGGAAGGGGCCATCAAGCCACCGATCTTTCAAACCTCCACTTTTGCGTTTCGTTCTGCCGAACATGGCGCGGCTTATTTTCGGCTGGCGCGGGGCAAGTCCGAACCGGGTGATATAGAAGACCCCGGTCTGGCCTATACGCGGATCAATAATCCCAATATCGAAGTTCTGGAAGACCGGCTGACGCTTTATGATGGCGCTGAGGATGCGCTGGTTTTTGCCAGTGGGATGGGCGCCATTACCACGGCGCTGATGGCGCTGGCAGCGCCGGGCAAGGTGTTTGTTTATTCCAGCCCGCTTTACGGCCCGACGGAAATGTTCCTGCAGGACTTTTTGCCGCGCTTTGGCGTTAAAAGCGTCTCTTTTATGGCCGATGCCCCGGAAGAAGATGTCCGTGCCGCCTTTGACAAGGCTGCAGAACTTGGTGAAGTGGTCGCGGTTTATACCGAAACGCCGGCTAACCCGACAATTGCGCTGGTCGATCTCGATCTATGCGTCACCCTGGCCGATGAATTGGCCGAACGTCAGGGCAGTCGCCCGGTGGTGATGGTCGATAACACCCTTTTGGGGCCGATCGGGCAAACGCCGATTATCACCAATGGCGCGGACATGGTGCTTTACTCGCTGACCAAATATATTGGTGGGCATTCGGACCTGATCGCCGGGGCTGTTCTTGGGTCTTCGGCGCTGATGGCCAGGGTGCGGGCCGTGCGCACCGTGTTCGGGGCGGTTCCCGATCCGCATACATGTTGGCTGTTATTGCGTTCGCTCGAAACGGTCAAATTGCGTATGGATGCGGCGGCGGCAAACGCGCGGGTTTGTGCGCAATTCCTGCACGATCATCCCAAAGTCGAACGGGTGCGTTATCTTGGCTTGCTTGATGATAATCCAATGATGAAAGAGCGTTTTTCGCGCATGGGAAAATCAGCCGGTTCGACCTTTTCATTTGATGTCAAAGGGGGCGAAGCGGCCGCATTTCGTCTTTTGAACAATCTTCAGATGATCAAGCTGGCGGTCAGTCTGGGCGGTACGGAAAGCCTGATGTGTCACCCGGGGTCCACCACCCATTCGGGGGTGCCACAAGAAACCCGTGATGCGCAAGGCTATACCGCCGGTCTTATTCGATTTTCAGTAGGAATTGAAAGCGCCGACGATCTTCTTGCCGATCTGGAACAGGCCCTGAATGCAGTCTGAGGGCGGGCAATCCGGGCACGATCTATTAAGTGCGCAGGAGGAAAAAATTCTGCGCACCATAGATCAGCGTGCGCCGGAAATGATTGCCCGGGTCAAAGCCTGGTCGGCAATTAATTCGGGCAGTCACCACCGCGCCGGGCTGGCGGCGCAGCGCGCTGTGCTGATGGAGGCCTTTGCCGCATTGGATGGCGAGATGCGCGAGGTGCCTTTGCCGTCGGCGCATGAAGTGGATGCGGCGGGGCAGACGCAAGTGCGTGAATTTGAACCGGCGCTGCGCATTATCAAACGACCAGAAGCCCCGGTGCAGATTATTCTGACCGGGCATTATGACACGGTGTTTGCCAAGGACAGCCCTTTTCAGGAGTGGCAAATGCGCGGTGCGGACGTCATAAACGGACCGGGCGTTGCTGATATGAAAGGCGGGTTGATTGTTATGCGCGAAGCGCTGTTGGCGCTGGAAAAAAGCCCGGACCGTGCGGCGCTTGGCTATTGCGTGCTGATCAGCCCGGATGAGGAAATCGGCTCTCTTGGTTCGGCGGCGCTATTGGCAAAGCACGGGGCGCAGGCCGATCTTGGCATGACGTATGAGCCGGCGTTGGCCGATGGTTCCTTGTCCGGGGCGCGTAAAGGCTCGGGCAATTTTTCTCTGGTCGTTCGTGGCCGAAGCGCCCATGCGGGGCGCGCGCATCATGAAGGGCGCAATGCGATGGTGGCGGCGGCCAGGGCGGTGCAGGCACTGGCAAATTTGAGCGGTGCGCGCGATGGCCTGACGGTTAATGTGGCGCGGATTGATGGCGGCGGGGCCAATAATATTGTCCCTGATCTGGCCATTGTCCGCTTTAATGTGCGCCTGGCGCAGCCCGATGATGCGGCGTGGGCGCAACAGGCGTTTGAAAAAATTACGGCCGATATTGATCGGGATGACGGAATTTCCGCCTCTTTACAGGGCGGCTTTACCCGTCCGCCAAAGCCGATGGCACCGCCTAATGCGCGGCTTTTTGACATGACCAAAAAGGCCGGGGCGGCGCTTGGTCTGGATATCAACTGGCGTGATACCGGCGGTGTTTGCGAGGGCAATAATCTGTGGGCCGTGGGCTGTCCCAATGTCGATACACTGGGGGTGCGCGGCGGGGATATTCACAGCCCGCGTGAATTTGCGATTTTGTCCAGTTTTCCCGAGCGGGCGCGTCTTAGCGCCCTGATGCTGCTTCGTTTTGCCTCTGGTGTTTTTGATGCCAAATCCCTAAAACGAGGCGGTACGCGCGCGTAGCGTTTGTGATTTTACGTCATACTTTGCCATAACTGTCAGGAAATAAGCATGTTTGTTGTTCGCCCCATTGCCAAGGAAGATACCGATGCCTTTATGGCGCTGGCAGATTTGTCCGGACCGGGTTTTACCAGCCTGCCCGATGATAAGGCTTTGCTGGAAAATCGCGTAAAGTTATCTTTGGATAGTTTTTCGCGTGAGGTGAAAGAGCCCGGTGAAGAAGGTTATCTTTTGGTGCTTGAAGACAGCAATACGGGCAAGGTGGTTGGTACCTCGGCGGTCAAGGTTGGAGTTGGCCTGAGCAAACCCTTTTTCAATTTTCGTATTTTCAGCATCACCCAGTCTTCAGCGGCGGCGCAGCGGCGGTTTGATATGGATGTGATGATCCTGGTCAATGAGTTCAATGGCGCGACCGAGGTGGGGACATTATTTGTTCATCCCGATGCGCGCGGCGGCGGCACTGGCGGGCTGATCGCGCAGGCGCGCTATCTTCTTATGGCCGGCGCGCCATCGCGCTTCGGGACAATCGTGCTGGCCGAATTGCGCGGTGTTGTCGACAAGGACGGGTATTCGCCATTTTGGGAATATATGACCCGGCAGTTTTTCCAGATGGATTTTAACGAAGCGGACTTTTTATCTGGCACAACGGACAAGCAGTTCATTCTTGATCTCATGCCAAAATACCCGATTTATGCGGACCTTCTGCCCGAAAAGGCACGTGCGGTGATGGGCGTGACGCACCCCGAAGGGTTGGGAGCTAAAAAAATGCTTGAGCGCGAGGGCTTTGTCTATAACCGGGTGATCGATATTTTTGATGGTGGGCCACTGGTTTCGGCGCACCGGGATAATTTACGCACCATGCGCCAAAGCCGCCTCCTGCCAGTTGAAACGGGCACTGTGGCGCATGAAAAAGACGCGTTGGCATGGGTTTCAAATAATAAAATTGATGGCTTTCGCGCCTGTTCCGTACCCATACACCTGACACCGGATACGGTTGTTATTAATCACGATGCGCTGGATGCCTTGCAGGTCAAAACCGGTGATCATATTCGTATATTGGAGCAAAATCATGCCTGATGCGGGCCTTTATAGTGATGGGAAATGGCAGGCCGGCTCGGCGGCAGAATTTACGTCAACCGATCCTTCGAGTGGCGATGTGGTGTGGCAGGGCGCTGGCGCTTCGGCGGCTGAGGTTGATGCGGCGTGCGCGGCGGCGCGCGCCGCCTTTACGCCCTGGCGTAAGCTCCCTTTTGCCCGACGTGCAGCCATTATTTTGCGCTTCAAAACCCTGGTTGAGGAAAACGCCGGGGCGTTGGCCGAACTGATCGCCCGCGAGACTGGCAAGGTGTTGTGGGAAACGCGCGGTGAAGTGGCGGCGATGACAGGCAAGGTCGATATATCGCTCAAAGCCTATGATACGCGCACGGGCGATACGCAAAGCGATGCCGCCTTTGGTCATGCGCGCCTGCACCATTGCCCGCACGGGGTGATGGCGGTTCTGGGGCCGTATAATTTTCCCATGCATTTGCCCAATGGCCATATTGTCCCGGCCCTGATCGCCGGTAATACGCTGGTATTCAAGCCCAGCGAACTGACCCCGGCGTGCGGGGCATTTATGGTAAAACTATGGGAACAGGCCGGTCTGCCGCCGGGGGTGCTGAATCTGGTGCAAGGGGCGCGCGAAACCGGGGCGGCATTGCTCGATAATGATACCCTAAATGGGGTTCTTTTTACCGGTTCGGCGGCCACGGGCACTTTTATTCACAAAAAGTTTGCCGGGCGGCCGGACGTTATTCTGGCGCTGGAAATGGGTGGTAATAACCCGCTGATTGCCTGGGATGTGGCCGATGCGCCCGCGGCGGCCAATCTGATTATCCATTCCGCCTTTGCCAGCAGTGGCCAGCGCTGTTCGTGCGCCCGCCGCCTGATTGTGCCGCGTGGTGATGCGGGTGACGCCATTGTCGCCGCCTGCGCCGCCCTGATCGAAACGATCAAGGTTGGTCCATGGGACAGCCAGCCCGATCCGTTTATGGGGCCATTGGTATCGGCGCGGGCTGCGCAAGGGGTGCTGGACGACCAGGAGCGGCATGTGCGCGCCGGGGCGCAAAGTATATGTCTGGCGCAAAAACTTGACTGGTCGGACGCGGCTCTTTCCCCCGGTCTTCTTGAAATGCATGATGCGGTCGTCCCGGATGAAGAAACCTTTGGGCCATTATTGCAGGTTTGGCGCGCCGATGATTTTGATGCGGCTATGGCGCGGGCGAATGCGACAAAATACGGTCTTTCCGCCGGGCTGATCAGCGATGATACGGCGCTGTGGGAACGCTTTACCACCGACATTCGCGCCGGGATCGTTAATTTCAATCGCCCCACAACGGGCGCGGCCAGCACCATGCCGTTTGGCGGGCCGGGTCTTAGCGGTAATTTCCGCCCTGGGGCGTTCTATGCCGCCGACTATTGCGCCTGGCCGATGGCCAGCCAGATCGCCGACACGCCGCACGCCATAACTGCGCCGGGATTGGGTCATGAAAGCGATTGAGGCCAATTATGATGGCCTGATCGGGCCGACCCATAATTATGGGGGCTTAAGCGCAGGCAATCTGGCCAGCGCCACGAATAAGGACCAGATATCGCATCCACGCGAAGCGGCCTTGCAGGGCCTTGAGAAAATGAAAATGCTGGCTGATGCCGGGTTGGTGCAAGGGGTGTTGCCACCGCAGGAACGCCCATTTTTACCGCTGTTGAGAGATGCGGGCTTTACCGGCACGGATCATCAACTGATTACGAAGGCGGCGGTGCAGGCACCGGCCTTGCTGCGCGCGGCAAGCTCTGCTGCGGCCATGTGGACCGCCAATGCCGCCACCATCAGCCCTTCGGCAGATACAAATGACGGGCGCATGCATGCCAGCGCCGCCAATTTAACATCCATGCTGCACCGCTCAATCGAGGCGGCGCAAACGGCGCGGGCCTTGCGGGCCGCTTTTCCTGATCCGGCGCATTTTGCCATCCATCCGGCTTTACCGCCGCAAGACAGCTTTGCCGATGAGGGCGCAGCCAACCATGTGCGGCTGTGCGCCGATCACGGCGCGCCGGGGGTGGAGCTTTTTGTTTATGGGCGTGAGGCGGGGGAAGCCCCGGCTTTGCGCTTTCCGGCGCGGCAGACTTTGCTGGCGGCGCAATCCCTGGCCCGCCGCCATGGCCTTGATCCGACCCGTACAGTGTTTGCCCGCCAGTCCGCCAAAGCCATTGAGGCGGGCGCTTTTCATAATGATGTGGTGTGTGTGGGTGCACGCACCTGCCTTTTTTATCACCAACATGCCTTTGCGGATACGGCGGCCATGCAGGACGATATATGTCGCGCCGCGGATGGTCTGTTCGAACCGCTTTTTGTTGAAGTTGCTGAGGACGAGGTGTCGCTTGACGATGCCATCCGCTCTTATTTGTTTAATGCCATGCTGGTTGCCTGGCCGGGGGAGGAGAGGCTGGTGCTGATTGCGCCCGATGAATGCCGCCAAACCCCGTCGGTTGAGCGTTATTGCGCCCGCCTTGTTGCCGGCAATGGGCCAATCGGCCGCGTGCATTTTATCGATGTACGCCAATCCATGCGCAATGGGGGTGGCCCGGCCTGTTTGCGCTTGCGGGTGGTTATGACTCCGGCGCAGCTCAAGGCGGCGAACGGGGCCATGCGGCTGGATGCGGCATTATACCAGAATCTTAAAAACTGGATCAACAGCCACTACCGCGAGACCCTTGCACCGGCGGATATTGCCGATCCTTGTTTGCTGGACGAAGGAAGGGTGGCGCTGGATAAATTGACCGGCTTATTGGCGTTGGGCACGGATTTTTATCCATTCCAGCGATAATCAATACCGCTTGGCTTTGCGCTCCGACAAATTAACCACTTGTCGGGTAAAGCCTTGCCCGTACAGATTTAATTCCAAACTCAGGTCAGTTTTCTGCTGCGCCTTATAAACTTGTTTACCATTTTGCGAATAGATGTCCCAACGCTTTTAATTAAGGGACAGGCTATGAAAAAATATCACGGACGGTTTTCAAGAACAGGCAAGCGCTTTGCCACCAGTGCCACGGCGATTGCGCTGGCACTCAGTCTATATGCACCGGGGGCGTTGGCAGACAGTGGCGATGACGAAGCCATGGCCAAAATGCAGCAAAAGCTGGATGCGGCGCTGGCGGCCATTGCGCAATTAAACGGCACGGTCAAAACGCTGCAAAGCGAGCTTGCGGCACAAAAAAGTAAAATGACCAAAGCCGCCGCGACGGACCCGGAAATGGTTGCCGAGTTGGACGAGCGCGTCGTTGAACTTGAAAATGCTGTGGACACCATTGATGGTCGCGTCGGCAGCCGGGCAGTGGCCAATGCGTTTGACGCCACCAAACTTGATATTGGCGGCTTTGTGGACATTGCCACAACCCTGGCCATTGGCGAGGACAAGACCGAAGCCAGCTTTAACCGCGAAGTGTTCGAGCTTTTGTTGAAAAGCAAACTGGGCAAGGATTGGGAGCTGTTTGTTGCCCAGGCCTTTATTCGGAACGCGCCGTTGAAGTACAGCGACGTTAATGCTCGTCGCTCACCGTTTTTTGCCAATAATAATTCGCCCGTGGTCACTGATACGGTTATTGCCTGGGCGCAATACGCCAAGAATGACATGTTCAAAGTGCAGTTCGGGCGCTTTATTACGCCGCACGGCATTATCAATATTGAACACTTTCCGGCGGTTCTTCTGGATCCGGAACAACCGCAATTCCTGCGCCCGTTTCCGGGGCAGACAATTTTTGCCAACTTTACTGATGGCCTGAATATTCATGGCTCAAAATTTATCGGTAAAAACAAATTCAGCTATAATGCCTATGCCGGGACTTGGGCGGGTAACTCAACCAATATCAATGTTGGTGGCCGCCTTGCCTATAGTCTGGGTGATTCTGGCTTGACGTTTGGCCTTAACGGCACTTACGGCGACCGGTCCAGCACAGCCAATGCGAACTTTGCGGTTCTTGGGGCGGATGTACTTTATCAAAAAGGGCGCTGGATCTGGAAAAACGAAGTTTATGTCACCGATGAAGACGGGGCCAAGGGCAAAGTCGCCTTTTATACCATGCCCGCCTATAAACTTACCAATAAATGGACGGCGTTTTACCGGTTTGACTATCTTGATACAGGCAAACTTGGCGGCGAAAGCATTGAAAATGCTTTGGGCCTGACCTTCCGGCCGATTTATAACGCGCACATTCGGGGTATTTACCGTTGGCATCGGGCGACAAAGGACACCGGCATACCAGCAGCGGACACGCACGTTTTCCAACTTTCAACAACCTTTAACTTTTAAGGGCAGTACCATGCACAAGATATTGAAAAAATTTGCGCTGACCCTGGCAACCCTCGCCGGTATGTTCATTGGCAGTGCTATTGCCCAGGCCGATGATTTTGCGGTCGTGGTTAATGCGGGTAATACATATAGTGCCGATGATGCGGGCCTCAAAACCCAGATAAAACGCCTTTACCTGAAAGAATCCTCGTCCTGGCCAAGTGGTGATGAGGCTTTGCCTTTCGGGCGCGCTGATGACTCGCCCGAGCAATTGGCTTTCATGAAAAATGTACTGGGTATGAGCGCCAATGAACTGGAAGGGCATTGGCTGAAACTCAAGCAAATCAGCGGGGAAACACCGCCGCGCGCCATTGGGTCGGGCCGTATTTTGGCCCGCCAGATAGGTAAAAACCCCGGGGCGTTTGGTATTTTCCCACTGGCCGATGCCCAAACCATTGAGGGCGGCAAAATTCTGCTTCAGTTTTCGGATCAATAGCGCCCAAAAGAGGTCGTTAACACTTCTTTTGGACTGCGTGTGAAGACTAGGAAAACTGGAGTAGGAATGCCCAAAGTAATTCGGAATATCCCCATCATCCTGAAAGTCGCGACACTGCTTTTATGTGTCGCGGCTGTCGCTATTGGGTCAGGTCTTTATTTGCGGGCAAAAAGCAGCGCCAGTGCCAAGGCCGTTGCAGCACAAGGTAAAACGCTTGATATTTTGCGGCATGGGCATGCGGCAGCGAAAGCCTTTGACGACATGAAATACTGGAATGTCGAACTGGCCAACAGCCTCGAAGATGCTTCCGTTGATGCCGCAGCGAGTGCCAAAACCCGTTTGTTTGCGGAACTTGATGAATTGCAGGCGGCGGCCCCGGATTTGACAAAAACGATCAAAGCCAAAGCTGATGAAATTGAGGAGCTGTCGCTTTCCGCCCTTGATGAATACATTATGGATGAACGCAAAGCCGGTAATGCGCTGATGGCCAAGGCCCGGGGGCATGTTGCTGATGTCGATAAAGCCCTCGGCGTTCTGGTTGGCGAATTGGAGAGCAAAGCGGAAGGTAACCGTAAATCGGCTCTGGCGGCGTCAAAGGCTTCTTTGCGACTGGCCTTTCCTGTAATGATCGGCATGTTATTGGTTCTGGGTGCAGTGGCAGCGGGAATGTTTTACCTGGTCGTCGAGCCGATCAAGGTGATGACCCGCGCCATGTTGCGGCTTGCCAATGGTGATGCGACTGTGACTTTGCGTGCAGAGGGACAAAAAGATGAAATCGGCGACATGGCCGGTGCGGTTGTTGTCTTTCGCGAAAATATGATCGAGGCGGAACGGCTACGGGCACAAAATGCCGAGGCAGAAAAACGGGCCGAAGAAGAACGTGTCGCCATGCTCAACGCGCTTGCCGACAGTTTTGAAATGTCGGTAACCGAAATGGTCGACACGGTGGCATCCGCCGCCGGGTCGATGCAGGCCAATGCGTTTGAGCTGGCCGATACGGCGCGTGCATCGGGCCGTGATGTTGGTCACGCGGCGCAATATTCGCAAGAATCCGCCGACAATATCGAAATGGTTGCGGTGGCAACGGATGAATTGAAAAGTTCGATACAGGATGTGACCAGCCAGATCACCTCTTCGGCCAGTTTTGCCCAGGATGCGGTTTCCGCGGCCAATGAATCAAATACAGTGGTGCGCAGCCTTGGGGAAGCGGCTGGCAAAATTGATGGCATTGTGCAGATTATTCAGGACATTGCCGAACAAACCAACTTGCTGGCGTTGAATGCCACCATCGAGGCCGCGCGGGCCGGTGATGCCGGGCGCGGCTTTTCTGTGGTGGCCAGCGAGGTCAAAAACCTTGCCGAGCAAACAACACGGGCGACCCAGGATATTGGCGTCCAGATCCATGAAATTCAGGATGTGGCTCAAACCTGTGTGGCGCAGATCGGCAAAGTGGCGACCTCAATCGAGCAAATAGAAGAGCGCCTGTCGACGGTCGCTTCTGCCGCCGAGGAACAATCGGCAACCACAGGCGAAATCAGCGAAAGCATTCGCCGCGCCGCCGGACATTCCAAAGAGGTTTCGGCGGCGGTTTCCACGTTGGCGCAAGCCGTCTCGACAACCGAGGCACATTCCAACGAAACGCACGAATCGACGGTTGAAATGACGCTGCAAACCGAACAATTGGGCGCCAAGGTGCGCGAGTTCGTCGCCAAGGTTCGCGCCTCTTAAGCGTTAAGCCTCTTTTTCGGTTTCTTCCTTTTCTGGTTTTTCTTCTGTTTTGGCGCGCAAGCTCAGGGCAACCAGCGTTGAGAGCGCAAACAACACGGCGTGCGCCGTGTTCATGGCCGTCGGCATGGTGAAATTACCAATTTGCGGCTGCCAGAAAAAGAGGGCGAAAATGGCTGCCAGCAAAGCTGCCGGGCTGAACAGGACCATGAAACGCGGGTAGTGGGTGTGGCCGCGGGCGATTTGCACAATCCAGATCAGTGACACCACCACCATGACAATGCGCAGGACATTGACCAATGGCTCGTTAAGGCCCGCCATGGTGTGCAATAAATCTGGCGCCGCGCTGCCATCGGCAATGGCGCGGGCGGTAACGCCCAAAAAGGCGCGCTGGCCGATCCAGACCGCGCCGACCATAAAGCCATAGCCGCCCATCAAGGTCACCAGCCGTGCAGCGCGCACCCCTCCGGGTTTGAGCATCTGGCCAAGGTGCCAATAGCCAACAAGGTAGAGCGGCGCACTTAAAATTGCCAAAAAATGACCAAGAGTCAGGCGCGAAACGGGGATGCTGGCCATCCAGCGATACTCCGGGTCTGCATAGCCGCCATCGGGCGAAAATTGCAATAAAAATTCGCCGCCACCAACCAGCAAAGCACCAAGCAGCCCGACAAGCCCTGAATAGACAAGAAGTGATTTTTGCGCGCGCGTAATCATGGTTTCACCCCCAAAAGACGGTTAACATTATAGACCATTACACCCCACACAAAAGCGTGGGCAAAAATACCGACAGGCATAATCGTAAAGGCCATGTCGCCATGCAGATTATAGAGTTTTCCCGGCGCACCGGTGCTGACCCCGGCAATGGTGAATAAAAGCCCCAGCACAGCACCCGCCAGCCAATACGTGGCGGCATTGCCTTTGCCGGGCAGGCGCGGCGCAAGGCGTACAAGAGCGATATTCCAAAGCCCCATAATGACTGGCATGATCCATAATAAAAATTGCGGCGGGAAGTTTTGTTCCGGGCGGAGCAACATGGCCATACCAAGGACAAAAAACGGTATCGCCAGCGCCGGAAAGCTGGACCCGGCGATGAAGGCTTTCAAGGATTTTTGCGCGCTCATGGCGCCGCGCCGACCAGCAAAAGCTGGTCAATGGCCGGGGCGGTGATGGTGATGTCTTTCCCGTCCTGATACTGGATACGCAAGGTTTTGATGGCGCTGGCCGTGCCCAGCCCGAACACAAGATCGCGCGTTTGGTCCGAGTTTAACCCTTGGCTGGCAATGCGCTGTTTGGTGAGCGTGCGGCCCTCATCAGTGGTCAATGTCACAATGGCGTTTAATGAGCGGGTGGTATTGGGCAGGCGCACTTTCAGCCAGTGGTTCTTCCCTGGCCTGCCAAGATAAGCGCGGGCCGGGCCGGCCAGATTGGCCCATACCAGATCCGGCTGGCCGTCATTATTATAATCACCGACAAGCGGGGCAATGCCATAATGATTGTTTTTGGCGTGGCTGCGCTTTTCAACCGGGCGAAAACGGCCGTTGGCATATTGCAGCAAGAGCTTGCCCGGATAGGTGGTGGCCAGAAAGCTCGGGAAGCGGGCATAGTTCTGGGCCGCCAGAATATCTTCGCGGCCATCAAGGTTCATATCCGCAAACACAACGCCCCAGCCAAAGCCATAGCGCGCCGCGTGCCGGGCGCGGGCCTGATCGGTAAAGCGCAAATTGCCCTCATTATGAAAGAGCATATAGTCGGGATTAAAGGGCTGGTCTTTGGTCAGATCGCCGCGCACAAGCGGCGCGGGCATGGTGTGACCAACATTGGAAAAATAAAGATCAATAAGTCCGTCATTGTCATAATCACCGGCGGCGACGCCCATGGGATAGGAAAAAACCGACGGGTTGGGGATGGGGCTAAAATGGCCGCGCCCGTCATTGGCATACATTTCCACATGGCCGGTATCTTGGGCGATGACCAGATCGCTGTCATGGTCATTATCAAGATCGGCAAAAACCGCGCTAAAGGTATTGTGCTGGCGAAACAGTCCGGCCTCTTTGGTAGAATCGTGCCAGCTATTGTCACCATTATTGATAAACAGCGCTGAATACCCGCCATATGGCTTGTTGAAAATCGTTGTCCCCTCGACAAGGTCATTGCGGATATAGCCCGAGGCATAAAAATCCACCCAGCCATCGCCGTTGACATCACCCAGCGCAATGGAGAGCGGCACCGTATTATCTTGCGGCATGGTGCTCAAAAACCGCGCCTTATAGCCATCCGGGCTGCTTTCATAAAGCCACAGGCCACTTTCGCGGGCGACAAAAATATCTGGCAATTGGTCATCATTAATATCAAGGCTGGCGGCGCCCATGCTGGCATCGCCATCGGCTTTGGGCGGGAAAAGACCATCGGTAATGTTGACGAAGCGACCATTTTCGAGGCGAAACAGGCCGTCATTCTGGTGCTTGCCGCCGCCCAGAAAAACCTCCTCGCGCCCGTCATTGTCCACATCCAGAACCGCGCCGGCCATAAACGGCAAAGAGGCATCGAGATCGGCCTTGTTTTCAAACGGCAAGGCGGCGCGTGAAAATCGCAAAGACGTGCGCCCTTGCAGCTCCGCCTCCTGCTGCCATAAATGCAGGCCGAATATGGGTAAAAGCAGAGCGACAACAATCCAGCCGGCAATGACGGCGGCGGTTGTAATGGCGCAAATGCGTATGGTCAGGTGAATGTGTTTTTGCATAAAAGCCCCGGCGATACATGGTTATACAGTATTGTTAGCATGGGAGCCGATGGCAGGTAAATCAATGGCCCTGAACAGAGGGTATGGTGGCATCATCCACAAAAGATGTATTTGTACAAAATACAATCCAAAATTTACCACTTCGAAACCCTGTTCGCGGCATAACACGTATAACGTGTAATTATACATACTTCCTCAAATGGGAGATGGGCAGGGACAGTCTGATGCCAGAAAACAGAATCATCGGGGATGAAGCAGCTAAAGACGGCTTTGCGGCTTCCGTTCATGCGGCCACGGATGCGCATTCGATAATCGCCATTACCGATGCGGACGGGGTGATTACGGATGTCAATGAGAATTTTATCGCCATGTCGGGGTATAGCCGCGAAGAGCTGGTTGGCAAAACCCATAAACTGATCAATTCCGACTATCACCCGCCGGAGTTTTTTGAAAAAATGTGGGCCAAAATCAAGGCCGGTGACTTATGGCGCGGGATTATTCGCAACCGGGCAAAAAATGGTGATCTCTATTGGGTCGATACGACGATTACGCCGATACGCGATAATACCGGCAAGGTCAGCGGCTTTACCTCGGTGCGCACCAATGTCAGCGAAATGGTTATGCGGCACGAAGTGCGCAAGCAGGAGGCGGAAAATGCGGTCTGCCTTAAATCCCTCTACGAAATGGCCTGTGGTACAGAGCGTATAGAGGATATTCTGGATAAGGCCCTGGCGCTTTTACTGGACGTGTCCTGGCTGAGATTTGAGCAAAAGGGCGGTATTTTTCTGGCCGATGAAGAGACGGGCCTGTTGCGGCTGAAAGCGGCGCACAAGCTGGGGGCGTTACAAGAAAAATGTGCGAAAGTTAAGCCGGGCCAGTGTTTGTGTGGCCGCGCCGCGCTGGAAAAGAAAACCCAACATGCGGCCTGCATTGATGAGCGTCATGAAACAGCGGCCCCGGATATGAAGCCGCATGGCCATTACAACGTGCCGATTATGTATGGCAAGGATGTGCTGGGGGTGATCGTTGTGTATTTGCCCGATGGCACGGCGCGATCTGATGATCATGTGAATTTTCTGGAATCTTTTGCCAAAACCCTGGCCCTGATCATTCGCCTGCGGCGCAAACAGGTTTTACTGCATGATGCGCTGGGGCAGGCGGAGCGATACGCAAAAGAGGCGCAGGCCGCGTCAAAAGAGGCGTTGCAGGCGGCCGAGGCAAAGGGCAATTTTCTGGCCACGATGAGCCATGAGATCCGCACGCCAATGAATTCGGTGGTCGGCATGCTGTATCTTCTGGGCGAGACGGAGCTGACCGAAGAACAAAGTGAATATGCGCAAATCGCCCGCAGCTCCGCCGATGCGCTGCTTAATATTATTGATGATATTCTCGATTTCAGTCGCTATGAACAGGGCACGTTCACCCTTAATGAGAGCGCCTATAAGCTGCCTGATCTGATCGAACAGGCGCTGGAGCCATTTTATGCTCCGGCGCAAGACAAAGGGGTTGATTTGCGCTTTGAGGGCGATGCGGCCCTGCCCGATATGATTATGGGCGATGCGGGGCGCTTGCGCCAGATCATCAGCAATCTTGTGTCCAATGCCCTTAAATTCACCCCCAAAGGCCGGATATTGGTAAAAGCAGAGCGTAAAGGTGGTAGTGATAATCCGCGCCTGATCCTGATGGTTGCGGATACCGGTATTGGCATTGCGCCAGATGTGCGCGAGGTTATTTTTGAGCGCTTCAGTCAGGCGGATGGCTCTATCACCCGCGAATTTGGCGGCACGGGTCTTGGCTTGGCCATTTGCAAAACCTTGAGCGAGGCAATGGGCGGCCGCATCGGCGTCGATAGCGAAGAAGGCAAGGGCAGCACATTCTGGATTGATATTCCTTTGACCCTGGCCAAAACGGAGGAACAAAACGCCGAAGCCGATGATAGGGGGGCGGACGATATTGAGGATATGCCACCGCTTCCTTTGAAAATCCTTGTCGCCGAAGATAACCCGCACAACCAGTTTCTTATTCGCAAGCTGCTTGAGGCCAATGACCATGATGTGACCTGCGTTGCCGATGGGTTGCAAGCCGCCGAGCGGGCGGCGGCAGAGCTGTTTGATTTGATCTTTATGGATATGCAAATGCCGGTTCTTGATGGCGTTGGCGCAACGCAGGAAATCCGTAAACTTGATGGGGCGTATGGCAAAGTACCGATTTATGCGGTCAGTGCCAATGCCCTGAGTGAACACCACGCGCAAAGCGCCGCCGCCGGGATGGACGGGCATATTAACAAGCCCATCCGCCCGGCGGAGCTATACGATGTTCTGGCGCAAATCACCGCGATGAAAGAGAGCGAATGTGCGCCCGTTCTGGCGAAGGCGAGTTAAGTTAATCCGCTCCGCGCATTTTATCGCGAAGGGCGCGAAACTCATTGCCTTCATACCAGTTCGGCCAGACGCCTTCATGGCTCATCGCTTCACCGACTTCGTAAAGAATACTCAGATCTTCGGCCATGCCGGTTAAATCCCAATCGGGTGAATACTCATCGGTGGGTTTGTGATAGCGATGCTCCACATAGTCCTTGGCAAAGGCCTTGCCCGCTTCGACGCCGCCATCGCGCAAATCCTCACCGCCGGAGCCATACAGCATAGGCACGCCTTTTTTCGCCAGACTGATATGATCCGAACGATAGAAATGCCCCGCTTCAGGGGTTTGATCAGGCACAAGGTGCTTGCCGCGCAAGGCTGCTTTTTCTTTGAGAATATCCTCAATTTCGGACGATCCGGCCCCGACAACCTCCATATCAAGAGTGCGGCCCATGGGCAAAAGCGCATCGATATTGACCCCGCCAACGATGTTTTTAAGCGGCACAAACGGGTCTTCGGCAAAATAGGCCGAACCCAGAAGGCCCGATTCCTCGGCAGTTACCGACATAATCAGGATCGAACGATCCGGGGGCGTTTCCTGGTGCATGAAGGCATCGGCAATACCCAAAATACCGGCAACACCTGTGCCGTTATCCACCGCGCCGTTAAAGATACCATCTTCGCCCTCGCCGACATCCTTTTTGCCTAAATGGTCCCAATGGGCGGTGTAGAGCACATATTCATCAGGATGTTTGGCCCCGGGGATAATGCCCGCCACATTGCGCGACACCAGATGTTTGATGTTTGTGACAACCTTGCCCGACGCCTTGACCCCGTTCATGCGGCTGGGGGTGAAGCCCTTTTTGGCAGCGGCGGCCTTCATCGCCTCATAGTCAGAGCCCGCAGCAGCAAACAGTTTTACCGCCGTGTCATGGCTGATCCAGCCTTCCATTTTGGTGCGGTCCGCGCCGCCATCGGGGCGCTCCAGATCATATTGCGCGCCGGCCCAGGAGCCTGACACCACGGCCCAGGGGTAACTGGCCGGGGCGGTCTCGTGAACAATGATGGCGGCGGCAGCGCCCTGACGGCCCGCCTCTTCATATTTATAGGTCCAGCGGCCGTAATAGGTCATGGCCTTGCCGTTAAACAGCGCCGGGTCATGGGTGGCAAAGCCCGGATCGTTGACCAGCATGACCACGGTTTTACCCTTTACATCAAGACCCGCATAATCATTCCAGTTATATTCCGGGGCGACAATGCCATAGCCGACAAAGACCACATCGGTGTCGGCAAAATTCAACTCGTGGGCGATTTGCTTGGTCCAGAAAATATCATCCGTGCCAAATGTCATCGGCAGGGCCTCGCCATTGACGCTCAGATCAAGGTGCGAAGCGCCTTCATCAAGGGTGGCTTCGACCAGCGGAACGCGCTCAAAAAACGAGCCGTCAACCGCGCCTTTAAGACCGATGCGGGCCATTTCGTCGGCCACCCATTGGCTGGCGGCGATGCCGCCGGGCGTGGTCGGGGCGCGGCCTTCATATTTATCGTCGGAAATTTCGGCAATGCGCGCCCCCAGCGTTTGCGCAGACACCTCGTAAGGCATGTCTGTCACGCTGACGGGTTTTTCCGCGGCGGCGGGCGTTGCCGCCGGGTCTGCGGTTGTTGCTTCCTCTGGCGCTTGTGTTTTTTGTTGGCAAGCGGCGGTTAACATGCTGGCGGCACCAATAAGCGCGGCCAGGGCAAAATGATTAGCGTTCATGATTTCCCCTCATGGTATTGCGTTGGCCGCTTTGGGTGCAGCCATGACCTAACCAGTATTGCGCGCCAGCGCATGACTGGCAAGCGCAATGCTCAAGGTCCATAACGACTGATGATCAAAGCCTTTTGCCCCGCCGACCCGTTTTTCAGCGGTTCAGAATGGGCCTGAACATAAAACAATTGACCCTGGCGAATGGCGGTCAGCATTCTGGCCGCATCGGCGGTTCGCCTTGAGCCACCGCCGCCGTGCAAGGTCGCTTCCATCCCGTGCGATGTCACCGTGACATCACCAAATAATTCGCCGGTGTTTTTATAGAAAAAATAACTCGGCTCGGACGAAGAAAGCGGGCGATCAACCCAGGCACAGCTATTGGCAGGTGGTTTTTTCTGGCTGGCGGCCCAGGGCGATTTTTTGAAAAACACCTGCACCGTCGGGGCGTTAAACAGCGGGTATTTCAAGTCGTAATGGGCGCTCATGCCCTGACCATTACAAACCAGCGTGTAATTCCTTTGCCCGGCGATAGCGCTGGACGCGGAAAAAACAGCCGCCAAAAACAAGCTTGCCTTGATGATGTTTTGGATAGGTCTCATGAATCTCTCCATAGGTGGTCTGGCCCTCAGCTTAATCTATTTACCCAAAATATGGAATTTACAAGGCGGGCATAGCCCGCTACCGGGCGGCATGTTTGATTTTATGTAAACGCGGACTGGCGCAAGGGGGACGAAAAGCATAGTCTTTGAAAAAACAGGAGAGCCATCATGAAACGACTGACCACCGCCCTGTGCGCCGGGCTTTTTCTGGCCGGATATGCCTTTGCCGCTCAGGCGGATGAGGATGCCGATACGGCGCGCAGCCTGATTGACGCGGCGCAAAAAAGCCCCCTTGCCTTTGATCTGGTGGAAAGCCTGACCACCGAGGTGGGGCCGCGCCTGGCTGGCTCGGCGGCGGAAAAACGGGCGCGGGACTGGGCGGTTAAAAAACTGAACGGGCTGGGCTTTGCCAATGTTCATGTGGAAGATTTTGAAATGGAGGGCTGGCGGCGCGGGACCATATCCCTTCTGGTGGGCGATCCCTACCCGCAACGGCTGGTGGCGACGGCGCTGGGTGGCTCTATCGGCACGCCGGTTGGCGGCATTACCGCTTCAGTGGTGCGGTTTGATACCCTGGCGGCGCTAAAAGCGGCCCCGGCGGACAGTCTGACCGGGAAAATTGCTTTTGTTGACGAGGTGATGACCCGCACACAAGAAGGGCGCGGCTATGGTGTGGCGGTGCAAAAACGCGCTGCCGGGCCATCGATTGCCGCGAAAAAAGGCGCGCTGGCCCTGCTGATCCGCTCTGCCGGGACCGATTATCATCGCAATGCCCATACCGGGGGCCTGCACTATGCGGACGATGCGCCGCGCATTCCCGCCGCCGCCTTGAGCAATAATGACGCCGACCAATTGGCCCGTCTTTTGGCGTTGAAGGCGGATGTCTCCTTAAGCCTGACCATGAGTTCCAAAGCCCTTGGCAAAGTCGCATCGGGCAATGTGGTGGCGGAAGTTACGGGCAGTGAGTACCCGGACGAGGTGGTGCTTTTGGGCGCGCACCTTGATAGCTGGGACGAAGGCACCGGGGCGATTGATGACGGCACCGGGGTGGCGATTGTCACCGCAGCGGCCAAATTGATCATAGATCAGGGCGCGCCAAAACGCACCATTCGCGTGGTCTTGTTTGGCTCCGAAGAGCCGGGCCTGATCGGGGCCAAAGCCTATGTCGCGGCGCACAAGGACACGCTGTCGCAAATCATCATGGTGTCTGAATCCGATTTTGGCTCCGGGCGCATCTGGCGCATGGATACTGGCATTGCCAGGGAAGACGAGGCCAAAGCCGACGCGATTTTACAGGTCTTGCGGCCCCTGGCGGTTTTACCGGGCAAGCGCACGGCGGGCGGTGGCTCGGACGTTTCGGCGCTTTCGGCGGCGGGTGTTCCGGCGGTCTCCATGGTGCAAAACGGCTGGGACTATTTTGATCTGCACCATACGCCGGACGATACACTGGACAAGATTGACCCGGACGATCTGGCGCAAAATGTCGCCGTCTACGCCGCCTTCGCCCTGATGGTAGCCAATACCCAAGGCGGTTTCCACGCGCCAAAGAAGCCTGCGGCCGGGCATTGATGCTTGTTTCAATGAGGTGATTGGTTATATGCACCTCAATAAAAAGGTGCAGAATATGCGTATTATATTGATTATTATATTCTTTTTTATTCATGGTCTGGCGCAGGCGCGCACCGTGTCAGACAAGGTTGAAGCCCTTAAAAGCTATCTTCTTGATAAGGATTATCCCGAAGTTTTTAAGGGAGCAAAATACAAAATTAATATAGAAAATATTGTATTTGCAGATGTTGATAATGATGGTGCCGAAGAGGCTATTGCCCTTTACAGGCCGCATTATCTACAATCCCCTACGATAATCATTGGGGC
>JALWSB010000098.1 GCA_027080345.1 Robiginitomaculum sp. | reverse complement strand
GGGCGGGTTTTATTACAAACACACCAGCCTGAACACGAAGCCATTGCGGCCTTGTGCTGCGGGGATCGGGAAGGCTTTATTGCGGCAGAATTGGAATTGCGTGAAGAGATGGGCTTTCCACCCTTTGGCCGTCTTGCGGCCTTGATTGTCAGTGCGCCAAACGAGGGGCAGGCGGTCGAGGCGGCGCGCCTGCTGGCCGCCGCCGCACCGCGTACCGAAGGGGTGGAAGTGTGGGGGCCGGGGACACCGCCTTTTGCGCAGGTGCGCGGGCGCTATCGGCGCCGCCTGTTGGCGCGGGCCGATCCGCATGTGGATTTATCAGCCTATGCAGCAGCCTGGCGCGCACGGGTCAAACTGCCGTCCGGCGTGCGCCTGAAGATCGATATCGACCCCTATTCGTTTTTGTAGTGGGTGGACGGTTAGCCCTGGCCGCCAGCGGCGCGGTTTTGCGCATCGGTATTCTGATTGGCGTTCTTATTGTTCAAAACCAGTTTCATGGCGGCAAACAGGCGTTTTGGCTCAATAGGTTTGGCGACATGTTCATCCATGCCCGCGGCCAGATATTCGTCGCGCTGGTGCGGCATGGCATTGGCGGTCACGGCCACAATGGGGGTTTTATCCATATGTTTGCCCGCCTCGATGGCACGAATGGCCTGGGTGGCTTCAACGCCGTTCATTTGCGGCATTTGAATATCCATTAATACCAGATCAAAGGCCTTTGCCTGCCATGTTTTTACCGCTTCCTGTCCGTCTTCGACAAATGTCACATCGGCATTGGCATGGCTCAAAATGGCTTTGATAACGGTCTGGTTTGTCGGGTTGTCCTCGGCCACCAGAATACGCAAAGGACGTTTTTTGGCTTTGGTGTTTTTGTTTGCACCATTGGCGGATTGACTGCTTTCGGCCTTTTCAACCTGCATGTCTTGCATTTTCTCAATGGGGACAAAAAAGCGAAAACAGCTGCCTTCACCCTCTACTGTTTTAAGATCAATCTCGCCATCCATGCGCTCAACCAGTTCCTTGCAGATGGAAAGGCCAAGGCCGGTACCGCCAAAGTTACGGCTTAAGGATGAATCAACCTGGGTGAAGCGGTCAAAAATGGTGGCAATGTCCTTCTCTGGAATACCCATGCCGGTGTCGCGCACGGAGAAGCACAGATTTGTTTGCCCATTGCTGTCTGTTGCTTCGTGAAGAACCGTTGTGACGCTGCCTTTTTCAGTAAACTTGATGGCATTGGAAATGAGATTGTTCAAAACCTGGCGGATCCGGGCCGCATCGCCTTTGAAACAACTTTCGGGGTTGATATCACTTTCAACCTCGAATTTCAGCCCCTTGTCCTGCGCCGCCGTTTCAAAAAGATCAAGCGTCGTGCGGGTAATATCTTCAATGGTAAATTCGGTACTTTGCAACTCGAACTGACCCGATTCAATTTTCGATAAATCCAGAACATCATTAAGGATAGTCAGCAAAGACTTGCCCGATGTTTCAATTACGGTGAGCATTTCGCTTTGTGCATCATCCAGCGCCGTATCAGCCAGGACTTTGGACATTCCCAGAATGCCGTTGAGCGGCGTGCGAATTTCGTGGCTCATAATGGCCAGAAAGTCTGATTTGGCCTTGCTGGCGGTGACCGCCTTGTCTTTGGCTCTTTTCAAAGCTGTGGTGCGTTCGCGCACCCGCTGTTCGAGCTTGTCGCGATAGGTCAAAAGTTCGGCCTGGGCGCGCGCCAGCGCTTTGCCGCGGCGCTGGGCATCCTGCAAAATAGCATACCAGATCAGGCTAAGGACCCCAAGCATGACAACCGTGGAAATCAAGGCGATATTGATAGTGCGCATGGCGGCGCGGCGCTGGATACCCACATTGTCCCAGGCGGCTTTAAGAAGTTTGTCTACGGCTTGCTTGTAAGAATCCGCGTGCATGCGGTAGCGCGGATCGTTAATCAATTGGCTTGCATTGCCTTTATTTCCAACGCGCAATTGGGCAAATGCCTTGTTTTCGGCGATAATCATCAATTGCCGGGCGCGGTGCGCGGCTTTGGCGGCCTCATTGACGGATGCGCTGATATTCAGGGCTTTGGCGTCATTCAGGCGTTTATCCAATTGGGCGCTCAGGCTGCGATAACGGCTTTCCCAGCGTCGATCACCGTTCTCACTGGCGGCGGAGATAACGTAAGACTGTTCCTGACCAATGGAAACAAGGTCCGCATGGATGCGGGCAAGGTTGGCGCTGGCCGTAGAGGCGCGCGAAACGCCTATTGTGGCTTTGCGCACCGTCAGGCCTAATCCTGCGACCATGACAAAGGTCAAGACCACGGCCATGATAACCCACGCGGTGCGCGAGCGAAACATCGCCAGATCTGTAATACGAATAGGAGACATCAAGCCCACCTTTCCCCGAATTAGGCAGGTACATTGGCATAAATAGGTTAAGGAGCCGTAGACGAGCACAAAATAACATAAATCAGTGCTTTTTTGCGGTCTTGCTACCCCGGCTTTGGCCTGTCTTTATGTGGCATTTTCGGGCTATGCTGCCGTCACTGTCTTGCCGGGTCGGTATGGGCGTGCTATGCCCCCGCCGGGTTGTGGGAAAAGACCGCAAAGCACAGGTGGTTTTGCGGTAAAAACTCACAGTAAAACAACATGTTGAGTTGTCGCTGTTTGCGGAGACTCATTTTGACAGCGAGTGGATAAAGAGTGTCAGACCAGAACGTGAAATCATCTGGTGCGGCGGACCGTTACGCTACGGCGCTGTTCGCGCTGGCGCAGGATGCGGGTATTGTCGACGTTGTTGAAAGTGAACTGGCGTCATTAAAGGCGATTTTGCTTGCCCATCCGGTATTGGCCGATGTGTTGGGCTCACCGGTTGTCAGCGTTGCGGACAAGGCTGCTGTTATTACGCAAATCACTAAAAAGGCGGGGCTTGGCGCCCTGACGCACAGTTTTGTCGGGGCGGCGGCGCAAGGTAAGCGCGCCGGTGAGTTGTCGCATATGGTTGATCGTTTTGTCGCTTTGTGTGCGGCGCAGCGTGGCACCATGCACGCGCAAGCGACGACGGCCCAGGCGATGAGCGCCAAACAGAAAAAGGACCTTGAAGGGGCCTTGAAAAAAGCATTGGGGCAGGATGTAGACGTGACCACTCAGGTTGATCCTGCTTTGCTTGGCGGCATGATCGTCAAAATAGGTTCGCGTATGTTCGATTCATCGATCAAATCAAAACTCGCCGGTCTCAAACTGGCATTGAAGGAAAGTTAGTTCCATGGATATCCGGGCTGCAGAAGTCTCTGCAATACTCAAAAAACAGATTAAAAATTACGGCAAAGAGGCCAAGGTCTCTGATGTTGGGCAGGTGCTCTCGGTAGGCGATGGTATCGCCCGTGTTTACGGCCTTGACGAAGTGCGCGCCGGTGAAATGGTTGAATTTCCCGGCGGCGTCAAAGGCATGGCGCTGAACCTGGAGCGCGACAATGTCGGCGTGGTTATTTTTGGCGAAGACCGGGGTATTCGTGAAGGCGATACGGTTAAACGTCTGGGGGAAATTGTTGACGTTCCCGTTGGCAAGGAACTGCTTGGCCGGGTGGTTAATGCGCTGGGCGAGCCGATTGACGGCAAGGGGCCGATCAAGGCCAAAAAACGCGCCCGCGTGGACGTCAAGGCACCGGGTATCATCCCGCGGAAATCAGTGTTCGAGCCAATGGCAACCGGCATCAAGGCGATTGATGCGCTGATCCCGATTGGCCGTGGCCAGCGCGAACTGATTATTGGTGACCGTCAGACCGGCAAAACAGCCATTGCTGTTGATACCATTCTCAATCAGAAAAAAATCAATGAGAGCGATAACGAAAGCGAAAAGCTTTATTGTATTTACGTCGCCATCGGGCAAAAGCGCTCGACCGTGGCGCAAATTGTTAAAACGCTCGAAGAAAATGGCGCGATGGACTATTCTATCGTTGTTTCCGCGACCGCATCGGAACCGGCCCCATTGCAATATCTGGCCCCGTTTGCCGGTTGCGCCATGGGCGAGTTTTTCCGCGATAACGGTATGCACGCGCTGATCGTTTATGATGATCTTTCCAAACAGGCGGTGGCCTATCGGCAAATGTCTTTGCTTCTGCGTCGTCCGCCAGGCCGTGAAGCTTATCCGGGTGATGTGTTCTATTTGCATTCGCGCCTTTTGGAGCGCGCCGCCAAGCTCAGTGATGAAAACGGCGGTGGTTCCTTGACGGCTTTGCCGATCATTGAAACCCAGGCCAATGACGTTTCGGCCTATATCCCGACCAATGTGATCTCGATCACGGACGGGCAGATATTCCTTGAAACCGACCTTTTCTATCAGGGCGTTCGCCCGGCGGTGAATGTCGGCCTGTCGGTCAGCCGGGTTGGCTCGTCTGCGCAAACCAAAATCATGAAAAAGGTCGCCGGACCGGTCAAGGGCGAGTTGGCCCAGTACCGTGAAATGGCCGCTTTTGCCAAATTTGGCTCTGATCTTGATGCGGCCACCAAGGCCATGCTGGATCGTGGGGAGCGGTTGACGGAATTGCTCAAGCAACCGCAATTTTCGCCTTTGTCCTTGGCCGAAGAAGTGTGCATGATTTATGCGGGTACACGTGGCTATCTGGACACGGTCGAGGTTGCCGACATTCTTCGTTTTGAAGAAGAGTTTTTGCGCACTTTGCACGCGGATCATGCCGATCTTCTTGACGATATCACCACGAAACAGGCGCTGACAAGCGAGATTGAAGACAAGCTTAAATCCGCGCTTGACGCGTTCGCCAAGCGTTTTGCTTAAAGCTGCGTAATTAAGGAAAAGCCTCATGGCCAGTTTGAAGGAATTTCGCGATCGCATTGATAGCGTAAAATCCATTCAGAAAATTACCAAGGCGCAACAGATGGTTGCGGCGGCGAAGCTGCGCCGGGCGCAAGAGGCGGTCGAGGCCGCGCGGCCCTATGCGGCGCGTATGGGCGCGGTGGTTGGCAATTTGTCCTCGGCAATGGATGGGCGTCCCGGGGCGCCGCAATTGCTGATCGGTACGGGGCGCGATGATACGCATTTGCTGGTTGTGGCCAGCGCGGATCGTGGTCTGTGCGGTGGCTTTAACGGGGCCATTGCGCGCCGCGCCCGCATGGAAGTTACGCGTTTGCAGGGCGCGGGTAAAACCGTCAAAATCCTGTGCGTCGGGTCCAAGGCCTATGAGCAATTAAGAGGCCCGTTCGGCTCGCTGGTCATTGATATGATCAGTTTGCGCGAACACCGGTATATTGATTCGTCGATTGCCGCTTCGATTTCCCACAAAATACTGGAGCTTTTTGAAGCCGGTGAATTTGATGTATGTACATTGATTTTTTCGCGTTTTCACTCGGTTATTTCGCAAAAACCGGCCTTGCAAACGCTTATTCCGGCCAAGGATTCTCTCGACGGGGAGACGGCGGCACCGGACCTTGGCGGTGCCTCTTATGAGTACGAGCCGGACGAGGAGGATATCCTCAAAGTCTTGTTGCCGCGCAATCTGACCACACAGGTTTTTCAGGCCCTGCTGGAAAATG